>CAVOFA010000081.1:0-12753 GCA_963694865.1 Gammaproteobacteria bacterium | reverse complement strand
ATCACGAACTGTCTTCTCGGCACTTCTTTTCTTTCTCATCATCGTTTTCCTCTCGGGTTGACGATGAGCTAAAAGTACCTCTTAAGCAATGGGCCAATTATGTCCAACTAGGGCTGACGGGGTACATCAGATTTTGCTGTCTGAGGCCACTCAAGCGATCCAGGTCCCGCCGTCTGAATGCACGATCTATTTCGGCTTCGTTGAGACTGGCTTTGACCGTGTTAATAGTCTCAGCCCTGGGACCGCTTATTTGCTCAGCGAGTACCGCCTCTATACGCACTAAGTTTGCCTGCGCTTCGGCGATTCGAATATCCACACGACTGGTATCCTGCTGCAGCATTAAGTTACCCGCTTGTAGTTGATCACCCTCGATTACGTTAATGCTCAGAATTGTCTCGAAGACTTCGGCTACCAGTTCCACTCTGTCTGATTGCAACTGCCCCAGGGCCTGTAAGGGTGGCTCTTCGCAGGCCGTTAGAAACGCGACTACTGAAACAACGCCAGTCAGTTTAAGTCGATTCATGATTCACTCCTTTTACTGTCAGGCGCCTCAACTCCACGCAAGAACAATTCCGTATTATGAGCTGCCAACAATTCAACCACATTCTCATCGATTGAGAGGTGCAATACCTGCTCTACCATGGGCTTGGCCAGAAAGGGAAAAATTGTCATGCCCATCAGTGATAACAGAGTAAGAGCTGGATTCAGATCCTGACGAAAATGCCCCGCCGATATTTCGGCCTGAATTGATTGCAGCAATTTTGGCGCGAATACTGACGCGAATCTGTTGATGATAGCCTCACGAGTTTCACCTGCGCTAAATAAAACCTCGCGCACAAAAAAATTCGGCCACCAGGGGTTTGCACCGAGTAATTTGCAATAGCTCTTGCAGAAGTCGGCAACGGTTAGTTCCGTATCCTTATCCAGTTCACCTAAACTCTCTTCCAGTCGCTGGAACAGGCCCTCGACCATCGCCAGGTACAGTCCCTGTTTACCGCCAAAGTAATAATTCACCATGGCGCCATTAACCCCGGCAGTCTCGGCTATATGACGTATTGAGACGGCTTTAAAATCGCGGGAGAGGAAATGCTCACGGGCGGCATTAAGCAAGTCAGCTCGCACTTTGTCGCTGTCTTTGCCTGCGGGTCTGCCAAGGTTGCTGCGCTTCTTCATGTTCGCCGCCATTTGCTGTCCTTAATCGCCGTTAACCATCTATGACTGTGTAATTGCATGGCCATGTGCTGTTGTGTAGATAATTTCTATTAAAGATTATTAATTAAACATTTAATTAATTAAATGTCAAGAATTGATCAATCAACCCGGCCCGGAGAATTTGCCGGGGCCGAGTCGGTTGCACGGGTTAATATGCCCCTATGCCATGCTACACTTGGGCTCGCCTGATTGTTCTGGTTAACCCTCACGTGTTCATTCTTTTAATTGGACTACTGCTGTTCATCCTTCCCCACTTGCTACGAGAGTTTGGATTGCGTCAAGCCGTCATCGCATCGCGGTCATCGCTTGGCGTCTACAAAGGCCTGTACAGCCTGACCGCGATTACCGGACTGATGCTTATCATCTGGGGTAAGTCTCTCTCGCCTTTTATCATGGTGTGGCAACCTATCTATGAACTGCGCTACATCAGTCACCTGCTCATGCTGCCAGCGTTGGTGCTACTGGTGGCAGGAAACGTACCCGCCACATATCTGAGCAAGTACCTGAAAAACCCGATGTTGCTAGCTGTTGTATTTTGGGGGCTCGCCCATCTGTGGTCGAATGGAGACCTGGCTTCGACGCTGCTGTTCGGCAGCTTTGCCCTGTGGGGATCGGTAAAATTCGTTGCACTTGCCTACTCCGATGACACCGCTTCGAATCCCAAATCGCTAGTATGGGACGTTATTTCCATTATTGGCGGTCTGGGTCTGTATGTTGGTATCAGCCTTTATCATGGACAGCTTTTTGGAGTGGGCCTGGCTTATGTCTAGTATGCTTCTGAGAAAAATGCTCATTGTTATTTGCCTGCCCTTGTTCGCCTGGATGGCAATGCCAAGCTATGGGCAGGAAGATCTGTCTCAACACTGGAATGGCGTGTGGAACGCGCAAGGCACTCTCTTCACGATTGCAATTGAGGTGGAAAACGGGGTCATGAAGATTACCCAGATTGAATCACTCGGTTTCGAGTGGACCAATATGGAGGGCAAGATCGAGGGCAACACAGCCAGCGTAGCCGTCGACTATATCGGTGCCGGTGTCACCGGGGTAATTCAGATGGAGTTGGTCGATGCCAATACCGCGACGGCATTCGCAGCGACCTGTACGCCGGAATTTATGGTAGCCTGCGCCCTGGCGAAAGGACGCCAGGCTGTTTTTCGCAGAGTAAACTCGAACTAGCCCAGCTCTGAATAACGCGGTTACTCAATTTCGTTAACAGAACTCACAACCTTGCTGACTATTCCATATTCGACGGCCTGCTCGGCAGTCATCCAGAAGTCCCTGTCTGTATCCTTTGCCACCCGCTCCAAAGCCTGGCCGGTTTCATCTGCTATTAATTTATTGATACGGGCACGCATCTTTATGATCTCTTCGGCCTGAATTGCAATGTCGGTCGCATCACCGCTAGAACCACCCGAAGGCTGGTGAACCAAATAACGAGTATTAGGAAGAGAATAGCGATTAGCTTTATCGGCGGCGAGATAAATCGTGGTCGCCGCGCTTGCTACCCAGCCGGTGCCTATGACCTTAACGGTTGGCTTGATGAATTTAATTATGTCATAGATAACATCACCGGACTCGACGTGACCACCGGGTGAACTTATGTAAATTGAAATCGGCGCATCGCTATCGGCTGCTAGTGCCAGCAACTTTTCGGTTACCGAACGCGCCATCTTGTCATTAATCTCACCGAAAATTGTTATCGCCCGGGACTTGAATAATTTTTCATCCATAAACCCCGAACGGCCTGCACTCTTGTCGTCTTTGTTGTCCCCTTTGGGAGAGTTACGCACCATGTAAAACCTCTTTGTGTTAATCCTACAGTCTTTAGAATTTGTTACTGCACAGTCATTCGCCGCATGTCCGCTGGTTTACGCGTAAATAGGCGATGATCTTTCACAAGTCTTCCTCGCCATCGGAAAAATTAACTCCGAAGCCAACCATGCGTGTAGCCGCCACACCTGCAGCTACGATATCAAATATTTCCTCATCCGTATTACCATGTTTCCACTCGCAATCAAACAGGAACAGGGCGTCGGTTTCTTCTGGCTCCAGCGTATGGCAATACGTCGAACAGGACCCGGCAAAGATTGCTTCGCCTCGAGCCACCGCCGCAGAGTCGCCTATCAGCATTTCCACCCTGGTTAATTCCACAGCAGCATCGTCCACTTCTTCGCTACATGCTGCGAGTTTTAGCACTGCCAGACACAGAAGGGATAAATACTTCATCAACTATCGCTGCTATCCACTTCAGGTCCCAGCGGCTTGAAGCTTAGCAGCAGCTGCGGTAGCAGGGTAAGAGACCCGATTAATGCAACCAGCATTGCTAAACTGGTGAGTAGTCCGAACACAATCGTGGGTATAAAGTTGGACAACGCCAATATGGAGAAACCCGCCACAATGGTCAAAGAAGTAAAATACATGGCCCTGCCGATACTGTTATGGCAGAAGAACATGGTCTCGCGATAGCTACCGAAGCGCGGAAATTCCCGTTTAAATCGGTGCATGTAGTGGATGGTGTTATCCACGCCAATACCGACGGATATAGCCGCGATGGTGATTGTCATGATATCCAGAGGAATGCCTAGCCAGCCCATGATGCCGAGGACGAATGCCGCCGCGATAGCGTTGGGAATAATACAAATTATTGCGATCTTGATGCTGCGAAATAACACTAGGAACATCAGTGTGATCGCCACCATGACAACACCCAGAGTCAGGATCTGGGACTCGTACAAACTCTGCAGCACATTGTTATAAAGCACCAGTATGCCAGTTACATTAACTTGTTCATCGCTAAAACCGAATTGCTCTTCGACACCCTTTTCAATGCGCAACAACAGTTCATTTCGTTTCAGATTCTCATCTGACTCTCTCACCCGGACATTAAATCGGAGTTGATTGTCGGCAATTGAAACAAAAGGTGAAAGCACAGAATCTTTCAAGGTCTGGGGAATTCGAGTATAAAGCACCGCCCATAACAACCCATCTATGGGCTGATAGGAATTCAACTTTTCCGCCAGTTGAATTACGGCACCAAAGGATAAGACTTTCCCCGTTTGCGGATCATTGTCCAAGTACTCATGAATGGCCTTTATCTGCTCCATCTTCGAAGCGGTGAACCAGTAGGCATCCTGATCGCCGGCATCACCAAATCCATCATCGAAGCCGTCATCAAAGCCGTCGTCGAATTCGTCTTCTGCCACAGGCAGGTCAACCACCAGATCGAAACTCAAGGTGCCGGCGAGTTTTTCATCGAACAGGGTCATACCCTGAAAGATTTCGGTCTTCTCGCGAAAGTAATCGATGAAGCTGTTCTCAACCTGCAGTCGGGTTAAGCCAATTACACTTAGCAACAGCACACCGGCATAGATGTAGAGTACTTTGTTATTGAGTCTGTCGGTAAAAGTTGCCAATGCCGAGGTGAGGTTCAACCTTAGATCGGGGGACAGTTTGGTCTGGTCCTGAGGCAGCAGACTCATGATGGCGGGAAACATGAAGAACACTACGGTAAGTGCCGCCAACACACCCATCACCATCATCCAACCGAAGGAGATGATCGGCGAGATGCCGCTGACTATCAATGAGCCAAATGCCACCGCCGTGGTAAGAGCGGTATAAAGACAGGGTTTGAACATGCTCAGTATGGCGTGCTGTAGTAATTTATTATGGTTGCTGTAATGAAGTTTGGCGCGTAGTTCCCGGTAACGCACGGTTAGGTGTACGGTGAGGGAAATGGTGATGATCAGTAGCAGCGAGATGAAATTCGATGACACCACGGTTACGCGCCAATCCATAAATCCCAGAATACCAATCATGATGGTGCCGGCAACCGCACAGCAGGCCAGAGGCAATGCTACCCACCGAACTTTCCTGAAGATTAGCCCCAGGGCAAAAATGATAAAGGCTACAACCCCGAAACTGAAACTGCTGAGATCATCACGCACAAAGGTAACCAGATCGTCGGCGATCATCGGTGCGCCGCCTAGATATATTTGCGCGTCGTCCCGGTAGTTATCCAAAACGCCACGGATTGCACTAATAGTTTGAGATTGTCTGGCCCCGCTCAAGGCGGTGTACTCGGCGTAATCGGCTTCTACTTCGCGCAACTGCGCCGCCCCTTCTGCGGTGATACTGCCGTCCGCCTCTTGGTTGCGCAGCTCGGTTCTGGTCTGCAGCATTCCACGGGAAGTTTCATCTATTTCAAAAGTCACCAACATACCCGCAGTGCCGCCATCCGGGCTTACCACGGCGTTACTGAACACAGGGCTGGAAATAATTTCTTCGCGGGCGACAGCCAGATCCAGTGCGGGATCCATCACGGTGAGATAATCTTCCGAGATAGATGTCAACTGCGTATCCAGAAACACCGGCACATTGAGAATACTGTCGACGGACTGTACCCGGTCGATGCCCAATAATTCCTGCCGCAGATTTTCCATCTTCTGCAGAGTTTCGCGGCTGAAGAGTTCGGCATAGAGCGGCGTGTAAGCGACGATGACCGAGTCGCTCATGCCATAGCGCGCATTGATAGAACGAGAATACTCCAGATCCTTGTCGCCTTCTAACAATAGGGAGTCAGCGGAGGCATCGAGTCGAAAATTCCGGGCGTGGTAGGCAAACACACTGGTGATCGCCAGCAACACCAACAACACCAGGATAGGTCGACCAAAGACGAGCTTGGTGTAAATTAGAGTGAGTCGGGAAAGCATTAACGGTCCTGCTACGGCGATAAGCATGTACTATACTTGTTTGGGCATGACTTTTCGACGCTTGCGCTTTGCTTTTCTGGCGTTTTTTGCGCCAGGTTTTCACGCTGAGTGTTCGAGGGATTTTCGCAGCTCGTAACTTGTGCAAAAATAGCTGGCACAAAAAAGAACGAAACATGGCTGCATGATCCGTCCCCGGTGTTAACGCCGTTAAACCTACTGTCCGGCTGCCACCTGCCTTTCCAGCTGTCTCGCACCACCCATTATGCCCTTAAATACATAATTGCCTTCATGGCAGGCATACTTATAAGTGGGCTCATTCAGTGGCCTCAAGTCGTGGCCGTCATAGGCCCTACCCTACACAGGCAATGCTTGTTTTATGGAGTTTTTAGTTATTGAATTTTGGAAGACTTATCTGCATTTAAGCCTTTGTTTTTGTTTGCTTTAACCTAATCTGACTGGTGTAAAGGTCGACAGATGAACAGTCTGCAAATTTCTGTGACAAAAGCCGACAAGCCTATGTGATGATGTTGATAATCTTGTTACCATACTTCCCAGTGTGGAAGAGAAATAGTTCTTTCATCGGGTCTCGTTACCAGTCCGTGTTGCAATAAGTGGTGCAAAGCAGGGCCATCTCTACCACTGTTTTAGCGTAATGAGTAAAGGGAGCAGTTATGCTACGCAAGTTATTTATAGTCTGTGCCGTGCTGTTAACTTCAATGGCGGCCATAGCCGATGACTGGCTACGATCGATTCCGGAATTCGAGTTAAGCGATCACCTTGGCGTCACTCATCGTCTGGATCAGTATGCGAACAAGGAGTTCGTGGTCTTTTATGTACAGGGCGTTGGCTGCCCAATCGCCAGAATCGCACTGCCAAATTACCGCGAAGTGCGTGATGAATACAGCTCAAAAAACATCGACTTCCTTATGTTCAACTCGAATATCCAGGACAATATTCCGCGCATAGCGAAAGAAGCCGACGAATTTGGAATCGACTTCCCCATCATGAAAGACGAGGGCCAGGCACTGGCGAAGGCGCTGGGAGTCGAGCGCACTGCGGAAGTCTTCATAGTCAACCCAAGAACCAGGGAAGTCCTGTTTCGTGGTCCAATTAATGACCAGCTTGGATACGAGACGCAGCGCAATAGCGCCAGTGAGCATTATTTGAAAGATGCTCTGGATACCGTATTAGCGGGTGGCACGGTGAACATGGACGATATCCCCGACTCAAAAGGCTGCCTGATCGCGATCTTCGATACCTAGCAGGTTGTTGAAAAGCTCTCTGACGAGTGCGAGACAAGGCAAATCTTGGCGAAAAAGCGGAGTTTAGACGCCGTAAATGAGCATTTTGAGCCAGGTTTTAACGCCGTATCGTGCCGGCTGAGCGTTTTTCAACAGCCTGCTAGGGCAGCTCTGAATAATTCTCCTGGCATGAAAAAGGGACACTATGTGTCCCTTTTTTTGTACTAATTCCTGCTTGATCTGCTGGTAATTATTTGAGCTTGCTCGTCACCACTCAGGCAGCCGGTGTAGCTCAGGGATTCTGTCCTGGTGGAATTCCTATCTCCTGCGTTGTTGTTTTCTACGCATACCCGTCCGGCGCTCTTGCTCTGGCCATCTCACTCCACCAGGGTCTTCACTCCTACGGTCATTGCTTCTACGCCCACCCGTCCTGCGTTCTTCGTCATTCATTGCTTTGTCCTCTGGCTCACTCTTGCCACTGTTTGTGCTTTTGGTACGCTTACGCTTGGTACCCTTAATTCAAACCACATCCTGACATCCGCAGGCAGCTACTCTCTTAATTTCCTATTAATTTAGACCATACTATCAATTTTGTGATTCCAATACTTAATTTTAGCGCCTTTTTGATTTATCGCAAGCGCTCGGCAAGGCCCTCAACGGTTGTGGCCAGGGCCAGATATCGGCTGCCTGTAGTACCGGCCCGGCGAGCCCCCTCCTGTGCCAGCATAGAAGCCAGCCTTTCAAGTTGAGCGGCCTCGGCCTGGTTTTTATTACCACTCGCCAACGCAACTGCGGCCCGGCCCAGTGCCACCGTCACCTCGGCATCTTCTGCAGCAGATAAAACCCCACCCCGACGCAGCTGGTCAAGGTACGCTCTGGCGACTACCGGTTCAGCTGGCCAGGTATGTCGCTGCTGCCGTTGTGCGTTAACAATGGCATCGGGGTCTATAAATGAAGCTGCGGCTATTTCGTTCGCCGACAGGAAGTCACTGGGTGTCAGCGACAAGACATCGAGACCCCTGGCGATTTCGGTGCCATAGATGACGCCGCGGTACCAGTATGCCGACCAGTATCCACCCAGAATCAGCTCTTCGGCATCGACAGGCCCGCGGTCAAAAAAGGCGATCTCGACTGGATTCGACGAGTCGGTAAAGTCGATAACCGAGATGCCGCCCTGGTACCAGGCCTGAACGAAAATATCCCGCCCAGGCACCGGCACCAGCGAGCCGTTGTGTGCCACGCAGTTCTCCTCGTCGGTCTGTGGTGCTGGCATCTTGTAGTGGCTACGAAACTGCATCTTGCCGTCAACGATGTCGTAGATCGCATCCGCGCCCCAGTTTATTGGGTCGGATGCACGGCAGCGCGCGCGACCACCACCACCCCACTCATCTGTGAACAGCACTTTGTTGCCATCGTTGTTAAAGGTTGCCGAGTGCCAATAGGCGAAACCCGAGTCTATTACCTGGTCCAGGCGCACCGGATTCACCGGGTCGGAAATATCCAGAAGAATGCCATTGCCGGAGCAAGCGCCGGCGGCGAGGCCAATCTCGGGATAGGTTGTGATATCGTGGCATTGGTTGGTTCTTCTTGTACTTTGGGTGTCAGGCCCGTGATCCCCACCGTCCCACAGCCCGGCAATCACCCCCGAATTTGGGTCCGAAAAGATAAAGGGTCGATTGACGACACGTGACTCTTGCGGTCGCGCAATTGGAATCTGGATCACATCGATACGAAACAACGCCGAATCGGGGTTCTCGAACGGAGACTCATCAGAGCAGCCATCGAGTTCATCGCCGGAACGAACAGATCCGGTGCCCGAGCCGTAGATGTATATATTCCCGTCGTCGTCGGGGTCGGTGACGACGGTATGGGTATGAGAACCGCGGCAGGTTTGCACCGCCGCAACCTGTCTCGGCATGCGGAAATCACTGACATCGAAAATTCGGATACCGCGGAATCGATCGCTACTCTCTGGCTCGGCAACTCCCTGCAGACCACAGTCGAGGCGCCCCCGTGTCTGCTCGACGGAATAGATCAACAGCTTTCCGACCACGGATACATCGCCCTGTCCACCTGGACACACCACCGAACTCAATAGCTGCGGGGCACGGGGATCACTGATGTCATAGGCGTTGAAGCCGTGATAGTTGCCGGCAATGAGAACATCTCCGGCGAAACTAAGATCGGTATTGGCGAAATTGAGCAAACTGGGCCGCGGCTCATCATTTTCGTCGTCGGTTTCCTCAACGATTATCACGTCAGTGTCGTCGGCGGCAGCCTCCTCCACAACGGCAGGCTCATCAGCTGCCGGTGCCAGGGTTTCCTGTGCCTGTTGCCGAGCGGCTATTCTTTCCGGCGTCATCGGCAAACCCTGCGGATTTTCCGGATCGAAAAAACCATCGGGCTTGGCGAGCGAAGCAATGAGTTCCATATTCAGCAAGGCCTGTCCCGCGTCGTTGAAGCCAGCCTTCAAATTTACTCTTGGGTCGGGAGAAAAACCGGCGAGCATGGCGTCCATGCGCTCAATCTCACTGGTCTGGTCGGAGCTTACATCCGAGGTAAACGCGTACAACACCGAGTCCTGAGCGGAGCCACGTTGATCAAGCAATTCCTCAACCATGGTCAGGGCACCATCATGATGCTTGATCATAAGTTCAAGAAACAAGCTGTCGAATTCAAAGCCCTGTGCCTGTTCCAGGTTTTCGAAGTCTGCCGCTGTCAGCATGCCCGGCATTGCTTCGAACTCAGGTGCATGGTGGGCGTCCACATCGGTGACCTCTAAATCGTGGCTGCGTAACCAGCCCTGTATCATCTCTATTTCGTCCTCCTGGGAGATGGATATGCGCTGCGCCATGAGCTCCATAACTTCTCGATTGCTGCGCCCCTCCACCAGGGCTGTCATCTCCAGAGCCTGGGCATGGTGAGAAATCATGCCTTGCATAAACGTCACATCGGCGCCGGAATACTGGATACCCGCCAGGTTGGAAGCCTCCTCGATGCTAATCAATCGGCTTGGCTGCCCTGGCAGACCTGGTTGGATAATCGGAGCCTGCGCGAGGCTACCCACACTAATGAGCAGCAACACGGCTGCAGCTACTGTCTTGGGGGCAGTAAGTCGACGGGCATAAGAAGATGGCAAAATCATGGGTTCTCTCCAGGCTGGTATCTATAGCAGGACACTTCTATGGGTCAGAGTAACTTGAATTATTACGGAATCAAAGAGTTTGAACTGGGGCACCTCTGCATCGGCAGATAGATGAGGGTTATGACAACGGCGGCTGCACCGGGGCACAGACGATAGTCGCTTTAAGGAGGGTTTGTAGTGATAACATGATATCTCCTTGCTTATACATGTTGTTATAGATAGGCAGAGTGTGTAGCTAGGGAACCTCTCAATAATGATTCAATATCTCTTCCCAAGTCCACCCGCCACCAGCAGTCTCCATGTACACACCATCCATGCTGTGCGGCAGCACTACTGGGCGTAAAAGCTCCGACTCTCGCTTACCAGATGAAGACCTTCGGTATTAGCAAGCCGACAAACTAATGGAGTAAGAGCAATGGCCGGTAAACGCAGCAAGATTGAATTCGAAAGCAACGGTATTAAACTGGCCGGTTTACTGGAAACGCCGGACGCCAACTCTGTTCAAGCCTATGCACTGTTCGCTCATTGCTTTACCTGTGGTAAGGACATTGCCGCGGCATCAAGAATATCCAGAGCCCTCGTTGCTCTGGGCTATGGCGTGCTACGATTTGATTTTACCGGACTGGGTAACAGCGATGGCGATTTTTCCAATACGAATTTCAGCTCCAATGTCGATGACCTGGTAGCCGCAGCCGCTTTCCTACGAGAGAAATTTCAGGCACCAAGGCTATTAATCGGTCACAGTCTGGGTGGAGCGGCAGTGTTAAAGGCCGCGGAGAGCATTCCCGAGGCCGTCGCGATTACCACCATTGGCGCTCCCTTCAACGCCAAGCATGTCAGCAAACAACTGGACGCTGACCTGGACAAGATTGCCGCCCATGGAGAGGTGGAAGTGGATCTGGCCGGGCGCAAGTTCAAGTTGAAGAAACAGTTTGTCGACGATATTCGATCCCAATCCAGTGAGCACATTTCCAAATTGCGCAAAGCTCTTTTGATACTGCATTCCCCGGTGGATGACCTGGTGCTCATTGCCGAGGCCGAAAAAATCTACAAGGAAGCGCTGCACCCCAAAAGCTTCATTAGTCTGGATACGGCGGACCATTTGTTAACGCGAAAACAAGATTCAGAATATGCGGCGGCTTGTATCAGTGCCTGGGCCAGTCGGTTTCTGCCGCAGATGTCGGCGACAGCAACTAACGACTCAAACGTCGCCGGTGGCCAGGTGCAGGTGGAGGAGAGAAATAAACTTTTTGCTCGCAACGTATTTTCCGACACCCACTTCTGGATCTCAGACGAACCACTCAAGGTCGGTGGCTATGATCTTGGCCCGGACCCCTATGAACAGCTGTTAGCAGCACTCGGCACCTGCACATCCATGACCCTGCGCATGTACGCCAATCACAAGAAGATCGCGCTGGATGATGTGATTGTAGAATTAAGTCACGACCGTCAGCACCGGAGTGATTGTGAAGACTGCGAACAGTCGAATGGCTTCATCGATGTGCTGGAGCGTAAAATTACCTTGAAAGGTAACCTTAGCGAAGCTGAGAAAGGCAGACTGCTGGAAATAGCAGATCGTTGTCCGGTGCATAAGACGCTGGAAAACAACCCACAGATAAGGACTGTGATTGGCTAGTAAAGAATGATTTGATGCTTGAGTGTAACCAGGAAACCTCGATTATTGCAGCGCACTTACCACTTCTCCGTTGACCGTTGCGCTCTGGAGAATAAGTTCAACTGTTCGACCAGACCCATTTACCTGTTCGAGCCGTACCAGCAGATAATCCCAGTCTGATGCCAGCCAGATTATGGTACTGCGAGAATCAGAGTCTTCCCGCACTTTTTCGACTCTTACTGTATTCAGGCTGCCAAGTTCGGTTTCCAATACTTGTTCACCGACAATTCTGTAGTGATGCTCTTTTATTTCATCGGTATCCAGCACCTGGAAATTAAACTCGGATGCGGCAGCCTGTTTTATAAGCTCACGGATCTGTAGTTGATAGGCTAGCTTATCGAGAACCCCCTGCTTGATTGGGATTTGCCAACTCTCATCGTCCTCGGTACTGATGGCGATATTACTAGTCCAATCGAATGCGACTTGCTCGGTTGAGGAGCTAACTCCAGATTGGATATAACTGTAAGACTGAGGCAAAACCTGGCCATCCTGCCATCTAAACTCACTGCGCTCATTTAATCGCGCGAGGCTTTCTCCAAATAGTTTTGCTTCGATTGTGCTCTGCAGGGCGTAGAGATTGTCAGAAATTCTGCTAAGACTCCTGCTGGCCTCGGCCGAAAACCCGTAAGCCTTCGCCTCATACTCTGCATGGAACACAACGGGTTCAGCAAAGGAATTTATGGCTGCGACAAGCAACCAAAGCAAACTGCCGGCGCGCATATTCGACAATGAAAGTACTCCCATAGATCGTGTAGTAGACATACGTTAACC
>CAVOFA010000080.1:0-12754 GCA_963694865.1 Gammaproteobacteria bacterium | reverse complement strand
ATGGGCTAATGTGCCTCTTAGATCAGAGCTAACTTTTTCCAAGATGGTTTGACGACGTACAATTGGACGAAATATCTTTTGAGCCAATAAGCTACGAATTTATAAATTCAGCACTGCAACCAGAGTTTCCGTCCGCCTTCACTTCTGACGGTGGCTTGGAGGTTCGAGATTTATTATTTCGAGGCACTTTCTTTAATCTATTTCTGAAACATGTCGAAAACTCCGACCCGGTAATATTTTCAGACCTGGAAATTGTTGAAATTAGATAAACAACTTGGAAATTTGGCGTCATATTCTTTCAAGTTCACAATAATCCACTACGTTCTTTTTCTTGAAAAAACAGAGTGTGAGGCTACACACTTGATTGCGGCGACTGTACCCCGTCAGCCCCAGTTGGACATGATCACCTGATGGCATAAGAGACACTTTTAGCTCATCGTTAAGCCTGAGAGGAACCAATGATGAGAAAGAAAAGAAGTGCCGAGAAGACCGTTCGCGATAGTCGTCGAACCACCCGGACAGTAGCAAGCAGCTAAATTGAGCTAACGTCAGGCAATAAAATGGGGCTGCCCATTACATGCGACAACCCCGTTCCCTGCTTGAGAACTCTTTCGAAGCTTTATCACTCAATCCCACATCGGGAGCAGGAAACAACTAAGGCACTTACTGTGCTGAGTTAGTGATAAAGCCATATCAACTTTTCAACATGGAGCTATGAAACCATAGATGGGACACTCTAGAATTGATTCAGATCAATATTGCGGCGTAATTGAGGAAATTTGTGGATTGCCAGGGCTGATAGAGACGTTGGCCCTTATTACAGATTTCGTTGCTATAGAAAGAGGAAAACCTGCGTTTAACATATATAGTAAAGTATTTTATTTACTATAATTGAAAATTAACTCACGGCCTGCGGATGAGGGGTAATTTGATGCTTGTGAAGACCTGGAGCGAGCATAGCTTTTTGGCAGCTAGTTCTTGAGATTTACTATATATAGTGGTAGTGTTGCTTCCGTAATACAACATGAAGCCATCATGCGGTATTACGATACTTTTGACGCCGCAGCCACACCTCTGTCTGCGTCAAAGTGCTCCTTGAGTATTCCTGCCCTCTGTTTGACCTACGCCAAGTCAGCAGGGGGTGGGGACACTCCCTAGCCCCCGCTTCATACTTTCACCCTGAGTCGCTCCGATCAAGTTTTCCTGCGTGCCGAGTCTGCTAACCAATAAAATAGTCACTGTCGCCGGGCTATTTCCTGTGCCGAGTTAATTGTCCTACTGTCCGAGCTTGTTTGTGCTAATGGTGTCACTGTTTTCCCTGTTCCAGGGAAGCTGGGGCACCTCTGGAAAACGCGGCTGGCACTCAGGCTTTTTCAATATGCACACCCATCTGTGGAAAGGGAATTGACAAACCTTCTTGCGCAAAAGCTTTGTAGACCTCTTCGTTCATTCTGTAAAAGACAGAGCCATAGTCAGACGCTTGCACCCACACCCGCACGGCGATTTTAATGGAGCTGTCCGCGAGCTCAGCCAGCCTCACGAAAGGCTCGGGGTCCTGCAATATTTTGCTATCAGCTGCGATCAGTCGCCGTAGCACCGCATAGGCTTGCTCCAGATCATCACCGTAAGCGATAGAGAAGCTCCAGTCGACGCGTCGCGTTGCCTGCGTCGAGTAATTGATCATGGCATCGCTTGCCATTGAGCCATTAGGAATCAGTACTGTCTTGTTATCGGACGTGGTCAGAATGGTGATGAAAATCTGTATTTCTTTTACCGTGCCAGTAAAACCCTGCGCCTCGATATAGTCCCCAACCTGGTAGGGTTTAAACAACAGAATCATTACCCCACCGGCAAAATTCTGCAAAGTGCCCGACAGCGCCATACCAACAGCCAGACCAGCAGCAGCAAGAATAGCAATGAAAGAGGTCATCTCAACACCCAACATTCCCAGCGCGGTGATATAAACCATGACTCTGAGAATTATGGAAATCATACTGCTCAGAAAGCTCTTCAGGGATGGGTCGACGTCAGCCTTGTCAAATATTTTACTGAGTACGCCGACCACTACTTTAACTATGTACAGCCCGATGATCAGCGTAACAATGGCCACCACCAATTGGGTGCCGTAGCTCACCGTCAGTTGAGTAAGTGCTGCCGAATCAAATTCCATAATTATCTCTTCGCTTTTCTGTTTGACGTCTTTTAAAGTATAAAGGGAAAATCAAATGATCTTCCCGCGCCAATGGGTAAATTGCACAAAACCCGGTCGCAGCATATCATCCCTGCACACTTGCTGAGTACGACGCTGTCTAACTAAGGATAATAATAATGATCGTTTATGGTGTAGCCCTACTGTCTGTCTGCCTGGTGCTGGGCATGTTAATCGGAGAAGCGCTGGGAGTGGCGCTGAACGTGGAAGCCAACGTCGGTGGTGTCGGCATCGCCATGTTGTTCCTGGTGTATGCCAGCAACTCCGAGCGCTTTAAAGCTCTCACCGAAGGCGTGTCCGGAACCGGCATCAAGTTCTGGAGTGCCATGTACATCCCTATTGTCGTAGCTATGGCAGCACGTCAGAATGTTGCCGCCGCCACCGAAGGTGGATTGCTGGCATTGACCGCCGGCGTGGCCGCAGTCATTGTCAGCTTTGCCTTAGTTCCCATCCTCAGCAAAATTGGCAAGCCTGATGCCCACCCCCTGGATACCAGCGAAGAGCGGGGAGCGGGCTAATGGATATTATCGAAACCGTTTTTGTCAGGAACGATCTTATCGTCGCCTTCGCGGTGGTGGGCGCTACCATGTGGGTCTCCTATTTGCTGGCAAACAAATTAACCGCCGGCCGCATCCACGGCTCCGCCATTGCCATCGCCTTGGGTTTGCTCGCCGCCTATTGGGGCGGTACTGTTAGTGGCGGCACCCGCGGGGTTGCCGATGTCACGCTGTTAGGTGGCATTGGTTTAATGGGCGGGGGCATGATGCGAGACTTCGCTATCGTCGCCACCGCCTTCGGCGTTCACATCAGCGAGCTGAAGAAAGCCGGTATCGCGGGCGTCATTTCGATTTTTGCCGGCGTCATCGTCTCTTTTATTGTGGGTGCTGCCGTTGCGGTCATGTTTGGTTACACCGATCCGGCCGCGATCACCACTATTGGCGCCGGTGCAGTAACGTATATCGTCGGCCCGGTTACAGGCGAGGCCATCGGTGCTAGCGATGCCGTCATTACACTAAGCGTGGCGGCAGGCCTGGTGAAGTCGATTCTGGTAATGATCGGCACGCCACTAATCGCGAAACGCATCGGCCTGGACAATCCACAATCGGCCATGGTGTTCGGTGGCCTGATGGGAACCACCAGCGGCGTCGCCGCAGGACTCGCTGCTACCGACCCCAAACTGGTGCCCTATGGCGCCATGACAGCAACATTTTATACTGGCCTCGGATGTCTACTTGGACCTTCTGTACTGTTCTTTATTGTTAGCGCAATATATTGAGAAATTTGAGGGACAGAGCCAGCGAATTTGATGCAAAGGTAACGATCTTTGCTGTTGAAGCAGATACTGAATTCGACAGGGGCTTGGCAAGGGGTGTTGTTTTGCAGTCACTAGCGCCCAGGGATGGAGCGCGGGGCAGGTTTTTGCTCCTGCAAAACCTGCATACTGCACATCCATGTACAAAACGAGCCAGGGATGGCCCACTCGGAACGGAAAAACAATACCCCTTGGCAAGACCCGTTACACGCATCAACTACCTACGGCAATCTCAGAATTTTAATAGAGATATCCCAGCGATAGTTCAAATATTCAGCAAATTAAAAATGTGGAGAATGATATTTATGACACAAGCTTCCTTTCCCCGACTCACTAATGACAACGACAAGATAGCATTGGTCGAAGGTGACAATTCCTATAGCTACGGCGAAGTAAACCAACGTATCGATCGCTGCGCCAGCGGACTACTGGACGGCAAGGACGACCTCAGGGAGGAGCGCATCGCCTTCTTTATGCCTGCCAGTCTTGATTACGTGGCTACCATGCATGGCATCTGGCGCGCCGGCGGCATTGCTATTCCGCTCAATGTGGCGTCGGCAGTTGCCGAACTCGATCACTACCTGACTTGCGCCGGGGTTACGCGCATGATTGCCAACGGCAAATATCAGGAATCCCTGCGTGAACTGTGTGCCGAACTCAACATCGAACTGGTCTCCAGTGAGGATGTACTGGCCGCTGAAGTGGCTGCGTTACCTGAAATAATTCCGGAGCGCCGCGGCATGATCCTGTTCACCAGCGGCACCACCAACAAACCCAAGGGAGTTGTCAGTACCCACAAAACCATTCACGCCCAGATCACGACCTTGATCGACGCCTGGGACTGGACCGAAGACGATGTAATCCCCTTGTTCCTGCCGGTGCATCACATTCACGGCATCATCAATATTCTGAGTTGCGGATTGTGGGCGGGTGCCAGCGTGCATCTCTTCGCAAAATTCGATATCCCCAGAATTACTTCGGAGATTGTTGCCGGGACCTATAATGTGTTCATGGCCGTGCCCACCATCTATGTAAAATTGATTCAGTATTTCGAGAGTATCGATGCAGCACAGGTACAGAAAATTTGTGATGGTTTTCGGCCTATGCGTTTGAACATATCCGGTTCGGCGGCCTGCCCGGTGAAACTGTTTAAGCAGTGGCAGGAATTAACGGGACAGGTATTACTGGAAAGATATGGCATGACCGAGATCGGCATGGGTCTTTCCAATCCGTACGCTGGCGAGCGCCGCGCCGGTCATGTCGGCCAAGCCCTGCCCGGGGTGGAAGCACAGTTGTTCGACGAAGAACACAATCGAGTAACCACAGAAGGCACGCCCGGCGAAATACGCATAAAGGGCGACAACGTTTTTCTCGAATACTGGGACAATGAAAAAGCCACCATTGAGAGTTTCAGAGACGGCTGGTTCTGCACCGGCGATGTTGCCGTGATCGAAGATGGTTACTATCGGATTATGGGGCGCTCTTCTATCGACATCATTAAGTCTGGCGGTTACAAACTTTCTGCCCTGGAAATTGAAGGTGTACTACTAACCCACGACGACATCGCCGAAGTGGCGGTGATTGGTGTCGAAGATGAAACCTGGGGAGAATCCGTGATGGCCTTTATAGGCCTCAGAGACGGCACCCGTCTCGAATACGATGACCTGAAACACTGGTGTGACGGCAAGATGTCTTCCTACAAGATTCCAAAGGCAATACAGATTATTGCGGCTCTTCCGCGAAATGCCATGGGGAAAGTAACCAAGCCTGACCTCAAAAAATTGCTGTAAACCAAAAGGACGAGTTCCACTACACTGCTACTGCGAGACTACATCATGAGAAAATCAGGAGCTGGAAGAAAATTATTTTATGCCGTTATCACTCTTAACTGTCTAATGCTACAAGCGCTTTTGCCAACACAAGTGCACGCCGCCGGTGATCTTGATGCTATCAAGCAACAGTTTGTCGGCGACTACGAGCTGGTGAGTTATTTTAGCTACCCGGCACAAGGCGGTGAGGTCGATATGAAATATATCGGGCGGCTTAGCTACGATGCCCTTGGCAATATGTGGGGCATTGGTATGCCGATAAATCTGCCTGCCGAGGCGGCGCAGTCTTCCGACCGCAGCATCGGTGGCTTTGCCTATTGGGGAAAGGTGAGTTACGACCTCGATAAGGGTATCGTTGTGCATCATGTCGAGGGTTCGCCGATGGTGCCACGCTGGGTCGGAGGAGACAATATTCGCTACTTTGAATTCACCGACGGCTTGTTGAAATTGTCGCTCAAGAATGCAGAGGGCCGAGTCACCGGCACTTTAAGTTGGCGCAAACTGAAGTAAGCGATAATTAAACCCTCCATCCCACTGCTGAAAAATTGCTCAGAGCTTCCCTGGATCATTTCACCAATAGTTCTGTCTGAATCACAGTTCAGCTTTCAAGCCCGCGATCAGTTCCACCACAGATGGAACATCACTAATCCTGGCGACACCGGTACCCGCGTACATGGCTGCTGCCTCGGGCTCCCCCGTCATTCCCGCCGCCGGTGGCGAAACAAAGTAACGCGGCACAGACCTGCCCTGGGTAGTGTGCAAAACCAGGTCACCTTCTCCAGGTCGGTCGGGAAACCTGGGACTGCCGGCATTCTCCCAAACGGCAAAGGTAGAATTTCTAAGAACTCTGTGAGGAGCGGCGGGCCAGCCACCATCGAAACATTCTGTTCTTACTGTCGTGTCCTCGGCGGCATCCACAATAGCTAGCTTGTAAGCCGGGTGTGCTGCTGATTCCTTCGTAACCAGGAATCTGGTACCGAGAAGGGCGGCAGACGCTCCCGAAGCCAGGGCACGTTGAATATCCACAGCACTCGCGAGCCCGCCGGCGGCAACCACCGGCACATCGCCTGCCACCGCAGCAACGATGGGAATAAGCTCGGCAAGCCTGATAGTGCCCCTGACATGACCACCGGCCTCAACACCCTGAGCGATAAGTGCACAAGCGCCGGCATCGAGTGCGGCTTTTGCGGAGTCTTCATCCCACACCGTCAACATTAGTTTGATGCCCTGGGGAATTACTTTCGCCGACGGTACTGGATTGCCCCAGAAAAGATGAATGATCGCAACACCCCAGTCGATTGCCGCGGCTATATGCTCGTGTTGCTCAAGGTCTGCTCTTATATTTACTGCAAATGCCTGAGCAGTGAGTTCCTGAGTTTGACGTATGCGCTGCACCGCTGTGTCCGACGATGCAGCCCAAATCGGCAGCACCCCCAGGCGCCAGCTTCTGCGACGGCCGCCACCAGCCCTGGTCCGGACACACCGCCCATAGGCCCCTGTACAATCGGAATCTCAAGATCAAATTCTCCTGCGAAGCAGTTTCCCCTTTCGCGACCGGTCGGATTGAGTTTCATGCTGCCTTTTATTTGCTGGTATCGACTGCGTTAGTTGTGCTCCATTTTAGCCTATTAATTGCCTGGGGCACGTCTGAATAACGCGGTCGGCTTTCAGGCTTATAGTGCGTTTCGACTCCACAACGGATAAAATGCGCCACCCGATATCCAATTGAGCAAGAGCGCAACACCCCGTTGAAAACAGAATTTTTAGGCAAGACCCTTTCCGGCCCCTTCACCATCCCCTCCGGCATTGTTAGCTGTTCCGCCAACATCATTCAGAGAGTGTTCGACACCATGCCTGAAGTGGGCGTGCTCACAACCAAGAGCATTGGTCCCGAACCTCGACTCGGTTATCGCGAACCCATTCTCACCCAGTACCAGCCCGGTTGTTTCGTTAATGCCGTCGGGCTGACCAACCCCGGTGCCTATCGTGCCGCCGAGTTGATGTCTGCATTGACTATCCCGGCAGATCGATTTCTGCTGATCTCAATCTTCGGTGGCAGCGTTGAGGAATATGTTGCGGTCGCAAAAGTCATGGCGTCCCATGGCGATGGTCTCGAGTTAAATCTGTCCTGCCCCCACGCCAAGGGCTACGGCATGGCTATGGGCCAGGACCCTGAACTGGTTAAAGAGATTGTGAGTGCAGTTAAAGCCGCCGTCGATATTCCTGTTATCCCGAAGCTAACACCCAATGTACCTAATATCGGCGAGATTGCGCAGGCGGCCGTCGATGGTGGTGCCGATGCGATCTGCGCGATCAATACCGTAGGCCCAGAGAGCTTCCGCAGCCACGGGCACGAAATCTTCAGCAATGGCAAAGGCGGTTTGTCAGGCAAGGGCATACTGAGCCGAGCGCTGCAATGTGTGCAGGAAATTCATGCCAGCGTTGCGGTTCCACTCGTTGCCTGTGGCGGCATCAGCAGTGCGCGGAATGTGCGGGATTTTCAAGCCGCCGGTGCGACCATTATTGGTGTTGGCTCTGCCTTGATTGGCATGAGTACGGTGGAAATTGCGGATTACTTTTCGGTGCTGAGTCGCGACCTGGAAACCCATACGGAAAATGCCGAAGCCCTGGTACGCTATAACGTGGATATGAGCTTCAAGCCCATCACCTTGGTTAAGAATAAGCGCATCACCGATGATATCTGCATTCTCAGCTTCGATCGCAAGGTTGATTTACAGGCTGGCGAATTTATCTTCCTGTGGATCCCCGGCCTCGGTGAGAAGCCGTTCTCTGCGCTCACCGACGATCCTTTTTCCCTGGTGGTGATAAATCTCGGTGTGTTTACAGCAGCGCTCATGACCCTGGACCCTGGCACCGAGGCCTATGTGCGGGGACCCTACGGCAACGCGGCCACACCACCAACAGGCGCGAGGATTATCACCGTGGCTGGTGGCACGGGCCTGGCTGGTGTCTATCAAATCGCTCGCGACTATGGCAACGCGGAAGTCTTTCTGGGTGCCAGGACTGAGCAACGTCTGTATTTCCTGGACGAGTGCGAAAAGATCAGCAACTTGCATGTAGCCACAGACGATGGCAGCCGTGGCCATCATGGTGTGGTTACCGATTTGCTGCGCCAGCGTTTGCAGGAATTACCAAAGCAGGAGTTGGAAAACCTCGTCTTCTATAACTGCGGCCCCGCGCCTATGGTGCGTGCTGCGGAGGCGGTGGAGCGGGAATTTTGCAACGCCAGCCAAATTCACAATGGCGTCGACTACTTGACGAAATGCGGGGTCGGAATCTGCGGAGCCTGCGACGCTCCCGATGGCAGGAGGCTTTGTGTTGACGGGCCGTTTTTGGATGCTGGCTGCGAGTGAGCTTCTCAGTCGAGTGACCATAGTATCGGGAGTCCTAGTGACGGCGCGCTGAGCTGCTGTACCCCGCTTCCTCAGCGGCTTGCATCCATCCCGGGAGAGTCCCTCCAATTGAATCTCTGCAACTGTAGGTATAGCTGCAGTTACGCGGGACTCAGAAGCCGATCGGTAGATTCTCCTCGGTCGGGAGCCCAAAAATTCCCCCATTTGGACCTCTGAATCTGAATAGATACATGCATTATCAAAGGAAAGAGATACCACATAACGTGTTCTCCTCAATCACTCAGTGCTGTGCCTTTATTGCTGATGCAGTAGGATACAGCACCCCATCGCTTGATAGGCTGGATCAACTCTGCAAAGACATAGTTCTTTTCTCACAGGACCGATTAGCTTTTGAATCAAGCATGCTAAGACGGGTATGTTTCACGCGAACAATCAGAGTCGAAGACTCGTGAGCGGGGAATATGGCCGTCGCGGCACGCGAAAAAGAACACCAAACAGACCTAGACCGCATTAATGAATGTTGAAGAGGCTTAAAAACCTGGTTTGGTCAGAGCTACGAAAAATATCGTTAGGATTGTTAGCAAGGCGCCAGCCAGTGTGACAATGCGGATCTGTCTGGTTCTTCCCCGCTTCAAAGCGAATGCACCGAGTACGATGTAGAGAAGCAACAGGCCAAGCTTTGCTGTCAGCCAATCGGCGACAAAGGGATACTGGCGGCTCATCACTGCCAGCGTTATTGCGCTGCTTAGTAACACCGTGTCTACGATGTGGGGAAGCACTCTGGTGAGCTTGTACTGCAACGCCGATGCCGCCACCAGCATCCAGTAGCCACGCAGGGAGAAGCCCAGAAAACTGATCACGGCAGCACTGACGTGGACGTACTTAATTAGAACATACACGGACATCAAGGGAACCTCTGACTAATGATTCAATATCTCTGCACTGCACAACGATGGTCATCTCGACATTAACTTGCCATTCGATTAGCATCTTCAGGCTCAATTCTACTAAAACCACACTGGCAAGCACATGCTGCTTGAGTCGGTGTCAGCGAGAGCCCTACCCTATGAAACGACGAAACTTTCTTGCAGCAGCTGCTGCTGCCACCGCCGTGCTGCCGATCCTCGCCACTGCTCAGTCAGCCCTGCCGGCGGCAGCGCCCCGGGACTGGACTGGTGCTACGCCCTTGAGATACCCGGATCCTGATCTCATTGCCCTGGACCCACGCTTCCAACGCTATATTCTCTTTAATACGCCGATTCAGCGGCATCATACCGGTACGCTGTGGGCCGAGGGCCCGGCATGGAACGGTGTGGGACGCTACCTGCTGTGGAGTGATATTCCCAATAATCGCCAATTGCGCTGGATCGAAGACGACGGGCGAGTGACAGAATTTCGTAAGCCATCCGGCAATAGCAATGGCAACACTTTCGATAATGAGGGGCGGCAAATCTCCTGTGAACACGGTGGTCGCCGGGTCGTGCGTTATGAATATGATGGCTCGACTACGGTAATAGCCGACAGCTTCGATGGCAAGCCATTGAATTCGCCGAACGATGCGGTGGTGGCGCCGGACAACAGTATCTGGTTTACCGATCCGCCTTATGGCATCCGTCGCAACTATGAAGGCAGCCGAGCCGAATCGGAACTGCCCTTTGCCGTCTATCGAGTGGACGCCGTCAACGGCCAAATCAGCATGGTCACCGATGAAATTGCTGCTCCCAACGGATTGTGTTTTTCGCCGGACTACAGCCAGTTGTATGTGGCGGATACCGGCAGTGGACGTGAGATCAAAGTTTGGGAGGTGGACGGCAGCCGACTTCGAAACGGTCGTCGCCATGCCCGACTGACATTACCCGGCACCGACACCGTTACTTCCGCCGACGGCATTCGCTGCGATGTCGATGGCAATATTTGGGCTGGTGCCCGCCCCGGCGTGCAAATCATCGCCCCGGATGGCGACACCATCGGCATTATCCGCCTGCCTGAGCTCTGTGCCAATGTGTGCTTCGGGGGTGCCCGGCGCAATCGCCTGTTTATGACGGCAAGCCAATCACTCTATTCGGTGTACGTTGGCGCGCAGGGAGCAGGGATAGCTTAGCCGACCCTATCGCTCCTGCCTGTAAAAGGCTGCCGCGAAAATCGCCACTCTAATTCCCTGGTGGATTCATGCTAGCCAGGCATTCCTGTTCTCTAGAATCGATAGCCCAGGGAAATCATATACACCCAGGGATCAATATCGACACCAACCTTTACCTTGCCTAGTGCGGAATTGAAACTGGCGTCAGTATCAATATCGATATTCCAGACCGAGGCGTTGAGCAACCAGTTGTCGGATAAAATCACGTCTATGCCAGCACGCAGGGAGAGGCCAACCGAGTCATCCAGGTCCAGGCTGCTGGCCGCAAGTTCATTTTTGGCGCTGCTGGATAAGTCTTTACTGAAGAAAGTCGTATAGTTAATCCCAACACCAATGCAGGGCCTTACCGTGGAACTGCTATTGCCGAAGAAATAAAGGGCGCTAACTGTCGGTGGCAATTGTTTCGAGCTGCCGAGATCTGTTGTGGCGAATCCAAACTGGCTAAGGCCGGCGGCCTTGAGATCGTGCTCAAAAGGCGTCGCCGCCAGCACTTCCAGAGCAAGGTTGTCTGACAACATATACACAATGTTCAAGCCTAGCTGTGTGCTGTTGCCAACACCTACCGCAGTAGCTGCAAGCGCGCCCGGTTGCAGTCGTGCTGATAACGCTGCTGCTCTCGTCCGGTGCTACCGTGGCGGCACCAACTCGCAAAATCCAGTCCCCGCTCTCGTGGGCCTGTAAGGCTGCCGGACTAATTAGTATTCCTGTAGCAAACAACGCTGTACGAACAAATGCTGACCTCTTCATAGACTACTCCCGCTGATTATAATTCTGGCGGCCAAGTTAGCTGCTGGGCATTGGCCATCTATTGATACGTATCAACTTCGAAACCAGTACTTCAGGGTATTCCACTAAAACCAGACATAAATCTATGTTTGACAATGCCAGCAAATAAAACCAAGCTCCGACATCTGGTGGCGCATGTTGGACATTGGACTTCCTGCCGGTGGCGAGATGCTGCTGCTGTTTGTCTACTTCTCTGTTGTTTACTGGTTAATTCAGGATTTCGGCGCGCCCGCACAAGCCGGCTTCAGCATTGGCGGGCGCATTATGCAGTCCATCTTTATGCCTACTATGGCGATCGCGTTTGCCGTTGGTCCCATCGTCGGACAAAGCTTCGGCGCCGGGCTTGGTGCCAGGGTGCGCGAGACTTGCCACCGGGGTATGCTTCTCAGCAGCGGTGTAATGTTGCTGGTGACGCTATTGATGCAGTGGCGCCCAGAAGTAATGATCACATTCTTTACCGATGAAGTCGACGTCATTGCCGTCGGCGCCGATTTTCTACAGCTGATCTCACTAAATTTCGTGGCACAGGGTATTGTGTTTACCTGCTCGGGTGCGTTCCAGGGATTGGGCAACACTCGGCCCGCGCTTATAAGTTCTGCAATACGCCTGCTGATTTTTATTCCTATCGTGGTGTACCTCAAATACCAGCCTGATTTTAGTATCAAGCAGGTTTGGTACGTCTCCATCCTGTCGGTAACGGTGCAGGGGGTAGCAAGCTTTCTGTTGCTGCGTCGACAATTCAAGCTCAAGCTGAATATAGAGCCACTGCCAGCTACGCCCGCATAATAGGGCGCATCCCCTCCCTTAAACACTCGCTAAAGCGGTCGCATTAGTGACATCCTCAAAGCCAACTCAACGAGGATAATAATAATGACAAAATCAAAGAATCAGTTCGTCGCCCTGGGTCTGGGCTCCCTGTTGCTTTTCGCTGCTGGACTTGTTTCTGCGCAAGGCTTTCCTAACCCCTATGCCAGCCTTGATTCCTGGGCCAAGTTGCCAGCGGGCCGCACTTTCGGTGCAGTGGGGGATACCGATGTAGATCCAGATGGTGTGCACATGTGGGCCATTATTCGTTGCGATGCCACGGCGCCGGATCGATTCGGT
>CAVOFA010000079.1:0-12777 GCA_963694865.1 Gammaproteobacteria bacterium | reverse complement strand
TTATTGACCTGATCTGTCCGTTTGCGAAGGGTGGCAAGGTTGGTCTATTCGGTGGTGCCGGTGTCGGCAAGACCGTCAACATGATGGAGCTGATTAACAACATCGCTGTGGCCAGTGGCGGCCTCTCTGTCTTTGCCGGAGTCGGCGAGCGTACTCGCGAAGGCAATGACTTTTATCATGAAATGCAGGAATCCGGGGTAATCAACCTGGAAGGCGAGTCCAAAGTTTCCATGGTCTACGGTCAAATGAATGAACCTCCCGGCAACAGACTGCGGGTTGCACTGACCGGCTTAACCATGGCGGAAAAATTCCGCGATGACGGCCGTGATGTACTCTTGTTCATCGACAATATTTATCGTTACACTCTGGCGGGTACCGAGGTATCTGCACTGTTGGGCCGGATGCCATCGGCGGTGGGCTATCAGCCGACCCTGGCGCAGGAAATGGGAGCGTTGCAGGAAAGAATAACCTCAACTAAAGATGGTTCCATTACTTCAATTCAGGCGGTTTATGTCCCGGCAGATGACTTGACCGACCCATCACCGGCTACAACCTTCGCTCACCTCGACGCCATGGTGGTGCTGTCTCGCGACATCGCCTCACTGGGTATTTACCCTGCGGTCGATCCGCTGGACTCTACGTCAAGGCAGCTCGATCCGCTGGTGATTGGCCAGGACCATTATGATGTGGCGCGCGGTGTGCAAACGGTTCTGCAAAGATTCAAGGAACTAAAAGACATCATTGCTATTTTGGGAATGGATGAGCTGTCAGATGAAGACAAGCAAACTGTTTACAGGGCGCGTAGAATTTCTCAATTCCTGTCGCAGCCGTTTACAGTTGCGGAAATATTTACCAACGTTCCGGGCAAGTATGTTTCGCTCAAGGATACCATTGCAGGCTTTAAGGCGATCCTGGCAGGAGAGCACGACGATCTCCCCGAGCAGGCCTTCAGCATGGTAGGAACCATAGAAGAAGCAATAGAGAAGGCCAAGACTCTTTAACAGCAGAGAACCTGATTATGGCTATGACAATGCATTGTGACATCGTAAGCGCAGAAAAGAGTATTTTCTCTGGTCTGGTTGAGATGGTAGTGGCGGCAGGCTCCCTCGGTGATCTGGGAATTGCGCCTGGCCACGCGCCGTTGTTAACAGCTCTGATTCCAGGGCCAGTAAAGCTGGTTCTAAACGGTGGCGAAGAAGAGTTGTTCTATGTTTCCGGCGGTTTCCTGGAAGTACAAAGGGGCGTCGTTACCTTGTTGGCAGACACCGCACTGCGTGCAGATGATCTCGACGAGGCATCGGCTATTAAAGCGATGGAAGACGCAGAGCAAGCCATAGCCGATCAGGCCGCTGATTTTGAATATTCAATAGCCGCAACTCAGTTGGCCGAGGCGGCAGCACAGCTCAGAGCACTCCGGCAAATGCGCAAATAGCATTGGCGGCTTGTGGCCCTATTCGATTGCATGGAAAAGGTAGCACTAGCTGCCTTTTTTTTTGATACTCTCATTTCTTGTTCACATTGTTTTGTAAGCTCACTAGTCGTAGAAAATTGATATGAAACTGGACGTCGTAATTTTGGCCGCGGGCAAGGGCAGCAGAATGAACTCCAGCCTGCCGAAGGTGCTACACCGTATCGGCGGTCTATCCATGCTCGAGCACGTCATCGCCGCAGCCCAAAAACTAGACAGCAGCAGGCTGCATATTGTGGTGGGCTATGGCGGCGATGAAATCAAGCAATATTTGGCGGCCAGCGAAGACGCGCCCAATCTGAATTGGGCAAGCCAGGAGCCACAACTGGGTACCGGCCACGCGGTTCAGCAAGCACTGCCAGGTCTCGATTTGGGCAGCGAAGATAATCTGGTTCTAGTTCTTTATGGCGACGTTCCTTTAATCAAGACATCCACCCTGCAAAAATTACTTCTCCAGACCAACGCCGACACGCTTTCACTGCTAACCGTGAAGACAGAAAATCCAAGCGGTATGGGCAGAATCATTCGGGATGGCGCCGATGCAATAACGGCCATCGTCGAAGAAAGAGATGCGAGCACCGAACAAAAACAGATAAAAGAGATCAATAGTGGCATCATGGCGATTCCGGCGTTGAAGCTGGCGCGTTGGTTGAGCGAACTTAAAAATAATAACGCGCAAGCCGAATACCATCTCACCGACATCGTTGCCCTGGCGGCAAAGGAAAAATGTGAAATCAACGCGCAGCTTATTGAAGACGAGTTTGAAACCCAGGGTGTGAATGACAAATCTCAGCTGGCCAGTTTAGAGAGACACTACCAAATGGGCAAAGTAGAAACACTACTACAGGCGGGTGTTACGGTAAGAGATCCGGCACGTGTTGATATTAGAGGTGTCTTGGAAACCGGCAAAGATGTAGAAATAGATGTTAATGTCATATTTGATGGAGAGGTGACCCTGGCCGACAATGTAGCCATCGGAGCCAACACATCGATCAAAGACGCAGCAATTGGGGAGGGATCAAAAATCCTCCCCGGCACAATAATAGAAGGCGCCGTAATAGGCAAAAACACCACTATCGGCCCCTACGCAAGAATTAGACCTGGCACCATTTTAAAAGATAATGTGAAGATAGGAAATTTCGTCGAAACCAAAAATGCGATAATTGGCAAAGGATCTAAAGCCAGCCATTTGGCCTATATCGGTGATGCCGAGCTTGGCGAGAACGTAAATATTGGAGCAGGCGTCATTGTTTGCAATTACGATGGGGTAAACAAGCACCGGACTCGAGTTGGCAATAATGTCTTCGTTGGTTCAAATAGCGTATTGGTGGCACCAATTGAATTGGCCGATAACGCATTTATTGCGGCAGGCTCTACCATTAACGTCGATGTTCCTGTTGGCGACCTAGCGGTGGCGAGAAGCAAACAACGTAATGTTTCTGGATGGAAACGGCCTGGTAAAAAGTAAGTCATTCAAAAATAAAACCTTTAAAAACACAGACAGATAAGCTTCGAGAATAAAAATGTGCGGCATTGTAGGTGCAATTGCAGAAAGAGACGTTACGGGCATACTGTTGGAAGGTCTTAAGAGGCTGGAATATAGAGGCTACGATTCGGCGGGGATCGCACTAGCGCACGACAACACAAGTGACGTCACGGTAGTTAAAACTGTCGGCAAAGTTAAGAAACTACTGGACGCTGTAAAAAAGGCTAAAATCAAGGGCAAGCTCGGCATCGCTCACACGCGCTGGGCCACGCATGGCAAACCAACTATTGCCAACGCTCACCCCCATAACTCCAGTGATGAAATTTCCATAGCTCACAACGGCATCATCGAAAATTACGAGGCCCTCAGGAAAAAATTAAGAGCGGACGGCTACGTCTTCAAAACGGAAACCGACACCGAGACCATAGCTCATTTAATTCATCAGGCCCGAAGAGCAGGGAAGGTATCGCTGCTTGCTGCGGTGCAAAAAACAGTTAAAAAGCTACATGGCGCTTATGGCCTGTGTGTTATAGATGGCTCTGAACCAGATCAGATAATCGTAGCGAGGAGCGGAAGCCCACTAGTAGTGGGTGTGGGGATTGGAGAAAATTTTGTTGCATCGGATCCGCTTGCTCTGGGACAGGTCACCGACAGGTTCATCTACCTTGAAGAAGAAGACATCGCCAAGGTTACTCTGAAGTCAGTGGACGTGTGGCATGGCAGTAAAAAAGTAAAAAGACCGGTAGCAACAGTACAGAACCAGTCAAACGCGGTGGAGAAGGGTGAGTATCAACACTTCATGCTCAAAGAAATTCACGAACAGCCACAGGTGATTCGTGACACGCTGGCTGGCAGGATAAGTGCTACACGGGTATTGGAAGAAGCGTTCGGCAACAAGGCTGGCGCTATCTTCGATAAAGTAAAAAGTGTGCAGATAGTCGCCTGTGGCACCAGTTTTCATGCCGGGCAAATTGCAAAATACTGGTTGGAATCCATCGCCAAAATCCCCTGCCAGGTAGATATAGCAAGTGACTACCGGTATAGAGACATTATTGTGCAGCCAGGCACCTTGTTTGTAGTGGTTTCTCAATCTGGTGAAACGGCGGATACCCTGGCGGCACTTCGATACGCGAAGAAGATGCGCTATGTAGCCAGTCTTGCGATATGTAATGTAGCCACAAGTGCCCTGGTACGGGAAACGGAGTTCTGCTTGTTAACAATGGCGGGGCAGGAAATTGGCGTGGCTTCCACCAAGGCATTTACGACACAGCTAAGCCTGCTGCTCATTTTGTCTATCGTGCTCGCGCGCCGTACTGGTCTCAAGGCGAAGCAGGAAGCGAAGCTGGTAAGGGAGTTGGCCAAGCTACCGGGCCTGGTTGAAAAGACCCTGAAACTCAGCAAAAAGATTAAAAAACTCTCCAAGCAATTTTCCGATAAACACCACAGTCTATTTTTGGGTAGAGGCATTCAGTATCCTGTCGCCAAAGAAGGAGCACTTAAACTCAAGGAGATATCTTATATTCACGCCGAAGCCTATCCTGCCGGAGAGTTAAAGCATGGCCCCCTGGCCCTGGTCGACAGCGACATGCCGGTTATTGCGGTGGCACCGAATAATGATTTGTTAGGGAAATTAAAGGCGAACCTGGCGGAAGTCAGTGCGCGCGGCGGCAAACTCTATGTGTTCGCTGACGAGAGTATTCAATACAAGAGTGATAAGAGTTGCGAAGTAATTAATCTGCCGACCTGCCCGGATATCCTCGATCCTGTTGTATTTACCATTCCACTGCAGCTACTGTCCTATCACGTCGCGATAACCAAAGGCACGGACATAGACCATCCACGAAATCTGGCCAAATCTGTCACTGTGGAGTAGTTTACAACAGTAAATTAAGATGATCATAAAAATTAAATATTTAGCTATAACAATTTTTTTACTCTCAGCGATAGGAATTCTTTCACTGAGATTTAATATAGTTCAAGATATATTAGTTTATCGAGCCGTAGAAAGGCTAGTTACTAGCAACCTAAAAATATTTCCTGAAGAAGATTCTCTATCTGCCGTTGTATGTGGTTCGAAATCACCACTTGCTCATCCAACAAGGGCTGAAACCTGTATTTTAGTGAAAGCTGGCGATGAATATTATATTTTTGATATTGGTGATAAGAGTGTTAGTAATTTAGTTAACTGGCGGATTCCCCTTGGAAAAATAAAAGCAGTTTTTATATCTCATTTGCATTTAGATCATTATTCAGATCTAGAAGATCTTCATCTATAGGGGTGGGTTGGGGCTGATCGTAAATCAAAACTAGAGGTTTATGGTGGAGAGGGAATCCTCAAAGTTTTAGACGGCATTGAAGCATCTATTCAATATGACAACCAATATAGAAACGAACACCATGGTGACATATTTGCGCCTCTGAATGTGGCTGGTTTTAATGGAGCCACCATCGATAATTTTAGTAAACCAGTCTATGAGAACGAGGATTTGAAAATATCAGCTTTTCTTGTAGAACACCACCCAATAGAACCTTCGTTGGGTTTCAAAATAAAATATAAGGATAGAAGTATAGTTATAAGTGGAGATACAACATACTCTCAGAGTGTTCTGGAAGCATCAAAGAATACCGATGTATTATTTCATGAAGCGATGTCAGTTGAATTATTAGAAGCAGTCAATACAGCTCTTCCATTTAACTCGCTAGCAAAAATAGGAATTGAAGACATTCAAAATTATCATACTTCTGCTGTTGATGCTGCTAAATTGTCTAATGCTGGATACCTGGTTTTGTATCATCTCTTACCTGCGCCAAGGAATGCTATTATGGAGGATGTCTTTTTAAGGGGAGTAAAAGAGGAATTTAGTAATTATATCTTATCAAAAGACGGAACAATGATAGTTCTTCCAACTAACTCTGACGAGATATTGATAAAACACGTAAATTGAGTAGTAAATATTATTTACTGTTCTAAAACACTCGATAACTGTCGAGTAGAAACTCTTTGGCTGGCAACGGCTAGCCGGAAAAGGCGTCGAGTTGCTCTCGGCTCGAGGTCGATGTTCTCAACGCTTTTTGGCTCTTGTGTAGTCTCTTTAAATGGTCTTTTAGAAAAGGCTTGCGATGTCGAGCCACACCGGTGGCAAGCACATCGATTACCACGAGGTGGGCGATCCGTGATGAGACCGGAGCAATGGTCTGTAAATCTTCCTCTACATTTACATAGATCGGGATGCTGCACTGTTCACTTAAAGCTGTGTGCTGCGGCGCGAGGCCAATCACTGTGGCTCCGGCCTCCATGGCCAGGCGCACACTTTGCAGAAGCGCCTGGGTCTGACCGGATTGAGAGATCGCTACCACTACATCGTTCGCGCCCAGGGAGATGGCAGACATGTGTTGTATATGTGGGTCGGTGTAGGCAGCGGTGGAAAGTTGCAGCCTGAAAAACTTATGCTGGGCGTCTGCGGCCACAGAGCCAGACGCGCCGAAACCATAAAATTCAACTCGCGTGGCCTCGTTCAGAGTAGTAATGGCGAGCTCGAGGGTGTCAACGTCGAGCTCATCCCGCACCGTAAGGAGTGAGCCTACCGTGGTGTCGAAGACCTTGTTCCTGAGGTCAGCAATCGTGTCTTTGTCATCTACTGCAAATTGAGTAAAAACATCGCCCAGACTTAGTTGTTGGGCCAATTGAAGCTTGAATGACTGGAAGCCATCGAAGCCGATGGCGCGGCAAAACCGAATGACGGTTGGTTCGCTGACACAGGATCGGGACGCCAGGTCGACGATTCGCATACGAATAACATCGCTTGCATGTTCCAATACGAAACCTGCAACTTTGGTCTCCGACTTGCGAAGAGTCGATTTACTCTCCGCGATGCGACGTATCAGATTAGGTGATTGCACCAGCTACCTGCTAAGTTGTCAGGGGCGCCTGAGTTAAACGAAAGTGAGCCAGGGAACCAATCCTACTCAATTAACCGACGTACCGCACTCTGTTTTGAAAAGAATCACTGGGTTTTGAAAAGAAACGCTGGGTTTTGAAAAGAAATTCACTGTTTTGAAAAGAAACACTGAGTTTTGAAAAGAAAGAAACCGTATGGACTTGAATACGTAGGCCATCTAAACCAGCCCGCAGTCAATTTATGCAAAAGTACGAAATCAATTTTGTCGACTCTATCACCGAAATCGGAGCAGAGGCCTGGAATCAGGTTACCGGCACTGACAATCCCTTTACGCGGTACGAATTCCTCCATGCACTGGAAGAGACCGGGTGCACCACTGCGGCTACCGGCTGGGCACCCCACCATGTTGCGGTCTATTCCCCCGCAGAGCCTTTGAGCGAGAGAGCGCAGGAGAAAGACGAGAAAGCGCGCCGCACCGAAAAAACTCTGGTGGCGGTGATGCCGCTTTACTTAAAAACCAATTCCTACGGGGAGTATGTTTTCGATTGGTCATGGGCCCACGCCTACCAGAACCACGGCTACGAATACTATCCGAAATTTGTCAGCGCGATACCCTTTACTCCCAGTGTTGGTAACCGGCTGTGTGTAAGTGAGCCGGCTGTAAGAGCCAGGATTTCCGCAGTAGTGCGTAACAAAGTAATTGAAAAAGCCGAGGCCATTGCAGCTTCGTCCTGGCATATTCTATTCCCGCAGCAACAGGAACATGATGATTTTGAACGCCTGGGAATATCGTCGCGTATCGCCAGCCAGTTTCACTGGTACAACAAGGGTTATACGAGCTTCGATGATTTTCTGAATTCGCTTAATTCGCGCAAGCGAAAATCGATCAGGAAGGAACGCCAGCGCGTTCGTGACCAGGGCATTTCCTTCAAGATAACCGAAGGCGGCAAGATAGCTCAGCAGCAGTGGCAGAATTTTTATAGTTTTTATCAAAGCACTTACGCGATGCGAGGTATGCAAGGCTATCTTAATCAGGAATTTTTCCAAACACTGTCAATCACGATGCCAGAGCAGTTATTTATGATATCGGCAATGCAAGACCGACGAGAGATAGCAGCGGCGTTGTTCTTCAAAAGCTCGGACAAGCTATTTGGTCGCTACTGGGGTAGTGCCAGGGACGAGCAGTTCCTGCATTTTGAAACCTGCTACTACCAGGGCCAGGGATATTGCATAGAGCATGGGCTGAGTTCATTCGACTCGGGGGCTCAGGGCGAGCACAAAATCCAGCGGGGGTTTGAACCAATTATTACGTATTCCAACCATTGGCTTGCGAATCAGGGCTTCGCTGCTGCTATTGAGAATTTTCTGCAGGAAGAGCGAGAGCATATAAAAAGCTATATGCTACAAGCCCGGGCCTTACTGCCTTATAAGAAAGAGAGCTGACAGTGCTGCCGGCGTACAAGGCGGGGTTATTTGGGGCGCTTCAGTTAGTGATCGTGAGGTCAGCAAGGATGTGAAGAACAAGCTTCCCTAAGCAAGCATTTCCTAGCGAAATTTCTTCCAGATCAGAAACTGGTTGTTGGCCGGCATGGCATTGTCTTCAAGCAACTGCAGTCCGGCGTTGCTTGCCAGGCTGTTTACCCATTCAAAATCCCTAATACCACTAAGCGGGTCTCGGCCTTTGAGCCAAAGATCAAAGCGGGCATTGCTCTCGGTGGTAAAAGCGCCGTCGTACCTGAATGGGCCATAGACCATTAGCCTGCCGCCCTCTTGCAGCTGTCCTGCCACGCCGTCGAAGAAGTTTTCTACCGAGTCGGCGGACATTATGTGCAGGCTGTTGGCCGTATAGATGGCCTTGCATTGGCAGCAATTCCAGGGAGCATCATTAACATCGAGGGCAAAGGCAGCGGGGAGGTTGGGTAGCTGTGCCGCGGCGATGCGCAGATTAAGGCTGTCAACATTCGATGGGATATCGGAGGATTGCCAGCGCAGCCGCGGAAATTGCTCGGCGAAGAAGACCGCATGCTGACCGCTGCCGCCACCAATTTCCAACAGCGAGTCGGCAGTAGCCAAATGCCTCTTCAAAATATCAAGAATGACCTGCTTGTTATTCTCGCTGGGCTGACTGAAGGGAAGAGGGTTGGTCACGAAAGCGGGCTGCGATTGAGTATCCAGGCCAGCCTATTTCTGCTTGCGCAGGAAGACCAAATTTGACTCGGTGGAATCCGCGGCACTGTAGCGATATCCATCGTTGTTAAAGTCTTTTAATTTCTTTGTGGCTGTAATTTTGTTTCTAATTATATAGGCTACCATTGCGCCGCGGGCCTTCTTGGCGAAAAAGCTGAGGACCCGATATTTACCGCCGGAATAATCTTTGAATACTGGAGTGATGACCTCGGCTGCCAAGGTCTTCAGCTTGATTGCACTAAAATACTCTTTGGACGCCAGATTGATCAGAACCGGCGGCTTCTCATGTGTCAGCAAAGAATTCAAATTTTCAGTAAGCTTACCATCCCAAAATTCATAGAGGGACTTGCCTTTTTTAGCACCAGGGGATTTATAAGAGAAAGAGGAGCCCATTTCCAGGCGATAGGGCTGCATTAAATCCAGCGGACGCAGCGAGCCATAGAGGCCGGACAAAATGCGCAGGTGCTTTTGGGCAAAGTTTAAATCCGCGGCGCTGAACTGTTCCGCATCCAGACCTACGTAGACGTCACCCTTAAAGGCAAAAATTGCCTGCCGGGCATTTTTCAAATCGAATGGAGTATGCCAATTGGCGAAGCGGGTATGGTTTAACTCCCCAAGCTTGGTGCTGATATGCATTAATTTGGAAAAGCCGTCGGGTGTCAGTTTTTGTAACTGACTTACCAATTGTCGGGACTCTTGCAAAAATTCAGGCTCGGTGAATTTCCGTGTTTTAACGGGAGATTCATCGTCGAGGGATTTGGCAGGGGACACAACGATTAACATAAAGTGAAATCCAAGCTTGGCGACGGCTGAACGTTGTTCGGTCTTTTCAAGTTCAGCTTAGCTAGCATTGTAACATCTTCAGTATTGTACATCTGACTATACTGGGAAATCATTATTCAGAGGTTCCCTGGCAAAGCGTATCAGGATAGTCTGCGCAGGCGGAGTTCGTGAGAGCTTCGCTGCTGCGCACTGCAGCCGGACAATTACCTGCTCAAATTGTAGATACGCAGCCAACAGCAAGGCTGCAAAGTTAATAGCCCATGATAGAACGCTTACAAGCTATTGCCACTTTTCTGAGTCATTTCAGACTACTACTGATGGGCCTGGGCATGGGGTTCCTCGGCATATTTGTGTTGAGCTTGTTTGACTCTGGGCTATTGCCTGGAGATGACTGGCTGATACCAGCCCTGGTAGGACTGTGCTGGTCACTGACGCTTTATAGCTTGTCGACGTTATTTTCGGAGGTGCCGCCGCCAGCAGATAGCGGCTCTGCCTGGCGGGTCCGATTGTCTGTAACCGTGAGGCGTGGACTATTATGGTTGTTGGCGCTGTTGATGATAGTTCTGAGCATCGCGCTTCTGATTTTAAGCTATCAGCTGCTGCGAACCTGGATTTGATCTCTGTGCAAGACCGTATCGAGCCACGGGGGGCGACCTGCTGTGCAATAATCCGCGATGAATGCGGCAGCCATTATTTGGACCTGGCGAACTATGCGTATGGAACAATTCTACCGAGCTATTGATTCAATGACGGATATCATTGGCAGGAGTGCCGCCTGGCTTACGGTGGCAATGGTGATGCTAATGGCGCTTATCGTTGCGCTGCGATACCTGTTTCAAACCGGCTCCATTGCCCTGCAAGAGTCCATAATCTATGTTAACGCCCTGATCTTCACGTTGGGAGCGGCCTATACGTTAAAGGAGCAGGGCCATGTGCGAGTCGATATCTTTTACAACCGGCTTAGCGTTACCCAAAAAGCGCTGGTGAATTTACTGGGCGGTCTGATTTTCTTGCTGCCCACTGCAGGATTTATTATTTGGACAAGTTGGGACTATGTGTCGATTTCCTGGCAAATTAGAGAAAGCTCCGCCGAGCTCAGTGGCCTACCCTATGTCTATCTGCTTAAAGCCGCAATTATTCTGTTGGCGGTGTTGCTAGTGATTCAGGGTATTGCAGAAATACTGAAGGCGGTCGTCAGAATTCGACAGGGTAATTCCTAAATGGCTCTTGACGTAATTCGCAGTCTGGCCCAGAGCCTGAGTAGCATCGACTAGCGTGACTGAATTTATTCCTCTGCTGTTTTTTGCCGTCGTCTGTGGGGCTCTGATGGTGGGCTATCCGGTGGCGCTACTCTGGCGGGGGTTTCATTGTTGTTTGCCAGCGTTGGTAGTTTGCTGGGAAGTTTCGATACGGCATTTATCGCCCTCATTCCAAATCGAATCTATGGCATTCTGGTGAATCAAAACCTCTTTGCGGTGCCCCTTTTTGTGTTCATGGGAGTGATGCTGGAGAAATCCCGAATAGCGGAGGATCTGCTAAAAAACATGGCGCTGATGTTCGGCCGCATGCCAGGCGGCCTCGGCATTTCGGTCATCATTGTGGGCATGCTGTTGGCTGCCAGCACGGGGATAGTGGGGGCGACGGTAGTGACCATGGGCATTCTGTCGTTGCCGACGATGCTTAAGGCCGGGTACAAACCCTCCCTGGCCTGTGGGACCTTATGTGCCACCGGCACCCTGGGCCAGATAATCCCGCCTTCAATCTGCCTGGTGCTGCTCGGCGAAGTGATCTCTAACGCCTACCAGCAATCGCAGCTCAATAGTGGCATCTTTGCGCCGAACTTTGTTTCCATCGGAGACTTGTTTGCCGGCGCGATTATTCCGGGGCTTATGCTGGTGCTGGCCTATGCAAGCGATGTCTTCCTGGTCGCTATCTTACGACCGGCGGCGGCACCCCCAATTCAGCAGCAAGCAAATGCCCCCTGCCCGTCTGAGCCTGGTTGTGGCGCTTATAAAGGGGCTGCTACCGCCGGTGGCTCTCATGATTGCCGTTTGAGGATCAATACTCGCTGGCATTGCCACTCCTACCGAAGCAGCAAGCGTCGGAGCGTTAGGGGCGATGTTACTGGCACTTATTAAACCAGCCCTTAGTCTGAAAACTTTGCATGAAGTAGGCATCGAGACGATGCGCATCAGCTCCATGATCTATCTTATTTTGGTGGGAGCGACGATTTTTTCTTCTGTATTTAGAGGTTTTGGAGGCGATGGCCTGATTGAAGAGTTGTTGAGTAATCTACCGGGAGGTGTTGTTGCAGCCACGTTTGCCGTAATGATTCTGATTTTTCCCTCGGCTTTGTGCTCGACTTCATCGAGATCACTTTTATGGTGGTGCCGATAGTAGGTCCAATCCTGTTGGGTATGGGCCTGGATCCGATTTGGTTGGGGATAATGATAGCCATTAATCTGCAGACGTCGTTTTTGACACCACCGTTTGGTTTTTCACTGTTTTATTTGCGCAGCGTGGCACCGACGGAAATAAACATAGTCGATATTTACCGGGGCGTGGTGCCATTTGTTATTATGCAGCTGGGCTTGATGATATTACTGGCGGTGTGGCCTGGACTGGCGACCTGGCTGCCCTCGGTGCTTAGGAAATTTTGAACAATGAATCAATATCTCTGGACTACAAACCATGAAGAGCAATGACGAAGCGGTTCCAACGCCAGCGGGCGAACTTGCACTGCAGACCCTGGCTATGCCAAAGGACACCAATGCCAACGGTGATATCTTCGGCGGTTGGCTGGTGTCACAGATGGATTTGGCGGCGGGCATTGCCACCAAGAAAGTGGCACTGGGAAGAGCGGCCACCGTGGCAATCCAGCATATCGATTTTCTAAAGCCTGTAAGCGTGGGTTCAACTGTGAGCTGTTACACCACACTAATCAAAACCGGGCG
>CAVOFA010000078.1:0-12820 GCA_963694865.1 Gammaproteobacteria bacterium | reverse complement strand
CGCTAGTTTACGCCTCCCGGCACATTCGCTGTCTTGTCGATGCTAAAGCTGGCGGAAAATGCTACTGTAATTCTCTTGTCAGCAGCTTCAATAACTCGACAGGCGATACTCTTCAGAATGAAGTTCCTAACTCTGCCAAGCAAGCAGCCATTGAAAGCTGGATTGATCGCTGCTTGCATGCTGATCGTAGTTGCCAGCACGGTTTTCTTGTTGAACATTCGCAGCCTGTATTCAGCAATTCCTGATCTCAACGAATCCACCGGTTTCGAAATCTCTGCCGGCAGTTCTTTAAGCCTTGTCGTCAATGAGCTGAATCTGGCCGGAGTGATTCAGCATCCACAGTTGTTCAAACTGTTGGCGCTCTGGCGCGGTGTTGACGATCAGATCAAAGTCGGAGAATACAATTTACAGCCCGGATTAACCCCAGCCGCTTTGCTTGAAAAAATGGTGGAGGGCGACACCATTCAATATCGGCTTACCCTGGTAGAAGGCTGGACGTTCAAACAAGCCCTGGAGGCGATATGGAGCAGCGACAAGATTGAAGTGCAATTGCAATCTTTCAGCGCTCCCCAGCTGTCCGAACTACTGGGCATTGATTATCAAAATCCCGAAGGTCAACTTTTTCCGGACACGTATTTTTATAGCGCAGGAACCAGTGATATAGAGATTATTCGCAGGGCCCATACGCGGCTGCAACAAATACTCAGTACGGCATGGGAGACAAGATTGGGCGCTCTGCCTTTTGATGATGCCTACCAAGCCTTGATACTCGCGTCCATAATCGAGAAAGAATCTGCGCTGGGAAGCGATCGGGGACAGATCTCCGGCGTGTTCATCAGGCGCCTGGAGTTAGGCATGCGTTTACAGTCAGACCCCACGGTAATCTACGGCATGGGCGAAAACTATACCGGTGATATTCGTCGCTCAGACCTGCTGGCAGATACTGACTACAATACTTACAGAATAGCAGGTTTGCCGCCCACGCCCATTGCTCTGGCAGGCCTGGAATCCATAACGGCCAGCCTCAATCCGGTGGCGTCAGATTATCTGTATTTTGTCGCCAGGGGCGATGGTAGCCATGAATTTTCGATCAGCTTGTCGGAGCACAATGACGCGGTGAATCGTTATCAGCGACAGAGTGTTAGGCAATGAGAGAGTGGAATGGTTATGAGCAGCGTTAAGACAATGTTTTTAACTGTTGAGGGCGTTGAAGGTGTGGGTAAGAGCACCAACATCGAGACAATAAGAGACTTTCTAAGTTCGCAGAATATTGACTATATCCTCACCAGAGAACCTGGTGGCACCGTGGTGGCAGAGCAAATTAGAGAGTTGCTGCTGGCAGTGAACGAAAATGACCCGCTCTGTGAATTGAGCGAATTATTACTGGTGTTTGCGGCCAGAGCGCAGCATTTAGAAAAAGTTATCAAGCCCGCTTTGACTCAGGGCAAGTGGGTAATATGCGATCGCTTCACCGACGCCACTTATGCCTATCAGGGTGGTGGGCGCGGCCTAAATCGATCTACCATCTCCGAATTGGAGTCTCTGGTGCAGGGAGAATTAAGGCCAGACCTTACCATCATTCTGGATCTGGATCCTCGCATTGGTCTGCGACGCGTGAGTGCGCGCGGCGAACTGGACAGGTTCGAGCTGGAAAAATTGGAATTTTTCGACAAGGTAAGACAGACCTACCTTGATATAGCGGCCGCTGATCCACAGCGTTATGTAGTGATAGATGCGGCGAGGGATCTGGAAACTGTAAAATCAAATCTGGTAGAGGTCCTAACGAACGTGTTGATGACGAATGCTTGAAAATACACAAGACATCGAATTGCTATCCGCCGTGCCCTTGCCATGGCAACGCCAGCAATGGCAGCAAATGCTGCAGCAGTTTCAGCAGCAGCGACTGGCTCACTGCTTTCTGGTATGTGGCGAATCGGGTCTTGGGAAATCTGCGTTTGTTACAATGCTGGCACGTTATATGTTGTGTCAGCAGCCGACGACTGACAGCGCTTGTGGTAGCTGTAAAAGCTGCTTGTTAACTCAGAGCAATAGTCACCCGGATCTTCATGTGCTCGCCGTCGAGGCCGGTAGCAAGGAAATAAAGGTTGAACAGATCAGGGCGCTAACCAGCTTTGTTCATCGCAGTAGTCACGCAGGTATTGCCAAAATTGCACTATTGAGCCAGGCCCACAAGCTCAATATAAACTCCGCTAATGCCTTGTTGAAGACTCTCGAAGAGCCTAGTCCAAATACCTATCTGTTTTTGATCACCGATATTCCGGGGCAACTTAAACCGACTATTCGCAGTCGTTGTCAGCGTTTGCAGTTTGCTGCACCTGCCACCGCCAATTGCAAACGCTGGTTGTTTGAAATGCTGGGTGCGGAAGTTCCCGCTGATGTGCTATCGGCAGCAGCTAACAGACCACTGCTGGCGCTGGAGCTGGTCGCTAGTGGAGCGATAGCTCAGCGACAGGAGTTTATAGAGACATTAACAGCTTTAAGCCAAAGCCGGGTGTCGATTCTTGCCTCTGTAAATTTCGCGAATAAAGTAGGAGATATTGCCACGATTGAGTACTTGTGGTGGATTTCGTCTATATTGATTAAGTGCATTTTGAGCGCGCAGGTTCCGACTGCGAGCGAGCAGACGGTCGAGCAACTATGGTCGCTATTTGCTGTGGCTAAATCGCCTGGCCGAGATCAGGTTCTGGCTTTGTTAAATTATCAGCACGAAATTTCCAGGGCGAGGAACCAGTTACTGAGTGCTTCTAATCCTAATCCACAATTACTAATAGAGTCATTGCTTTGGCAGTGGAGCGAACTCTGCAGACAAACTCTTGGCTGCAGCTAAGGCATAAACAGCCTCGTCGAAGGGGAGTGAACCGATGGTCCCGCAGCGGCAGCTTTTTTCCCTTGTTATTAAAGACGAACTGATTCTGCACAAGACCTATATGGCATTCCTGAAAAATGGAGGCTTGTTTATCCCCTGCGAGCACTCTCTGAAAATTGGTGAAAAAGTATTTCTACTGCTGCGGTTAATTAATCTCTCAGAGCAGATTCCAATAGCGGCGAAAGTAGTGTGGGTTACATTCGCCGGCGCTACGAGCAACCGAGCCGCGGGAGTGGGTGTTCAATTTGAAGATCAGGACAGCGAGGCGAAAATTCAAATTGAGAATATATTGGCCGGCAGGCTGGATATTGACGCCGCCACTCTTACTATGTAGAGGAGGAGCTCAGGCATAATTGCTTGCTACTGGCGATTAATACCCGCCCAGCATGTCCCTGACGACTTCACCAATGGCTAGACTCGCAGTCAACGCCGGCGACTCCATTCCGAATAATTGAATTAAACCTGGCATGCCGGTGTCGGCACCGTCCTGTATTGCGAAATCAGCCGCGGGTTCTCCTGGCGCCGTAATTTTGGGTCGAACTCCGGCGTAAGCTGGAACCAACTGCTCTGGAGTAATTGCTGGATAATATTTTGCTATGGCGGCGGCGAACAGGCCGGCCTTGGATTCATCAATAGCGTAATGTATGGCGTCTACGTATTCGGTATCCGGACCGAATCGAAGTTGCGAAGACAGATCGAGAGTGGCATGAATTCCCAACCCGGTCTCATTCGCCTCCGGTATCGGATAGATAAGATGTCGAAATGGATTGTTGCCGATGAAATTAAAATAGTCACCCTTACACATGTGTAGTTCAGGTATCAGAGCTCGATCATAATCGGCAATATTATGGGCTACTGTCTGTGCTTGTAAGCCGGCACTGTTGATCAGAATATTGCATCGAAATTCATAGCATTCTGTGTTGCGCGAATCCGTAATCGTGCTTTGAACCAGAAAATTATCTCGATCAAATGCAAGCGAGTTCACCACGGTATGGGGTGCGAAATGTACTGCCTGATTTTGGCTAAGCTGCAGCAAGCTCTGCATGTAGCCATGGCTGTCAATAATTCCGGTGGAAGGGGAGAACAGTGCCAGCTCTGAATTGAGAGCAGGTTCTTTTCGTCTTAAACTGCTCTGGCTAATCCACTGCAGGTCATGGACACCATTGTCATCTGCTTTGGCTTTGACTGCGTGTAGCTGCTCGGCATCACTTTGTTGGCCAACTATAAACTTTCCCAGTGGTCTGCAAGACACGTCAAACTGGCGGCAGTGCTGATACAGTAGCTCTTTGCCCCTGACGCACAGGCGCGCTTTTAGGCTGCCGCTGGCATAGTAAATTCCTGCATGAATCACCTCGCTGTTACGGCTACTCGTCTGCTGTCCAAAGCTGGGCTGCGCCTCCAGAATGACGATACTTCTGTGTTGGAATTGTGGGCTGCGGGAAATTTCATAGGCGATGGCGAGTCCAACCACACCTGTTCCGACGATGCACACATCAAATTGATCCAAAACAGACTCCCTTCTGACTAATTAGTTCGAATCGACGAGGTTTCCGACCAGCGTTTTTCCGAGCTTTCTACCTACCTTCTTTTCCAACTTAGCTTTCCTGCCGACTTTCATAGCGACCTTCCTAAAGGTCAGGTTGATACGCGGTGACTGCAAATTAAATTCCTTAGGTAGTTGATGCAACCAATTGTTTTGTAGCGTATTTCCCATAATTAAAACGCTGCCATTTCGCAATGCCATACGGTATCGATCGCGGGATTTGTCGCGTTTGTGGCGCAGATGAAACATCCTCTGGGCGCCCAGACTCAGGGATGCTATGACCGGGTTGGACCCCAGTTCCGCTTCGTCGTCCGCATGCCAGGCAACACTGTCCTGGCCGTCGCGGTAGTAGTTAAGCAACACAGAATTAAAATCTGTGCCGCTCAGAGTCTGCATATACTGTTTAATTTCGCTGACAAGTGCCTGCCAGGGCACTGGCTCTAGTTTGATGCCGGAATAGCCGTAGCTGCTGCCTTGATCTCCCATCCAGCACTGCAATCGAGGTACCTTTATCAGCTTTCCCGCTATCCGAATACTGTCCTGCCGCCAGGGAATTTGCAGCAGTAGATCTGCGAGTAGCTGCGTGCAGCCAGTAGGGCAATACGCCTGTGGATATTCGCGAATGTCTGCATCGCCTAAATCATGCTGCAGAAACTGCAAGGGTTTACTGCTGGGGAAATCTTGAAATAGGTCGGGCTGCATTAGCTGTTCACTGCGATCATCGTGCATAATGCCGTCTTTTGGGCATTTACGAGTAGAAGGATACAGTAACTTGGAGCAATTTGATTACGATTTGTTTGTTATCGGCGCAGGTTCGGGCGGCGTTCGTGCTTGCCGCATAGCAGCTAGCTTGGGAGCCAAGGTAGGCGTAGCCGAAGAGCGCTATTTTGGTGGCACCTGTGTCAATGTTGGCTGCGTCCCTAAAAAGCTATTCAGTTACGCCGCGCACTACCGCGATGACATGGAAGACGCCAGGGGTTTCGGCTGGAGCGCATCCAATATAGCATTTAACTGGGAGACTTTGATTCGAAATAAAGATACTGAAATCAATCGGTTAAATAGTATATATAAATCGATACTTGATAATAACGACGTGACTGTCTATGAAGCCCGCGCAAGCATTGAGGGCCCCCATGAATTGCGCATTAATGACCAACGTATCACCGCTAAATATATCTTGATCGCCGTCGGCGGCTGGCCCTGGATTCCGGACTATCCTGGCAGTGAATATGCTATTAGCTCTAACGAGGTTTTTAGTCTTAACGCCTTACCCGAGTCTATTACTGTGGTCGGTGGTGGCTACATCGCGCTGGAATTCGCCAGCATTTTTACCCGGTTGGGATGCAAGACCCGCCTGGTCTACCGCGGTGACAAACTATTGCGCGGCTTCGATGAGGAGATCCGCGATGTCATCACTACTGAAATCGGCCGCGAAGTCGATCTAATTCTCAATGATGATATAGCAAATATAACTAGAAATAACAATAAGTTAGATGTTATTCTAAAGTCTGGTTCTAGGATAAACTGCGACACAGTCCTGGCAGCGACTGGACGCAAGCCCATGACGGCTAATCTCGGCCTGGAAAACGTTGCTGTAGAGCTCTCAGACAATGGTGCCATTGTCGTTAATGATCAGTTTCAGAGTAACGAGCCCAGCATATATGCAGTCGGAGACGTCATCGACCGTGTAGCCTTGACGCCAGTCGCGCTCGCCGAGGGCCAACTCGTAGCCAGGAAGCTGTTCGATACTCACAGCGCCGCGATGGACTATCAAAACATCGCAACTGCTGTTTTTTGTCACCCAAACCTTGGAGCCGTAGGTTTGACGGAGCAAGCGGCACTAAACAAGGGCATCGAGCTCGATGTTTACCTGGCAAAGGTAAAACAGCTAAAACACAGTTTGAGTGGTCGTGAAGAGCTTTCTATGCTCAAACTCATCGTCGATAAGTCTTCAGATCGGGTAATTGGCTTGCACATGGTAGGTCCGGACGCCGGTGAATTGGTGCAGGGTTTTGCTGTGGCCATGAACTGTGGTGCCAGGAAGGCGGATTTCGACAACACAATTGGTATTCATCCAACGCTGGCCGAAGAATTTGTCACCATGCGTACGAAGCGCGCTTAGAGAGCCGGCCTTGTGAGTGCTACAGGCCAATACAGACGGTTGCTTGAGCTAATTGCCTTGAGTAAGGGTATTTTCACTATTTCCGGTAATAAACATTACCGGAAATAAGACAGGTTGATGATAGTTGTGGAGATTCTGACTTTTCGTCCTGCCCTAGCCGGAGTATTTTCGCTGAATTGAGTAAAATTCACTTTTTAGATAACAACCAGTTCGAAGCTGGTTCAACTGTATCAAAAACCTGCATGTCAACTTCATGCTTGACGCGCAAGAGAGTTAACATCATTTGAAGCTGACTTTTTGCCCCAGGTTCTGGCTCTACCCATGCCACCTTCATACTCTTCGGCACGTTTAGGGTTTCGTACCAACTAGACCTGATCAAGGCTTCTTCAAGTGACAATGCAGAGCCTTCTCGAATCAGCAGTAGTAAATTACAACTTCGTGAACTCAATTCTGCTAATACCGTTTTGGCAGACAGACTCCAAGTAACGATTTCGGTTAGCCCTGCATACACAACATGTACAATATTGTTATCAAACTTCAATTCTAATTTTAGAGCATTCATCGGCGCCAGCCTTTGCTGAATGGCGATGCCCATCGAAGACTTAAACGACAAAGAAATGAAATACTTAACCGGTTTCAATGAATCTCCAAAGTCACTGGAATAATATAGATTATCGGAAATAAGCTAACTGACTGCTAGGGAAATCCAGATTCATGTCTGTCACTGAGCCAACAGCAATGGGCACAGCGAACACGGGCGTATGATTATGCCTGGAAATGAAACGACGCAGAGAGTGTAAATGGGAACAGTAGAGGGCGAAATTTGGCTTACCGACGAATCGGCAAACCGTGTACTGCTGGAACAACTGGGGCTATTGAGCGCTATTGCGAAGACGGGTTCCATTGCTGCCGCCGCAAAGTCCTTAGGCATCAGTTATAAAACCGCCTGGGACCGGCTGGAGCGGCTCAACAACCTTTCCAGATTACCTCTGGTGCTGCGCGCCTCCGGCGGTAGCAAAGGCGGCGGTAGTCAGCTTACAGACTACGGACGGCAGTTGCTCACAGGTTTCGAGGAACTTAAGAAACAACATCAAGAGTTCCTTCAAAGCCTCAATAATCAATTGAAAAGTCTGGACGATGTTAGTGGGTTTGTGAGACGCAGTTCTATCCAGACCAGCGCTCGCAATCAATTTCTTGGCAGCATTGGCGCAATTGAGTTGGGAGCAGTTAACACCGAAGTGTGTATTACTTTGTCGGCAACACTGTCTGTGGTGGCTATCGTCACCGAGCGCAGTAGAGAGGAAATGAACCTGGCCGTGGGCGCTCCGATTATGGCGCTTATAAAAGCTTCCTCGGTAACGCTCGCCGTCGGCAACACCGGCCGTATTAGCGCCAGAAACAATTTTAGCGGCCGGGTATCACGAATCGATCGCGGTACAGTAAACAGTGATGTCTCCATCGACCTCGGCGACAGCAAAACCCTGAGTGCGGTAATAACGAATCGAAGCGTCGATCAACTCGAATTAGAGGACGCACAAGCAGTGAGTGCGTTCTTCAAGGCGTCCAGCGTGATCTTGATGCAAGCCTGAGCACCCTATGGTTAGTTTAACCTTCAGAAAATTATGTAACTAGTTGTTTTTTATTGCTATGTCATTAGTGCCACCGACTTGATTTGCGCAAAAACCTGCTGTCCAGGGGCCAGTTCCAGTAACTGTACAGAGTACTCAGATACCTTTGCCAGCAAGGCCTCCCCCCCTACCTCCAGCTTTACACTCCGGCTTCCCTGCCTTATTTGCTGCGATATATCGACAATCTGTGCCGGTAAAACATTGAGTATGCTGCTCTGCTGTGGACGTTGCAGGCACAAACTCACATCCCGCGCGCTAATCCTCAGCCTTACAGCTTGTGTGACGTCAAGATCGACCCTGGGAATATGTAGAATTTCTCCACCTGGACTCACCAGGCTGGTGAGGTGCGGCAGTTCATGGTTGGCCACAGTACAGTGAAAGACACTGAAGGCTTCATCGGCTTCATGCAGTGGCGTGTCGACGCTGCCAAGCACGTCGGTGACACTGCCATAGGCTGTGACCCTGCCTTGCTCCAACAGCACTAGACTGTCCGCCAGTCTGGCAATTTCATCGGCAGAATGAGATACATAAAGAACAGGTATTTCAAGCTGTTGGAAGGTTTTTTCCAAAAAGGGCATTAATGATCTGCGCGCCCGGTGGTCCAACGCTGACAACGGCTCATCCATCATCAGCATTACCGGAGCGGCCAGTAGAGCGCGGCCTATCGCAACTCTTTGCCGTTCTCCTCCGGACAGGCTTCTGGTGTCTCTATGTAGCAAATCCTGTAACTCAAGTGTTCTACAAATTTCATCTAAATCATAGGTTTGTGAGGATTTATTATTTTTATTTCTATGCTTGGTGAAAGCAAGGTTGGCAGCCACGTCGAGATGGCTGAAAAGACTTGGTTCCTGGAACACCAGACCAATGTGTCGGTGTTCCGTGGGCAGTCGGCTGGATGGACTCTGCCAGCAGTGTCCATTGACAGTAAGTTTACCCGCGGCAGCGGGCTCCAGGCCCGCTATCGCGCGCAGTAAGCTGGTTTTGCCGCCACCGGATTGACCGAAAATACCGGTGACACCCGAGCCCGGAAGCTGGAACTGTGCGCTTAAGCTAAAGTCGGCTTTCTGCAAGCTGATGTCGACGTCGATCACTGGTCTAATTCCCGGACAGTATTAATGCGCGCTTGTTGAAGGTATAGACCGCCAGCAACACCAGGAAAGAGAACAGCAGCAACAACCCGGCGAGCCAGTGCGCCTGGCTGTACTGCAGGGCTTCGACATGATCATAGATGGCAATAGACAACACCTGGGTGGATCCCGGTATATTGCCGCCAATCATCAATACCACGCCGAATTCACCCATTGTATGAGCGAACCCCAATACGATGGCAGTCAAATAGCCTAATTTCGACATCGGCAAGACGATGTTCAGAAACCGGTCCATCGGCCCTGCCCCCAGGGTTGCTGCCACCTCCAGCGGTCTTTTGCCAATCGCGACGAAGCTCGTCTGCAGCGGTTGCACGACGAAAGGCAGTGAATAAATGACAGATCCCAGCACCAGCCCGGAGAATGAAAATGCCAGGGTTGGCAAACCCAGGGAGCTGAGCAACGAGCCGACGGGTCCGTCAGGCGATAATGCCAGCAACAGGTAAAAGCCGAGCACGGTTGGAGGCAACACCAGAGGCAGGGCAATCAAGGCTTCGACCACACTTTTGGCGCGGCTCCGGGTTTGCGACAGCCACCAGGCTAGCGGCGTTCCCAGCATCACCAGGATTAGTGTGCTGACTCCGGCTAGCTTGAGTGTCAATATAAAGGCTGTAAAATCAGAGGGTTCCAGCATAAAATTCCGGTTAAACCTTATCTTTTAGGCAGCTCGTAGCCGTATTCATTTAAAATCCCCCCCATGGCCGCACTCTGAAGAAATGTAAACAGTGCCCGAGCTCCGGGCTTTGAACTCAGCAACACCATTTCCTGTCGGATGGGCTGGTAATAGTCCAGCGGTATATCCCAAAGAGCCTGGGTTTGATCCAGCGCCAGTGCTTGCGAGAGCGCGACAAAACCGAATTCGACATTGCCTGTGTAGATGAATTGAAAGGCCTGGCCCACGTTTTCACCCATAACTATGGTCGAGCGCAACGCTTCATAGACTCCCAGTGTCGTCATTACCTCAACTGCTGCGCGTCCGTACGGAGCCAGTGCCGGGTTGGCCATGGCTATGCGGATAGGTTCCTCTGCCTCGAGCCGAAGCAGACTTTGCTCTGAAAGACGCAATTCCTGCCGATTGCTCCACAGTACCAGCCGTCCCTGGGCGTAGACAGCGCGTTGACCGGGCGGCACGTGGCCACGTATTTCCAACTGGCGTGGTCGATCTGCGTCAGCCGAAAGGAATAGGTCAAACGGTGCTCCGTTGACTAGCTGTGCGAAGTGTTTGCCGCTGGAACCGGTGATTATGTTGATCTCGTGCCCGTACTCTGATTCGAAGCGCTGCTTCACAGCGTTCATGGTCGTGGCAAAATTCGAGGCCACGGCGACATTGATAGTTTCGGCTACCGCCGAAATGCTGAAGGATAGGGAGAACAACAGGTACATCCCCAGATTTCGACCGAGAGAGATTTTGCAACTCATTGATTAGCTTAGGTTCCCAGTAAGCGTTATATAGGAAGGTATATAACGGAGATTATAACCGAAGAGTCAGATTTGGAAAGTAATTCAAAGATATTTTCGACAAGACACTGGAGCACAAGACGTGACTTGGATGTCCTGGGGTACATAGCGCTGTAGTGGTGCTGCGCCGCTACGAAGGTAAAGAAACCGACATCGAGCCCGATTACCTAGTAAAGCGTTGCGATAAGCCCGCCCTACTCCACCGAAACGGTCGCTTGACGTCGCTAAAAACTACTATACTATATAAGTATTATCAATAAGATGTATTAGAAACCTAATGTCAAACATTAAAATTCCGCTGGCATTCTTCGACACCCTGGAAGCGAGCCCAAACCCCTTCAAGCAGGCGATCAAATCTCTGGATCATCTGCTCGACAACGCCAGTGCTGAAACCTTGGCCGATTACCAGTGTGCCTGCGAGTTCATCTACAGTTACCGCGGCAGTCCCGACACCTATAGCACCTACCGCCGAGAAATAGAGCATTTCCTGCAATGGTGTTGTCTGATTGTAAAAAAGACCTTAAATCAAATAGTTAGAGAAGATGTGGATAGCTACGTTGAGTTTTCCAAGCAACCGCCGACGACGTGGATCGGAACCAGGAATGTGCCCCGCTACGTCGATCGCGCGGGCCAGCGCCTGCCTAATCGTGACTGGCGTCCCTATGTGAAAGCCAAAGGCGAATACACAATGTCCCAATCCGCCCTGCAGTCGTTATTTAGCGTACTCAGCAGCTTCTTTAACTATCTTATCCAGGAGCAACGAACAACGGCCAATCCGGTGTCGCAAATGCGACAGAAGAGCAAATATTTACGCAAGCATCAGTCGCAGGGGAAAATCCGTCGTCTGTCCCCCCTACAGTGGGACTATGTCATCGAAGCCGCCGCACTTATGGCCGTCGAGCAACCAGTGGTGCATGAGCGCACGCTTTTCGTCATGAACGCCCTGTTTGCCATGTACCTGAGAATTTCCGAGTTAGTGGAAACGCCGCGATGGCAGCCTCAAATGGGCCACTTTCAGAAAGATCAGGAGGGAAACTGGTGGTTTAACACAGTCGGTAAGGGCAACAAGGAGCGGGAAATCTCTGTCAGCGATGCCATGCTGGCCGCGTTAAAGCGATACCGCCTCTCCCGGGGCCTGTCCGCGCTACCCAACCCGGGAGAGACCAGTCCTCTGGTGCACAAAACCCGAGGCAAAGGCGGTATCACCAGTACCAGACAAATCCGCAGTATCGTGCAGTTGTGCTTCGATGCGGCCGCTACTCGCATGCGCAATGAAGGCTTCACCGAAGATGCCGATCGCCTGGCGGTGGCCACGGTGCATTGGTTACGTCACACCGGGATCTCCGAAGATGTTAAACACAGGCCCCGCGAGCATGTCAGAGACGACGCGGGCCACGGATCCAGCGCCATCACTGACCTTTATATTGACGTCGAACGTGCCGAGAGGCATGCCTCGGCAAGGCGCAAGCAAATACGCTAAGAAAAGAACTCTGATCTGGATATTTTCTAGACTCAAAATTACGGAAAATTGCTTCTATTGAGTTTACATTTCACTTAGTCTCTACTATGTTCCAGCGTGGTGCACAGTACGTCCTACTTTCCCTGTCACCGTAGACATGATTCATTTTGCAGCCATTACAAATAATGCGGGGTTTTATGAAGATTTGCAGTCGTGTGCTTAGATTAAACCACAGCCTCAAAATTGCGGTGCTGTCCGCTTCGACCTTGATAGCCAGCTCAGTGCTTGCTCAGGATACTCTGACTCAACTAAATGCGGTGCTCGATATCGATGCACTTTACACCCCCCTGACCAGCCAGGCCATTCACGGTACAACGGCTGCAGCGCTGTTGAGTGAATTGCAAACCAAGCACTATTCAGCTGTCCAGATTGATGACAACTTTTCTTCTATCCTTTTCGACAGCTACCTGGATACACTGGATGGTGCTCACCTGTATTTCCTCAAAGATGACGTCGACAGACTCAGCAATTATCGCTACACACTGGATGACACGCTCGAGAACGGTGATGTTGAAGCC
>CAVOFA010000077.1:0-12910 GCA_963694865.1 Gammaproteobacteria bacterium | reverse complement strand
CACGAACTGTCTTCTCGGCACTTCTTTTCTTTCTCATCATCGTTTTCCTCTCGGGTTGACGATGAGCTAAAAGTACCTCTTAAGCAATGGGCCAATTATGTCCAACTAGGGCTGACGGGGTACAGTAGGCATACTGTCTGCGGCGAAGACAAGAGTCTGGATTATGACACCATACTTCTTACCGGAATCTGATCTGGTTGGTGCCCTGCTGGGAGCCAGACTTCGCGGCGTTGACGTTAGAGTTTTGTTGCCTGAGAGAACCAACATTCATCTGGCCCACTGGGCGGCCCGACATGGCTTACAGTACATTCTTGCGAAGGGTCTTAAGGTCTATTCCCAGCCCTCCCCCTTCATTCACACCAAGGCTCTGCTGATCGACGATAACTATGCAATGATTGGTTCCGCCAATCTCGACCCGCGTAGCCTGAGGCTCAATTTTGAGTTAGGGGTTGAGGTGTTTAGCGAAAAGTTCAATCAGCAACTTACCAGCTATTTTCAAAAACGACTGGAGCAATGTACCGTACTGGATCAGGATGGACTACGTGCACGACCTGCCTGGATTCGCATTCGAGATGCCGCGGCCTGGTTGTTTTCGCCCTATTTATAAGGCCTAAGAGGCAATTTCGGTGCTATTATTGACATACGTCAAGCCCATAATCGAAGATAACAGCTTCAATAGAATCAGGACTTGGCGGTGTCAGTAGTCAAGGTCCCCAATTTAAAAAGGAGGCGTGTATGTATAACAAGATTTTGGTAGCTGTCGATTTATCCAACGATTCCCAAAATATAATTGACACCGCCGTGCGCATGGCCGCCGGTGAAGCCAACAAGTTACATTTGGTGCATGTAGTAGAACCCGTCGCCGCCGCCTATAGTATGGATATTTATGCGGTTAACATAAATGAGCTACAGCAAGAAGCCCTTACCGTGGCAGAAAAAAGACTGGAAAAAATCGGCAGTGATATAGGGCTGGGAAGCGACCGGACACACGCGTTGTTGGGCGCGCCGGCTCCGGAGATTCGCGACCTGGCGGGTGAGATCGATGCCGATGCCATCGTTATTGGCAGCCACGGCCATTCCGGTTGGAAGATTCTGCTCGGTTCAACTGCAATTAAGTTGCTACATGGTGCTACCTGCGATGTGCTGACAGTACACATTGGCGACGACGAATAGAGATCGCAGCGAAGCAACCGCGCTACCCGGTAGCGGGTAGCATGCGCTAGAGTGCGCGACACATTAAATCAGCAACTGGTTCTGCGCAGGCATCCGCTCTGGTTTGATTACCAGTACGTTACAAGTCAATTTGTCCATCACCTTCTCCGCTGTATTGCCGATCAGGATGCGGTCCAGACGCGACCTGGATACAGCTCCCATGACCACGACAGATACATTCAGCGCATCAGCCGTCGCCGGCAAGGAATGTGCAATATCTTCGCTAGACCAGTGACAACAGCTTGAACATATCCCATTTTGTTGAGCCAGGGTGTTCAGCTTTTTGTTCTCGTCGGCGGCGTCGGCGATCAGTGGGTATATTCCCGACAGGGGCGGGTTACCGGCTTCTTCCTGCCCGGTGAAATCATCGGCATGGATGGAATTTCCAGCAAGCACTATGCAAATTCAACGATGTCTCTGGAGCACTCCTCCATCTGTGAAATCCCCTTTGCGCAACTTGAAAAACTAAGCCACTAATTACCCAATTTGCAACATCACTTCTTCGCGATCATGGGCAATGAGATTGCCAAGGATCAGCAGATTCACACCTTGCTAAGCAGCTATACCGCGGAGCAACGGACGGCGTCATTCTTGCTGAGCCTTTCCAGTCGCTATGCCCGCGTGTCGCTGTCTCCTACCCGCTTCCTGCTGACCATGACACGCAGTGATATAGGTGAATACCTTGGTCTGACCGTAGAAACAGTCAGCCGAATTTTCACGGGCCTGCAGCGCAAGGGCCTGATTGAAGTCAATAACAGGGAAGTGGAACTGCTAGATCTTGGGGCCTTACGAGGTATCATCGACGACTCCTGATGTCCTGATGGGGACACTTATAGAATAATAGCTTAAGGAGCTATTACACGGAGTTAGGAGTTTCTGCACCTCAACAACTATAGCTCCTTAAGCTATTATTCTATAAGTGTCCCCTGCCTACCTGATGCAAAAAACGCAGCAACCCATCGATTCGCCCTACCCCAGGCTGTTCCAAACCCTCGACCTTGGATTTACCAGCCTGAAGAATCGGGTGCTGATGGGATCTATGCACACCGGCCTCGAAGAGTTACCCGATGGTCACCGGCGTATGGCGGAGTTCTACGCCGAGCGCGCGCGCGGTGGTGTTGCTCTGATTGTTACCGGTGGCTTTATGGCCAGCAAGCACTGCCTGCCGGCAGGGGCAGTACCTCTCTTTGAACAGCCCAACCAGCTTGAAAATCACCGCCTGATCACAGCTGCGGTGCACCAGCACCAGGGCAAGATCTGTCTGCAAATCCTGCATACCGGCCGCTATTCCCGCACCGAAAATTTGATAGCGCCTTCCGCCGTCAAGGCACCTATCAACCGCTATATACCCCGCGCGGTTAGTTCTGAAGAGATTGAGGAAGAGATTGAGAACTTCGTTAAATTCTCGGAATTTTGCCAGCAAGCCGGCTATGACGGTGTTGAAATTATGGGCTCTGAGGGCTATTTCATCAATGAGTTCATTGTCGAACGCACCAACAAGAGAACCGATGAATGGGGTGGCAGCTATGAGAATCGTATCCGGCTGCCCCTTGAGATTGTGCGGCGAGTGCGAGCCCGGGTGGGTCGCGAATTTATCATCATCTTCCGTCTCTCCATGCTCGATCTGGTAGAGGGCGGCAGCAGTTACGACGAAGTGTTGCAGTTGGGCCTGGCCCTGTGTGAGGCCGGCGTCACCATCATGAACAGCGGCATAGGCTGGCACGAGGCCACCATACCAACCATAGCCACCAAGGTACCTCGCGCCGCCTTCACCTGGGTTACGGCCAAGTTCAAGCAACAGCTTCCGGTTCCAGTCGTCACTTCGAATCGAATTAATACACCGGAAGTTGCGGAAGAAATACTCGCCCGCGGTGACGCCGATATGGTGTCTATGGCCAGACCCTTGCTGGCAGATGGCTTCTTCGTGAACAAGGCAGCAGCCAATAAATCTGATGAGATCAACACCTGCATCGCCTGCAATCAGGCCTGCCTCGATCACATATTTAACGGCCGCCTCAGCAGTTGCCTGGTAAACCCTCGCGCCTGCCACGAGTTGGAATTATCAATCGACAAGGCCCATCAGATTAAGCAAATAGCCGTAGTTGGCGCTGGTCCGGCCGGCCTGGCCGCCGCCGTAACTGCCGCCGACAGCATTGGCGGTCAATTCAATCTGGCCAAAGCGATTCCAGGGAAGGAAGAATTCCACGAAACTCTACGCTACTACAACCGGCAGCTGGAACTACTGGGAATAGATGTAAAATTGAATCAGCGGCTCAGTACCGAAGATCTGAATGCTTCCAGTTTCGACGAGGTGATTCTTGCCACCGGTATAGTCCCTCGCACGCCTGCTATCGATGGCATCGACCACCCCTGCGTCCTCAGCTATGTCGATGTGATCAGCGGCAAGGTTGAGGTGGGTGATCGGGTCGCCATCATCGGCGCGGGAGGCATTGGATTCGATGTCGCCGAATATTTATCCCACGCTGGCGTAGCCAGCAGTTTAAATATTCCAGCGTTCATGCATGAATGGGGTATCGATATGGAAATGGCTTGCCGGGGCGGCATCGAAGGCGTTGAAGCTCGGGTAGAGCCGTCTCCAAGAAGCATTCACCTGCTGCAACGCAAACCCGAAAGCCTCGGCAAGAATCTAGGTAAGACTACAGGATGGATTCATCGCATCGGACTTATCAAGCGCGGCGTCAAGATGCATGCTGGCTGCCAGTATCAACGTATAGACGACGATGGACTACATCTCATGGTGGCTGATGAACCCAGGCTTCTCGCAGTCGACAATGTGATCATCTGTGCCGGGCAGGATCCACGCAGAGAACTCAGCGAGGGCCTCGACAAAAGCTATCATCTAATCGGTGGCGCGGACGTGGCAACGGAACTCGATGCCAAGCGCGCAATCGACCAGGGCACCAGGCTCGCCGCTACGCTGTAAGTGTCCCCTTTTAATTATCTCGCAGCAAGTTTGCCGGTGAGTATTGGTCTGTGAGTACCCGTCGACTCATATCCCAATCCACTCTGGTAGATAACCTGGCAGGATATTCGAGTATAGGAACGCCATATTTCTGCAGGCTTTCAGCAGCATCCTGGGCCCGGGTCACCAATTCACCCCGTGGCGGCAAACTATCCAGCTGTGTGATTATGATGCGATTGCCGGAGGTAGGCAGTTTGAAATTAAAAAATTCATTAAACACGCGCTGATAGGTGACAGACTCATGATCGTAGAAGCGACTGGTTGAAAAGGTGTTTGCTACTAACACCCCATCGGCGGCCATGATTGCTTTTACCTCGCTCAAGAATTCTCGGGTAAGCAGGTGCTCTGGAATGTAATCGCCACCGAAGGCATCGAGTACAATGTAGTCATACTTCTTGCCTGTAAGCCCCCCTCGCTTAATAAAGACCCGAGCATCGCTGACGCTGACATTCATGTTGTCATTTTCTTCGAAAAAGAAAAATTGCTTCGCCACATTGACCACCGCCTGATCGATCTCCACCACGTCAATTTCGGCGTCGGGAAACAGGTCGGTCAGGGTCATGGGAATGGACCCACCGCCCAGACCTGCCACCAATATCGTCTGCGGCTGCGGCTGCAACAACAGCCCGGCAAAACTCATGCGGGTATAACTAAACACCAGTGTGTCGCGATCATTGACCTCCACACAAGTTTGATTCCTGTCGCCGCGATGCAAATTAAAAATCAGGCAACGACGATCACCAGTCTGCACCACAGTAATATCACGATAAATGGAACGTTCTTCGTGGAGAGTTTCTGCCAATGCTTGCTGTGCCGCGAAAAAAGACAGCATCACGCCACACAACAGCATGAGAGCCTTAAGCAAGGAAAAATAATCAGTTCTTCTAACCATAATTTTGTGCCTGTGATCTGCTGCCTACGCCATTAGCCCGGTAGTTAGCCAGTAGAATAATACATCCGGCGCCAAGCAAGGCCGCTATGGAACCCCAGAGAATTTGATTTACTTCGAACCAGAGCACGAAATAAAAACTGGTGCCCAGGGTGCCTGCTGCACTACCGATGGTAGAAACAAAATACAGCTGACCCGCCATATTGCCACTGTGCTCGTGGCTCTTTACTAACAATCTCACCGAATAGGGAGAAATCATACCAAGGATACAGGTGGGTATAAAATACAAAACAATCGAAGCCATCAGCGAACCATAGCGAGGATCTTCTATTGTCAGGAAGATGGGTCGCATAATCGCGTCCGCAAAAACAATTATCGGCAGAGAAAATAACGCGGCGGTAATAAAAAACATGGCATAGGTTACGGAGCTCGGACTGCGCATGGAAAGTCGGCCTCCCAGCAAATAACCCATCGCCAGCGCCAGCATAAAGATAGTAATAATACTTCCCCACACATACTGACTGCCGCCAAAGTAAGGCGCCATTATGCGCGCTCCCAACATCTCTATTGTCATAATGCAGAAACCGCTGACAAAAGCGACGCCAATAACGACGGTGCTGGGGATACCCTGATATTTAACTTGATTCACTGCCAAGCGATTACCCTTATTAAGCTGATGTAAGAAATGCCCGGAAATTCGAGCGCAGGCCCGTAAAGTAACACTGACCGACGTCGGTTGAAAAGTCTTCGGTGTCTATTTTGCCGACCATGGCAAGGTCTACTGCGGCAGATGAGGGCTCTAGTTTCGGCAGCACCAAGATGTCGACCCCCATCGAGGGCAATAACCTGGCCCGTCAACTAGGTAGTAGCTGCAAACACCAGGAACAACGCCAACCCAGCCATGCCCCGCAGTGAACTGGTTCGTCCCATGGGGTTTCCCTGCTCGATGCGTTCCTGATACTGCACCAGGGTGTGCGCCATCACCTTGTCACAGCCATCATCGGAATAATCCTCAAACTCAGCTCCTCAGGCCGCACTGGTATTATTCAGCAGAATATCAATCTTGCTTTCCCGGGGCTGAGTAAAATTCTAGCGAAGCTCTGAACATTGAATCAGAGGTTCCTTAATTTTCAATCTTTCCGCTAATTATCAATTCACACATTTGCTGCAAAACCTGGGTTTTTTTCAGAAAACCCGCAAAGCGCTGATCCTTGGTGAGACCATGGTAATAACGGTAGTAAATCTGTTGGCCGATAACAGCCAGGCGGAACAAACCGAAACAAAAATAGAAAGGGAAATTATCCACAGTCAGCCCAGTTTGTTGTTGAAAGCGTGTGATTATCTCGGCTCGTGTGGGTGCACCCTCAACATCGCTGGGCATGGTTCGAGACTCACGAAAAAAATTCGGATCACTGATTTGCGTCCAATATCCCAGGGTGCAGCCCAGATCCATTAATGGGTCGCCTACCGTCGACATTTCCCAGTCCAACACACCGATTACCTGTAGGGGATCCTGCAAGGAAAATATTACATTGTCCATCTTGTAATCATTGTGAATCACACTGGCCTTACCGCTTTCCGGCGGCATATTGTCGCTGAGCCACTTGATAGTGACGTCACAATTTACCGTATCCGGCGTTACCGCATCCTCCCAACGTCGACGCCAACCCTCTACCTGGCGTTGTACATAGCCGGTGGGCTTGCCGAACGTGTCGAGGCCCGCCGCTACCAAATCTACCGAATGCAATTCACTCAATACATCAAAGAAGTTAAGCAGTTGCTGCCGCACCTGAGCCGGTGTCAATTTCAAACTCGGCGGGTACTCTCGTCGAATAACCAGGCCCTCGATGTAATTCATCAGGTAAAAATCACAGCCAATCACGGTGTGGTCATCACAAAAATGAATTGGCGCAGGCCCGTAGGCGTATACGTTTTGCAAGGCTGAGAGGATCTTGTACTCCCGCGACATGTCGTGGGCTGACTTTACAGTACTGCCGAAGGGGGGACGGCGTAATACCCACTGTTTGTCACCGCTACTGAGCAGGTAGGTTAAATTTGAATGACCGCCAGGAAATTGTTTAACCACCAGGCCGGCGGCTTCACCACCAAGGACCGGCTCAAGATGCTGCTTGAGACTATCCAGGTTCAGCTCTTCACCCACTCTGATGGCGCCAGCTTTGTCGACAAGATCATTCACTATCATGCTTTCTTCTTCTGCCATAGCGCTTAGGAAAACCCGGAGCGATCAGTTACCGATAAGTAATCATATGTCCCATGCCCTCCTTTTCTAGGTGAGCCAGGCTATTGAACTGTACCAGCGATACTTTGCCATTGCCGTATTTTATCCGCGTCACCGAACTATTTTGCACCATCCAGTTGGTAGTGATGACCTGCTCGTCTGGAAATTGTAATACTCTTTGCAAGGCCATGGCTATGACGCCGCCCGAGGTCGAGATCAGCACCCTGCTACCGCCACTGTGTCGTTGCATAATATCATTGACTACAGCGTATACTCTGGATTTGAAGCTGTCCCAATACTCAAAGTCAGCGTCATTCTGTGCCGGCTCCAACTCATTACGGATCCATTTCGCCGTAGCCAATTCGAATACTTGTTGGAATCGCGTTGGGTCTTCCGCTGGCGATTGCTCTCCAAATTCATGTCCGTCGCTGGCGGCATGATGATGCAGATAGCTCTGCATCAAAGGGTCGCCGTTATATTCATTGAGGGAAGGGTTTTCAATGGACCGCTCAGGCTCTCCCTTTACCAGCGAGAGCAACTCATTCGCAGTTTCTTGCTGCCGTAACAAAGAGCCGCTATAAATAACATCGAACTGCTCGCCTAACTGCTGCCAGTGACGAGCAAGAACTTTAACCTGCTCTATGCCCAGCTCGCTCAGTTTGTCATAAGACTCCTGACCGAAAGATGCCTGACCATGACGCACGAAGATCAACTCACTCATTGCTGCAGACTCGGGAAACTAATGTCTCGGAAATTATAGCGCGCCAAACCGTGCAGTGTGGTGGTCACTATTGCCAAACATCATAGCAATCGCAGTAACACACTTGAACAACTGCCCCACATCCAACTCTGCAGTCATGCCAATACCGCCATGGATCTGAATGGCTTCCTGGCTCACCTTGCGGATTGCCTTACCTACCCTGCTCTTGGCCGCGGCGACCGCCCTGGCTTTCTCGAGTTCGTCTTCGCCACCGTCTAGCTTCATCGCTGCCCTGTTAACAATTGAACGTGCCATTTGGCATTCTATAAACATATCGACCATGCGATGCTGTAAGGCCTGAAAGGTACCAATCGCTGTGCCAAATTGCTTGCGAATCTTGCTGTATTCCACAGTCTTTTGCAGCAAGGCTTCCAGTGCTCCCACCGCTTCGGCGCTAACAGCTACTGTAGCCCTGTCTATCACGGTTTCCAACGCCCCGATAGCAGCACCCGCCGCACCCAGCCTGGCAGTCACGGCAACTTTGACCGCATCGAATGTGACCCGAGCCGACATCTTGCCGTCAATATTAGGGTAAGCCTGGATGGAAACACCCTCAACATCAGCATCCACCATGAAGATGGAGATGCCATCCCGGTCGTTTTTGTCACCGGATTCTCTGGCAACTACTAAAAGCTTGCGTGCATTTGAGCCATTGAGAACGGCAATTTTACAACCCGTGATGGTTACCGTATCACCCTCTACTTTGGCGCTGGTTGCAACGCTGGCCAAATTGTAACGGCTTCCCGGTTCGGCATAAGCAAAGGCCAGTTGCACGCCTCCCTCCATGAGCGGCGCAATCAACTCCGATTTTTGTTCATCGCTACCCAGAGCAGCGATGAGACCACCGCTAAGAACAGCAGTAGGAACAAATGGCTCTACCAGCATGGCTTTGCCGAATTCATCCATCATCAATATCAGATCTACCGCCGATCCGCCGAAACCACCATCGGCCTCAGAGAAGGGAACCGTCAACCATCCGAGCTCGGCAAACAACTGCCAGTTGTCTTTGCTGTAGCCGCTCTCGCTGGCGATAATCTTATTGCGAGTGTTGAAGTCGTAACTCTTCTGAACAAACTTCTGCACACTTTCCTGCAGCATCTTCTGTTCGTCTGTATATGAAAAATCCACTGGTTAACCTATGCCGGTATTGTATAGCAGGTTTAATTTACTGTGACTCATAAGCCCAGCACCGCCTTGCTGATAATATTGCGTTGAATTTCATTAGAGCCACCAAAGATCGACAGTTTGCGATTATTGAAATAAACCAGGGCTGAAGCTGCCGCAGTGCCTGGCCCTATCGGATCTCCCTGAAATCCATCTTCAAACTGTTCGGGCACAAAGGGCAGACAGTGATAGCCAGCCAACTCCACGAACAGCTCATCCATTTGTTGCGCCAATTCGGTGCCAACAATCTTCAAAATTGAAGACTCAGGCCCCGGTGCCTTACCTACAGTCAGGGCAGCCAGAGTGCGCAACTCCACATACTCCAGAGCCAGTAATTCAATCTCGATTTCGGCCAGCTTGTTTTTGAACGCCGAGTTCTCCATCATATTGCCACCGAAGCCATCGTCGGTTTTACTGGCAATCCGCTTCAGAGCACGCAAACGGCGTTTGCCACGGGGAACACCAGAGATGTTTGTGCGTTCGTGAGTCAGCAGCACCTTGGCATAGGTCCAGCCCATATTCTCCTCACCAATCAGATTGTTCGCTGGCACCCTGACTTCATCGAAGAATATTTCATTCACTTCAGGATGACCGTCAAGCAACACGATAGGCTTTAGGCTAATACCAGGCGAGTGCATATTGATTAACAGAAAACTAATGCCTTCCTGCTTCTTTACGGTGTTATCCGTGCGCACCAGGCAAAAAATCCAGTCAGCGTATTGGCCATAGGTATTCCAGGTTTTACTGCCGTTTACCACATATTCGTCGCCATCTCGAACTGCAGACATTTTCAGTGACGCCAGATCTGAACCTGAATTCGGCTCAGAATAACCCTGGCACCACCACACATTACTCTCGAGGATATCGGGCAGAAAACGTTGTTTCTGCTCGTCTGAACCATAAGCCATGATGACCGGTGCCACCATCTTCATACCGAATGGCACCGGTTCCGGCGCACCGATAAGCCCCATCTCGGTGGCGAAAATGTATTTCTGGGTCGCGCTCCAACCGGGACCACCATACTCCTGTGGCCAGTTTGGGGCAGCCCAGCCTTTCCTGTAGAGTATTTTCTGCCAATTCACCAACTCTTCCTTGCTCAGGCGAATGTTTGCATTCACTTTAGCTTGATAGTTGGCAGGAAATTCAGCACTCAGAAATTCCCGCACCTCAGTCTCAAACGCCAGTTCTTCAGCGGTAAAGTCAGCATTCACGTCAATACTCCTAGCTTCCAGATAGCCGGCTTACGATACCAAGCCTGTCTGGCAAGCAGACTTGGGGGGAGCGGAGGATCAACTCCTAACCGCTTTAATTGATTCAAAAAGAGGGCAGAGATTACCATTTCTGCAGCTCATTGATAAGCGAAAATCGAGCGATCGCTCGGTTTTGAGATAAGTCAGTTTTTCACTGCTAATTGAGCTGTCTCAATGGCATTAACCTGACAAATACGTTATCCTTCGCCCACTTTTTAACATACTGTATTTACGACATTTGTTGCTTTAAACATTTTCCAGTTAAACGCTTTACCTTAAACAATAGCCGAGTTCTATGGAGCCGCCATGAAAATTAACCAACTTACAAAATTGGCACTGCTTATTTTTAGCCTCAGCGGCATAGCCGCCTGTAGCTCAACCAGTGAAGAAGTCGATTCCGGCCCAGCCGAGACAGCCCCCACTAATTCTGGTGTTGACGACGCCGCCAGACGTGCACAGGAACTGGAAGCCCAGGCCCAGGCCAGAGCTGCCGCCGCTGCTGAGCGCACGGCACGAACTGCCTTGAGTACCACCGTTTTCTACTTCGACTTTGATGTTGCCGAGTTCCGCCCTGCCGACCGCGATGTATTGACATTTCACGCCAGAGATTTGGCAGCCAATCCTCGCAAGCGCATTCGCCTTGAAGGCCACGCCGATGAAAGAGGCACGCGGGAATACAACCTGGCATTGGGCGAGCGTAGAGCCATAGGCATTTTAAATTATCTGATAGTAAATGGCGCGGCTCGTTCTCAAATTGAGACAGTGAGCTACGGCGAGGAAAGACCGCAGGATCGTGGCTCTAGTGAACAGGCTTATGGCCGCAACCGAAGAGTCGAAATTGTAGCCCAATAAGCCTTAATCCAGGCCTGCAAATCCGGGTCTCGAGAGGACAAGTTTAGGAAGTTAAGCCGGATCGAAAGATCCGGTTTTTTTGCATTAAATTTTAAGATCCAGCAGCTTCGCCATCGAAGCCTGCGCTTTGAAGCACAATCTCCATTGCACCCAGCGCGATCATACCGGCAGGAATGTTGCCAGTAATCGTTACGTCGGCAACGCAGAAAGGCTTATTAACTTGCCTAATAAAATGCCTGTTTTTGTTTTGCCGGCTCAAATCCCACTAGCCAGGTTAATAGAGTAAAGACCAGAAAACCAGGCAGAACGTACACAGCAACATTGTCCAGCGATTGAGCCGAGAGCCCGAAAAACCATATAACTGCATACGCCAACATGCCCACCACATGAGCGAGCAGGTAATAATTAATGAATGGCGTGCTGTTGTGAGACATTGGCCAGGGCTTACAAAATAATAACCAACGCAGTGCAACCACCACCCCCAAAAGATCTGTTGGCCAGAACAAAAGCAAATTAGTGTTGTGGTGCAGGTCCAGATGATCAGACACAAACCAACTGCCGAGCATGAGCATGCCGTACACACCGCTGAAGATCGCCATGAGCAAACCCAGCAATCCTAACAACCTGAAATTGATAGCCGCTACCTTAAGTCCAATGCGGGAATGGGTAGCGTAATGCGACATTGGAATTTTTTTCAACATGAGAAGAAGGAATAACAATGGCAGCAGCAGGGTGAGAGACGCTACCTGGTAACCATCTCTGGCCATGGTTGGCGGTGCGAATTCCATGATTAACTGCGAATCGGATAACAGCATCAAGCGTGAACCGCCTACCGCCACATCGGATTCTATCCCCGCCAAACTCTGGCGCAGACTCAGAGGCAGGTACATATCTTCCCATTCGCTCACGGCGCGGTCGATATTGCTATTCATCAGAATATCGAGAGAGAAGCTAACCAGAGGAACAGACTCATAGTGGGATCGAACCTGATCTCGAAAAGTATGGTCGGTAACGCCATCGTATTGTGCAGCGACTCTCCCCGTTAACGCCTCATCGATATAATCGCGGACCCGTGTCGTACAGTTATCGAAGTAATATTGATAGGCATACACTATGTTTTCTGGCTGCATATTCCAAACCAGTCGGCGGTACAGAATCTCTTTTTGCGGATTACTGAGATTAATCTTATCCTGCCACACCGTTCGCTGTTGTCCCCGATACATCGCAAACTCCTGGTTTGGCGACGGTGTTCCCAGGCGATAGTTCATTATTCCTTTAAAGAAATTGTAGGAGAAGGAGACCATACCGCCACTGACATCAAACAAACCCCAATTGAACACGGTGTCCGTACCGGTATTCTCGTCATACACTCTAAGTGCCGTGTGCCCAAAGTTGTCCCACACCATGTCTCCCACGTCCACCGTAATCAGATAGAAGTGAACAGCACTGAGGTCTGCTGGAATCGGGTACTGCTGCGGCGACTCAATAGGAACCAGAGCCGTCAATCGCGCCGGTGCCAAAGCCCAGCCCAGGCACAGCAGCAGTAAAAATAATCTAAGGC
>CAVOFA010000076.1:0-13180 GCA_963694865.1 Gammaproteobacteria bacterium | reverse complement strand
CTGCATGGAACACAACGGGTTCAGCAAAGGAATTTATGGCTGCGACAAGCAACCAAAGCAAACTGCCGGCGCGCATATTCGACAATGAAAGTACTCCCATAGATCGTGTAGTAGACATACGTTAACCGCCCATGCGCCAGATTTCACCGTCATCCAGCAAGCGTTCCCTGTGCATCAGTATCCAGTCAAAATGCTGGTTAAGAGCAGATTGCCCTAATGCCAACAACACCTGCCTTATTTGTGCATCATCGGCGGCTTCATGAAGACGGCCATCAGCATTGCTTATTTGGCTCCGGCTGGTCCCCGTCACGCGAATACCCGATGTGAAAGACCGGGTCGCGATGACCCGTGTCCGCCACGACTAGCGGCAGGGTGAATTCATTGGTGGAACTGGTTGCGGCACTGTGTTCAGACTTCGCTTCAGGCATGCATGGATATTGCACTTTTGGCAGAACAAGCGCAAACCACAAAAGCCCCGGGGAAAAGCTGCTGTTATATTTCAGTATGGGGTGGAGTTGGTGGGTATCCGGGCACTGGGATTGTGCTCGCCAAGCTAGCGCCGGACTTTCACTCTACAAACGCGCGCTCTATCACGTAGTGACCCTTGATGCCCCTGCGGGATTCCTCGAACCCCCAGTCGTCCAGTATCTGACAACTATCTTTTAGCATAGCCGGACTGCCCCAGATCATGAATCGATCCTGGGTCGGATCGGCCGGATTCAGCCCAACATCGGCAAACAGCTTGCCGGATGACAGCAACTCGGTGAGGCGGCCCTGGGTTCTGAATTTCTCTCTGGTCACACTGGGGTAGTAAATTAATTTCTGCCTGACTTCATCACCAAAGAGTTCATTCTGAGGTAACTGCGTGTTGATGAAGTCCTGATAAGCGAGTTCGGAGACAGTGCGAACCCCGTGTGTCAGGATTATCTTGTCAAAGTTCTCATAAATCGCTGGGTCCTGGATGATACTTATGAAGGGAGCGAGCCCGGTGCCAGTACTGATCAGGTAGAGATTTCGACCTGGCAGCAAGTGATCGATCACTAAGGTACCGGTGGGTTTGCTGCTGACGAGAACTTCATCACCGACCTGAATATTCTGCAGACGCGAGGTCAAGGGCCCATCCGGCACTTTAATGCTGAGAAATTCCAGCTCATCGTCGTAGTTGGGGCTGGCAATGCTATAGGCACGCATCAGCGGTTTACCCTCCACCTGCATGCCGAGCATGACAAAGTGCCCATTTTCAAACCGTAATGACCTATCTCGGGTGGTTTTAAAACTGAACAGGGAATCATTCCAGTGATGGACGTCGGTAACACTCTGGGTCGATAGGCTGGCCACTGCGGATCTCCGAAAATAGTCATAATTGATTGCGCGTAGTCTATGATTCTTCTACTATATCTATAAAATTGATTATTTATATATATCTTATCTATTTTTCTTATATGCGATTCACTCTCAGACAACTTCAAGTGTTTCTCGCCGTGGCAAATCACCAGAATGTCAGCCATGCTGCCGCTGAATTGGCGATGTCCCAATCTGCCGCCAGTACCGCGTTGAAGGAGCTGGAAAGACGCTTCGACGTGAAACTATTCGATCGCATCGGCAATCGCTTGCAGTTAAATGAGCAGGGCATAGCCCTGCGCCCAAGAGCCCTGGCTTTGGTGTCCCAGGCAGCGGAGTTAGAGACCAGCCTGGTCCAACACAATGAAATTACCCTGCTCAAGGTAGGCGCGACACTGACCATAGGCAACTATCTGGCCGTCGAGATAATGGCTAATTTTATGCAACAACACCCCGCTGCCAAGGTCGACCTGGATGTAGAGAACACCGCTGCGATTGCCGCCAAGGTGCGCAATTTCGAACTGGATATCGGTCTGGTGGAAGGCGAATTACAGGAGGTGGACCTGGATGTACGGCAATGGCGCGACGATGAACTTGCCCTGTTCTGCGCGCCTGACCATCCCCTGGCTAACAACCCGCAGTTAAGCGATGCGGATCTGTTAGCGGCCAGATGGATCGTGCGGGAGCAAGGCTCAGGCACCCGGCAGGCATTCGATCGGGCGATGACGGGCATTCTTTCCAAGCTTGATCTGCGACTTGAATTACAACACACGGAAGCGATCAAACGCGCCGTCGAGAAGGGTCTCGGCATAGGTTGCCTGTCAAAGATTACTTTGCAAGAAGCCTTCGAGCGGGGCACGCTGGTGCCACTTATGGCACCTCACAGGAACTGGCGGCGTAAGTTCTATTTTATTCTGCACAGACAAAAATATCTGAGCAGCGGAGTGCGCAGCTGGATGGAGCATTGCCAGAGCGCAGTGTAAAATATTTTTTTGGGAAATCAGGGGTAATAACCCAGCCTGCCCACCATACAGTCAAGAACTATGACTTTTGGGCGACAAATTAAACCGTTGATAGAGATAGGCCAGGCCCAATAGACTCAGGCCAAGCCCCATGAAAGATGCCACTCTGAGCAAGCCTTCCAGGCCAGCCATATCGAACAAAAATATCTTGGCTATAACCAGCATCATCAGTCCGAAACCGGCTCTGTAAACCGAAGTGCCGAAGCGGATGGAGCCTGCCAGCAAACAGACTACGGCCATCAACAACCAAACAATTGTATAGGTATAAAGCTCACCGTTGCCAGTGACTAAAGCGATGTCCAATGCTCCTTGCCACAGGTGACGAATTTCCAGAGACACAAAAACAAACAACGATAAACCTGCAAGCATGGCAATTGCTGGTTTTATTCTGAGGTCGTAAAAACGGAAAAGCAGTAGACTGATAACAACCGGAAAACCATAAGCTAGCAGTAAAGTATTCAGCAGCGGTGTCGCCGAAACTTGCTGATCGGTCCACAGCGGATTCAGAGGAAATAACACGAATAAGTAACTCACCAGGGCCAGTCCCAGCATGATTCTCGACGCCAACAAATAGAATATTTTCAAGTTTTGACTGAGCTTGTGGCGCTGATAATAGACCAGGCCAAGGGATGACCACAGCGCCGTGTTAATCGCAAATTCCAGCAAATCCAGTTGCCGCCTGAATACCTCTCCATCATATAAATAATAACGAGTCTCGGCCCAGAGAGTCAGTACCAACAGGTGCAGGGTGGCCGCTTCCAACCATTTCTGCAGCGGCGGATCGTCCCTCAAGCGCCAGGCAGAGAGCCCACAAAATAACGTGGCCCCACCATAGGTCCATAACGACCAGTGCACATCTGACGAGTATGTTAATAACCATGGATTAAGTGTTAGTCTCACCACCACCAGAGCCAGTACCAGCTTCAACAACAGATTCATGTGCGGAGGATTAAACCTGTGGATCACCCAGCCTATGGAGAGTAATTGCGCGGACAATGCCAGCGTCAGCCCAGCCTCGCGAAACATAATGGCCACCGCCAGGGAGTAGCCAAAATGACCGGCCAGGATCAGCCACACGTTAAACAGATCCTGCTCAGCAGCATCGCTGCTAGCCGACTGCTCCAATTTCCACTTGCCAAGGCGCCACGCCGCCATCGCCAGATAGAAAATGCCGATCCCTACAGCGGCCGCACCCCAATTAAGAGATTCAGACAGATCGGTGACCAGCAAATAACACAGCGCCAGCCAGGCCAGAGGTGAAAGTATCGCGAGTGCAAACCAGGAGTTTTTGTTCGCTCCCAGGAATACATTGCGCAGCGAGAGCGAAGTGTAGACAAAGGCCATCCAGCCGGCATAGATCATAAATTCGAACTGATCCGGACCTATCAGCCCCTGCAGTTTAATGCCATTGTCGAACGACAGCCCCAAACTTAACCAGGCGACAAGCTGTATGATCAGGGAGGCCAGCGCCAGCCTGAACAAATCTCCGTAGCGACCTGCCGCAACCAGTAACAGACCCACCAGAGGCGTCCAATAGTAAATGGCCGAACTGGCCGAAGCTTCGGCAAGTATCGATACTGCAAACGCCAGCACTATCAAGAGTAAGGAATAGAATATTGGGGCCTGCTCTATACCCCGTGCACTATTGCACTTTACTCTGAATGAGCTCGAAAACTCTCGACCCGATTTATTGAGCAACCAGTCCCAGGCCGGAAGCGCCAGATAGATATATGCCAGGACCGCAAGGTAGTAGCCTCGATAACCGTTGGCAGCACTGATACCCAGTGAAAGCAGCCACCATCCAAGGGATCCAAGCAGCATATATCCCCAGAGCCAGCTTCTGTAAACATGCTGCATCAGCATAATGGCCGCACAAGTAATAATGAGAGAATAAACATAGAGGCCAAGAATACTGTCGCTCCCCGTCTCCACTAGCAGGGGAATGGCATAGGCGCCAAGTATCCCTAATATCGCCAGCACGGGGCCATGCGTTACCGCCAAGGCCATGGTTGCCAGTGAGATAACGGTCAGAGCAATAAAAGCAGGCGTAGGGCTGATAAGACTGTAGAGATTCAGCGCCGCCAATATCGCTGCGTAGAGAATGATGCTGGCGCCACCGGCGAGCGCTGCCAACGCCTGGATCTGAGCGAAGTTTCGACGCCGCCCATATTCGGCCACGGCGTGTAGCGCAAGACCACCGCCCAGACTCAACATCACCCGCGTGCCAGGCCCCAATAGACCCTGATCAATGGAGTAGCGCACCATAAATACGCCGGACAGACCAACCGAAATGCCGCCAAGCCAGACCATCCACTGATCCTTCAGGCTGGATAGAAGTCCGGAGGTGGTGCCTTTCGGCAATTCAGGTTCAGCACTTGAGGCGCCAGTTTCCGCCGCCCCCTGTGGTTCGATCCAAAGCTCTTTTGTGGCTACCGACTCGAAATCGGCATCGACCTGCAGCTTAGTCTGGGGAGGCCCTTCTGCTTCTTCGGACTCGTTCAGTTGGTTTTCTTCAGGCAGCGCCGACGCGTTAGTTGCTACGCCATGATTTTCAATTCTATGCAGTATGTTCTGCATATTTCTTCGCAGAGCGGCCACATCTTTGCTTAATGCTCTAAGTTTAAAAAACGCTACCCAGCCAAATACCGACCCCAGAAGAAGCGCGATTACTAAAAGAGTGGCTATTAACTGCAACATGGCTGGGTGTCCATTTGCTCCAAAAATACATTTGTTCGCGTTGGCGTTTTGCTCAATTCAAGATAAACCCCAGAATAGAAGCAATCTGCACCTAAGTCTATGGGCCAACTGTGGGGAATGAAATAGCCAAAATATCGTCGTCGAAATTCGTTATACTCGCCAACTTGGCAGAGGATATTTTTGGCCGGCGTAGGAATACCCCGGCGGGCAGTTTGCCTGAACGGAATTTTAGTAGTCTATGGAAATCGGTATCACACAGCAAAAATCTAACTCTCGTAGAGTCGCCGGGTTTTCCATCAGCCATCGCAAATTATTGAGCTTCTCTGCCTGTATCATCACCCTGGTTCTGGCCAGCGGTATTGTGGGTAGCAGTTTCGACACATCGCTGGACGCGCTGCTTACCCGCAGCGACCCTTATCTGGATGAACTGGGACTACTGCAAGAAGAATTCCCAGCAACTCTCGAAGTCAACTTCGCCTTTATTGCCGCCGAGGGTGATTCTGTCTTCGCCAGTAATGTGTTGGAGGCAATCGCAGAACTGCGCGCCACCTACACCGAGATTCCATTCTCCCTAAGACTCTCTTCGTTGATTGATTACTATTCTCCCGAAACCCAGAGTCGGTTATTTGTTAATCCCCTGGCCGACTACTCACAAGAGGATCTGGATGCACTAATTCCAACAGCTACCGCAGATAGATTGCTCACCGCCAACCTGTTGTCAACCGATGCCACTCTTACTTTCGCCATAATCACACTGGATGCAGAGCAGGCATCTTCCTCAGATCGCCTGGAAATAGCCAATTCTGTGTTGCAATTGCGAGATGCGCTGCGTGCTTCAAATCCTGACATAGGCATACATGTTAATGGCGAGGTGTTGTTGGAACAATCCAGTCAACAGGCCATGATCAACGACCTCACTACGCTGTTGCCGTTCATCATCCTCGGTTGCGTGCTGGTGATATGTTACTGCTTTCGATCTGCCACGCTGGGGGTGTGCATTCTCACTCATACTATTTTTACGCTGCTTAGCACTGTAGGCACTTTGGGTTTTCTCGGCTTCTCATTCAATACCATCTCCATCATCGCGCCGCTGGTGGTAGTGATGATATCGGTGGCCAATAGTGTGCATATTATCTCCATCTATAAGCAGGCACTGCATAGGGGCCTGGCGAAAACCGCGGCTATGGAACACAGCGTTGCCTACAACTTTCAGCCTATTACTCTGGCTGCGCTGACCACCGCCATTGGTTTCTCCTCGTTGAATATGTGTTCATCGCCGGCGATACAGGATTTCGGCCAGATTGTGGCCCTCGGTATCTTCTTCGCCTATCTGTTTACCCTGATTCTTTTGCCGGCTTTGCTCATCAGGTTTTCGAAGGCCATGGCTGCATCCGACCCTGCAGACTCGCCATTTTTACACGAGACACTGCAGAAACTCGGTGAGTTTACCTTACACCATGACAAGTCCATTTTCTGGTCTTGCAGCACCTTCGCGGTCTTGACCATACTGCTACTGCCTCTCAACGAAACCGATTTTAATCGGCTGGATTTCATCGCCACCGACTCCGACATCAAGCAGTACTACGATGAGGTGAGTCTGCACCTGAATCGCGGCCCCGCACTGAGCTATGGACTCGATACCGGCGTTATCGATGGCGCGATCGAACCTGACTTTCTACAGCGAGTCGATGGATTCAAGCGCTGGCTACAACAGCAAACAGATGTTGAATCAGCCGCCAGCCTCATCGACATTGTCAAGACTGTCAATCGAGTTCAGCATCAGGACAATTCCGAATTTTATCGACTCCCGGATGATATCAATGCCATTGCCAATTATTTGAATGGCTATGAGACCGTGCAGAGTGAAGACTTTCCGCTCTCCAGGTTTATAAATAATGATTTTTCCCTGATGAATTTGTTCGTCAATGCGACACCCTTGTCCAACCAGGAATTAATCGACCTGGACGAACGCATCACCAAAAAATTCGAAGCAGACTTCCCTCAGGCAGATTTAATCCATGGCAGTGGCATTTTACTATTCGCTCGTATGGACGAGTTGGTTACTATCGAATTGCTGCAGGGCTACTCGCTCAGTCTGTTTCTAATAACTCTCAGCCTCATAGTGGGCCTGCGCAGCGTCTACTTTGGCATTTTGAGTGTTCTTCCTAATTTGCTGCCTGCGACCATGGTGTTTGGTATGTGGGCTCTCTTCGTGGGCCAACTAGACCCTTTTGTGATGATGCTATTCAGCATCAGCATCGGCCTGGTGGTGGATGACACCGTGCATATCCTTAGCCACTACCTTGAAAGCAGAAAGGACGGGGCCGACAAGACCAGCGCCATCAACCATGCCATAAAGACCGCTGGACCCGCCCTGACTATTACCACAATGGTTCTGGCGCTGGGCACCACTATCCTTATCGGCGCCAGCACACTGTATTTTCAACAGGCGGCAAAGCTGTTGGTGCCAATCGTATTACTCGCACTGGTACTGGATCTGCTTTATCTACCGACCATTCTGCGGCGCTTCGATAATCGCTTTCAAACAGATGCGATGACAATCTGATTTAATGGTCTTATTATGGCGCCACACTACTATGAGGAGCACTGCAATGAGCGATTTCAGGAAACCTATAAGCCGCAGGGAATTTACCAAACTTGGCGCGACCGCATTGGCGGCGGCGTCTGTAGGAGCAAGCAATATGGCGAATGCCCAGAGCGCAGCCAGTGCACTTGAATCAGAATTTTTAATTGAGCTTTCACTGGATGTCGGCGACCAACTCGATGCCGGACACACCCGCATTGCTCCGGTAACCGGCGGTACATTTGGTGGGCCGCGTTTGCAGGGTACTGTACGCGATGGCGGCGCCGACTGGATTACGCAGGTTTCCGGTCACACCAGTCTCGATGTTCGTATTGCGCTGGATACCGACGACGGGGTTGTAATTTACATGTCCTATACTGGCGTTGTCCGCCCGGGTGACAATGGCGTGTACTGGCGAGTTCGTCCTATCTTCCAAACAGCGTCAGAAAAATACGACTGGATAAATCACATTGTCTGCATAGGCAAGAGCAAACAAATCCCTGGCAAAGTTGCCTACGATATTTTCCAAATCCTCTAAACCCTTTTAACCAAAGAAACCCGAGCACGCAACAGCGCTCGAGTTTCCTTGGTTTTTGCTTTTGCTTTTGCTTTTGCTTAAGTACACCAACCGCCGACTGGAGGATTAGCGAAAGCCTTCAGAACGAGGCAAAGGGTTTTCGGAAATGCGGAGCCTACTTTTAGTAGGTGAGCAATTTACGAAAACCCTTTAACGAAGTGCTGAAGGCTTGTAGCAATCCCAACCCAACTCCCAAACAAACCGGCCCCTAGTCGCTGCCTTGATCGGCGTACTTGAACTGCACGGCTCCGAAAAACATCTCGTCCCAGCTCGGCTGTCCCCAGGGCACGGATCGCTCCGGTTCCGGATTCGCCGGGTTTTGTGCTGAGTTATCAAACGCCCCTACGGCCGTGATCCTGGTGCCAGCCGGTACAAATTTGGGCTCTTCATAGGTATAGGCCAACTGCCAGTTGTAATTGTAGTTGGCGATGTTGATCAACTCCTCACTGGAACCATCCGGGTAGTCAGCATAGAAGCGCATGTATTTGCCACGGAAATGCATGTGGGGAAGCATGCTGTGAATATAGGCATCCTTGGCAATAGTGATGGTCTCGGTCTGCTCGAAAGCCGGATCATTAGGAGGAATATTGGTCCAGGTCGGTGTAAATATACAGGCACAATCTCCTGACATTCGCTCCTTGGGCACTTCTCCGTCCGGGTAAAACCACAGTCCGATTTCGCCGGAATCCACCGTCTCTCGGCCATTGGTCGTGTAGTGCAATTGCAGATTAAGACTGGAACCAGCTTTCAGTAATCCACCCGTATTAGGGGGTTCCATGCGTGGTTGGGAACCTGGAATATAAGCTGCAATATTGGCCTGATCTGGATTGCCGCCGCCGAGGAAGCCACCGCGTCGGCTTGCTCCAGGCTCAACCAGGCTATTCAGTGTATGGTGCAGCACGGTGCGGTCTCCGGCAACATATTGACTACCACGTACCCAGTGGTCTTGGTCTGTATCTATCGGCACGGTGATATAACGGTAGTCCAGAACTCCGGTAGCGGGGATAGTTTGAGCAGGAATCTGGATGATGTAATCTGGCTCGCCAAATGCCCACTTGGTTTCTGGCCAGGTCAATGCAGCCAGGGGGTCGTTGTCGCCATCTACGGGCGCTCCAGCCTCGACCCAGTGCACAACTTTCTGGATTTCTTCATTGGTGATCAACATATCGTTGATAAAGTCACCGACGTGACCGTCCAGCTGACCGGGCGGCATGCGCTTGGTCATCAGGACTTCACGAATCATTGGCGCCCAGCCCTGCAGCATGGTGTGACTGTCCATCGCGAAGGGTGCAATACCGCCGGCGCGGTGACAGCTTGCACAATTCTCGGCAATGATTGGTGCTATGTCTTTCTCGTAGGATACGGGAGTTTGCTGGTGGCTGACCGCGAGAGGGTAGCTGACGGCAGCACCGGTGGTAGCCACAACCGCATTGCTAACAGCATTTCCGGCGATAAGCTGTTGCAACGCATTCTCTGCGTCTGCTACCGGACCTCGATATTCAACGGTGAACTGCCTCGGATTAAAGACAAAAACTTCGCCAGTTTTGTCAATACCCATGGCTTCCGAGACAATGCGCGCATCGTCCATCAGTACCGGAATATCAACACCGTACTCGGCTACTTGTGCCTGCACAGCCTCCCGGTTAGATAAGCCCATTGGGTTGATCATCATAAATTCGATGCCCCGATCGGCGTACTTGGTCTGCAGCGCCTCGAAGGCTGGCAGCGCATCTGCAGTCGCCTGACTGTCGTTAGCCTGTACCAGGAAAGCGATAGCGACATGATCGTCGTACCAGCTCATACTGTGAAAATAGCCAGCCTGATCCAGCAGCGAAAAATCGCCTACCCGGTCAGCGGCACTGCCTATTACTGGCACCATAGCTGTCGCCAGAAGTCCCGTCTTAAGCCAAGTTAATGTTCTCAGTGAATATCTCCTGCTATTTCTGCCTAACCGTCGCTAAATTTGATCGCATAGCCTCTAAATCCCGAAAATTCTACGCGGCCGCTGGCTCTACTAAATAAATCGATCGGTTGGCCTGCTTAGTAATGCATCAACTGTACGCAGTAGGCAATATCAGGTCAACCATCCGCGCCCCCATCTTGCATAGAGTAGATTCGAAATCTCTTCATTACTGGCAATAAATTGAGTCCAATCTTTTTGATTTTGAAGCATGGAGTAACGTGACCCTTGCTCCAATAGCTCGTTGTTTTGCCGGAGTTCATAAGCCAAAAAAACCACGCCAGCTATTACCCCGAAGTTCGCTACCAGCGTAAGCCAATGGTTGAGCTTTTCCATATTCATCCAATGCTCTATTTTATCTTTACGACTTCTCTAATTCATAAACCAGCGAGGGGTTCATCACTCATCCCTCCGGTACGGGATATACTCGATCCCTGTTCCCGAATAGGGTTATCGAGCAGGTCCCATGCATCAGTGTCGCTGCTGGTTTAGCCATCGCTGAATTCAAGGGTTTAGGACTAAAACAGCTCGCCAATTACCAGGCAGACATGTAAAACCGCACTCGCTTTACCGCAATCACTTCCCTGCCGGCACAATAGCGATTGCCAATTTCTTCTTATTATGCCATAACGAAAGGTATCTCCCATCTAATACTCCCGGAGCCGCACATGAAGAGAGCAGGCCAGTCACTGCTATTACTTGCCGCCTTATACGCAACTGCAGTTTTCAGTCAATCGATCCCTACAAGCAGCTTTTTTAATACCGATGGGCTTACCGATGTAAGAATATCGCCGAATGGCTCCCGTATCGCCATGGTGTTGTCCATGGACAATTTTGACCGGATTATGATATTGACCACGAATGACTATGAACTGGTGACACAAACTTCAACCCAAGAAGGCCAAATCATCAACGATTATCAATGGAAAGGAAATGATGAAATCATCGTCGCCACCTCACGCATAGGCATCGGCAGGAGTCGCGCGCTTCCCAGTGGAGAACTGTTTGCTTTTCATGTCCCGAGCGCAACAGGCAGGACCATTGCTGGCAGCAATGCCGGCGAACAGGCAATCAACACCTTAAGCCATATTCTGCCTTCTAATCCCGATCAAATCCTGGTGACAAGGTTTGAATTCACCGGGCGCAATCTCGATTCTCGCCCACGCGGTGCCAACCTTTCCATACCTGCTCCCGCTGCCGACAGCAGTTCTGCTGTGCGCATTAGTAATGAACTGAGAGGACCACTTAATGGTGGGGAGCTATTTGCTGACAATCAAGGCGTATTTCGACTCGCCGTTGCCAACAATGATGATAATGCCAGGCTGCGCTATCGCACCTCCGCCGATGCAGATTGGGAAAATATAAGCGATCAATTTAGCCGCACGGCGGCTGATCAAGTGCTGAGCGTTGAAGCTGTTGGTTTCAGCGAAGATAACAACAGTTTTTTCTTCTTGGCCAGAGATTCTGCCAGCACCAAGGCCTTAATGAAATATGACGCAGGCTCCATTACTACTCTGCTCGAATCTGAATCTTTCGATATCAACCAGGAAGACCTGGTGTACGCGATTAATAGCTCTGAAGTTATTGGAGTAAGGCTTGCTGGCGACTATGTCGAGCCCAACTACTTTTCCCAGCACCAGGAAGTTGCACTGCAGCAAAAACTGGATTCCTTTTTCAGTGGAGAACGCATTCAGGTAACCAGTGCCGATGCTGACAAGAATCTGATTGCTTTCAAAGTAAGCAGTCCTCATCGCATTGGCGATTTCTTCCTTTTCAATGCAGAAAATGAAAGTTTGTCTCAGCTGGGCAGTACCAATAGCGAATTAAAGCCAGAGCAGATGGCCGACGTAAATGCTTTTGCAATTCGAAATTCTGCAGGTTTGACCCTACATGGCTATGTCACTGTGCCAGCAGGAACTGAAACAGCCTTGCCTACTGTGGTAATACCCAATGAATTGCCTGTCGGCAGCAGAGCCTTGCCTGAATTCAACCGTGTGGCTCAGTTTCTGGCGCATCACGGTTATGCGGTACTTCAAATCAATACGCGGGGTTCTTCCGGGTTTGGGCTTAATCACCAGCTTGCAGGAACTGGCGAGTGGGGAACAGGGATTATTGATGACATCACGCTGGCAGTAAGATGGGCAGTGCAAAGAGAAATCGCTAGTGAGGACAGTATTTGCCTGTTCGGCACTTCCTACGGCGGCTTCGCGGCAGTCGCTTCGGTCATAGATCAACCCGAACGTTACCAGTGCGCAGCGGCCTTATCGGGCTTTTACGATCTAAGCAGTATTAACACCAACCGCGCCCCTTATTTACCCGTTCCGGAAGCGCGGCAGGCGACTCGAGATTCGATGGATTTGAATCCTGCGGAACGCCTCGAACAATCTCCTTCAGAAAACGTGGATGCAATTCAGGTGCCACTGCTGCTAGCCCACGGAGCTAGGGATACACTGACATCATTCGACCAGGCCGAAGATTTTGTGGAGGCGCTACAGGAAGCCAATAAAGCACATGAGTTCTTCGTCAAGCAAGACGAAGGGCACAATTTCAATTCCTCAGAAAACAGAGTGGAGTTTTTTGACAAATTGGTGGACTTTCTGGATGAGAATCTAAAGTAAATAGGGAAATCAATGGCGTCGTCAGACGACGCCATTGCTCGGCATTACTCTGGCTCTACGCTAAGTGTTTTTGCACCGTCGGTAAACTGTACGTCGCCAAATCCTTTTGGACTAATCTGGTTCCAAATTAAGAGACACATTAGCGCATCCGGGTTAATAATCTAGCTTGCTTATCCTGGTGCATCTGCCGGCGCATAGCCAAAGTGTCCAATGACTCGTGGTAGCGTTAAGGCTTGTAGTAGTTCATAAAACGTTGCTGATACTCCTGTAATTCGCAGGGTAATTACCGAATTATCTATCAAATATTTAATAGCAAGTTAGTGACCTTAATCGTTACGGTGGCGAATAGAAGTGCCGTCTGTCGAAAACAGTGAGGAAATG
>CAVOFA010000075.1:0-13352 GCA_963694865.1 Gammaproteobacteria bacterium | reverse complement strand
GCTATGCGCCGGAAAATGCACTACGATAAACAGACTAAGTTATTAACCCGGATGGGCTAATGTGCCTCTTAGATCAGAGCTAACTTTGTCCAAGATGGTTTGACGACGTACAGCGCAGCTTGTTTGACGACGGCGTAGTCACTGCCGGTAATGCTTCCGGTATTAATGATGGTGCTGCCGCGCTGATAGTAGGCAATAGAGCTATCGGTGAGAAAGCAGCTGTTAAACCCAGGGCACGCATTATTGCCGGCGCGGTCGCCGGGGTGGAGCCGCGAGTGATGGGATTTGGACCTGTGTTTGCCATTCGCAAGGCACTAGCCAGGTCCGGTCTGGAACTGGCGGATATGGACATCATCGAAATTAACGAAGCCTTTGCGCCCCAGGTATTGGGTTGCTTGAAGCTGCTGGAAGTGGATTTTAATGACTCCCGTGTCAATCCAAACGGTGGTGCTATAGCTATAGGACATCCGCTGGGAGCGTCAGGCGCCCGCTTGGCTATAACTGCCATGCGGCAACTGGAGCGCAGCAAGGGTCGCTATGCGGTGGTTAGTCTCTGCATCGGTATCGGTCAGGGTATCGCTGCTGTATTGGAACGGGTCGACTAATAGTCTTGCTACACCTTAAACACACTGTGTAAATTTGCAAAAAATTGAAGAGGGAAAGGAATTATTATGCCGGATCTGGTCAGCTACGAACTTATAGATAATATTGGTGTAATCAGTGTGCGCAACCCGCCGGTTAATGCCCTGGCACAGGGTGTTCGGGAAGGTATTCTCAATGCAGTGACCGCGGCGCAGGGAGACGCCTCTGAAGCCATCGTATTGCGCTGTGAGGGCCGTACATTTATCGCCGGAGCCGATATCACGGAATTCGGTAAACCACCCAGGGAGCCGAGCTTGCCCGCGGTCTTGACAGCGATTGAAAATTCGAGCAAACCGGTAATAGCCGCTATTCATGGCACCGCGCTGGGAGGAGGCTTCGAGGTCGCACTGGCCTGCCACTACCGTTGCGCCATTGCCTCGGCCAAGGTGGGATTGCCAGAAGTAAAACTGGGCTTGCTACCGGGCGCCGGTGGCACCCAGAGAGTGCCGCGTTTAGCCGGTGTTAAAGCCGCGCTGGACATGATTACCAGTGGTAATCCGGTTGCCGCTGCCAAGGCCAGCGACATGGGCTTGGTGGACGAGATTATCAACAATGAAGACCTGCAGGCAGGCGCGATTGACTACGCGAAAGGCCTTGTAGAGTCAGGTGCACCTCTTAAGAGGGTGCGGGATATCAAGATCGATGCCGAGACCGTGGAGCCAGGTTTCTTCGATGCTGCTCGTGAGCGCCTGGCGCGTCGCGCACGCGGTCAGATTGCCCAGGATAAAATTGTTTCCTGCATTGAGGCGGCCGTCGATCTACCCATGGATGCGGGCCTGGAGCGAGAAAGAGAATTGTTTCGTGAGTTGGCCAGCTCTCCCGAATCGGCTGCCATGCGGCACATTTTCTTCGCTGAAAGACTGGCTGCAAAGATAAAGGATCTGCCGAAAGACACGCCGCTGCGCGATATTAAAAAGCTTGCAGTTATTGGTGGCGGCACCATGGGCGGTGGCATCGCCATGTGCTTCGCCAACGTGGGCATTGAGGTGCTTATGCTGGAGATTGATGATGAAGGCTTGCAACGGGGTATGGAAATCATCAAGAAGAACTACAAAATTTCCCACAAGAAGGGCAAGTTGACGGAAGCTCAGATGCAGTCATGCATCGGATTGATTTCCGGTACCACCGACTACAATGACCTCGGTGAGGCTGATCTGGTGATCGAGGCAGTCTTCGAAAATCTGCAATTGAAAAAAGAAATATTTGCCAAGCTGGATTCGGTTTGCAAGCCGGGAGCTATTTTGGCTACTAACACTTCCTATCAGGATGTCGATGCCATTGCCGGCGCTACCAGCAGGCCTGAGGATGTTCTGGGTATGCATTTCTTTAGCCCGGCCAACGTAATGAAGTTGCTGGAAGTTGTGCGCGGCGACAAGACTGCCGACGATGTTCTGGCGACGACGATGAAGATTGGTAAGCGCATCAATAAGGTCTGCGCGATGTCCAGGGTGTGCTATGGCTTTATCGGCAATCGCATGCTTGGTGGCTATGGCCGCGAGGCGCAAATGTTGCTAATGGATGGTTGCACGCCTGCACAAGTGGATTCCGCTTTGGAGGGCTTTGGCATGGCCATGGGGCCACTGGCCATGGGTGACCTGGCGGGACTGGACGTGGGTTACAAGGCGCGCCAGGGCCGTACCGATCTGCCCGACGATCCCAAACTCTACCGCATGGCCACCGTATTGGTTGAGATGGGTCGCCACGGTCAGAAGACCGGCTCCGGGTTCTACAAGTATGACCCGGAAACTCGCAGGCGCATGGATGATCCTGAGGTGGAGGCCATGATTAAGAACGAAGCGGCAAAAATCGGTGTCGAGCAACGGGACATCTCTGCCGGAGAAATACTGGCACGCTGTCTCTATCCGCTCATCAATAAGGGTGCCCGAATTCTGGAAGAGGGCATTGCTCAGCGCCCCAGTGACATCGACGTGGTTTACGTATTTGGTTATGCCTTTCCGGTAGCGAAGGGCGGGCCGATGTATTACGCAGATCAGATTGGCTTGAAGAATGTGTACGACAAGATCTGTGAATTCCGAGATCTTTATGGTGAACAATACTGGAAGCCGGCGCCCTTGTTGCAGCAGTTGGCGGAAGCCGGCAAGACTTTCGCGCAGTGGGGAGCGGAGCAACGCTAATGCTCAGATCCTGAATTATCCCCACAAAATATAGCTTTTGCTGTAGGCAATTGATGCGTGTAGCGGGGCTTGGCAAGGGCTGTTGTTTTTCCGTTCCAGTGGGCCATCCCTGGCCCTCCCGCGTTCCCGTCCCTGGACGCTAGTCACTGCAAAACAACAGCCCTTGCCAAGCCCCTGTCTGATTCAGTGTTTATTTCGACTGCAAGTCTTGTTACTTTTACCAAAAGGTCGCAGAAATAACTGATTGGTGGATATAGCCCGAAAAATTATCTCGATCATTTGTGAGGATATCTCAGACTCTAACCACGTTGTCACTGATAGCTGACGTATCTCCATTTTAAGCCTGGAATTGATAAGAGAGCACCAAGAATGATTTCATATCAAACTGCTACACCCGGGGCACCATTGCTGCGGGTGGAATCAGAAACACCACAGCCCGCAGGAACACAGGTGCTGCTCAAGATGATCGCCTGTGGTGTCTGTCACTCCGATATTCATATTCACGACGGCGTATTCGAGCTTGGTGGCGGCAAGCAATTACAAGTCGGGCAGGAGGGTATGGTGCTTGGCCATGAAATCTTCGGCGAAGTGGTGGCAATCGGTGCGGATGCGAGTGACGTAGAGCTTGGTGATCGTCGGGTAGTGTTTCCATGGATTGGCTGCGGCGAATGTGCTGCCTGCAAACGCGGAGAAGAGCAACTGTGCACACCAGGCAGAGCGTTGGGCATCGTCGTAAATGGCGGGTTTTCTGACCACGTATTGATTCCCCATGCTCGCTATCTGTTTGACAAGGGAGGGGTGGCTGATGCTTTAGCGGCGACCTATGCCTGCTCCGGACTCACCGCCTATGGGGCCTTGAAAAAAGTAGGTGAACTGGCGGACGGCGACGAAGTAGTCATTATCGGCGCCGGTGGTGTCGGCATGATGGCAATTCAGATTGCCCGTGCTCTCGGTATCGATCCTATTGTTGTTGATATAGATGCAGCCAAGCTGCAGGCGGTCCAGGATCTCGGCGTTACCCGCACCTACGATGCTTCCGATCCACAAACATCGAGGGCACTGCGCAAGGCCACAGGTGGCGTTTTTGCAGTGCTGGATTTCGTTGGTGCGGAGGCCTCAGTCAATTATGGTCTGGGTTGTTTGCGTAAGGGCGGCATGCTGGTGGTGGTGGGCTTGTTTGGCGGTTCACTCACCATGCCGATTCCCTTTATTGCCATGAACGCGCGCATTATTCAGGGCAGCTATGTCGGTACGCTGGAGGATATGGGCGAATTAATGGGACTGGTTCGTGCGGGTAAGATTGCCCCAATTGAAATTCAGGAAAGACCCTTGGAAGAGGTTAGTGCGGCCCTGGCCGATCTTAAAGCCGGCAAAGTTAGAGGGCGGCAAGTGCTGGTGCCCTAGCAGGCTGTTGAAAAAGGCTAAGCTTGCCAGTATCGCTAAAATAAAATTGTCTGAGACGTTTTTTTGTCAGCAACGAAGGCATTCAGATGTGCGGCGGTAGTGGCGTGACCGACGCATTCGACATTGGCTTCTTTCCGCAGCGCGCGCGGGTGGCGCAGCAGTTTCTCGGTGATGCCAGCTTCGATCGAGACCGATACGTCAGCCTTAATAATTTCCAAGCACATATACTGCCGCTGGTATTGGCAGTTGAGGAATTTGTCATGAGCCACGAGTTGAGAAATTTTTATGAACTTCGACGCGAGGTCAACGACCTGAACGCTGGTGCTGATTGCTTCAATTTTGGACGGTCGTGCTCATGCTACTGTTAGTTATTGCTGCGGTGCTGGCGATACTGGTATATGTTCCCTCGTTCTGGGTGCGTCAGGTCATGAACAAGCACAACCAGCCGCTGTCTGATCTACCTGGGACCGGGGGAGAACTCGCCAGGCATCTTGTGACTCGCTTTCAATTGGATGGTATTAAGGTCGAAGAGACTCAGCCATTGCGGGATCATTTCGATCCGGCGGCGGGCGCCGTGCGTCTGAGTCCTGATAATTTTAATGGCAAATCGCTCACGGCCATAGCGGTTGCTACGCACGAAGTGGGGCATGCCATTCAATTCCATCGCCGGGAAAAGATCTTTGAATTACGCAAACGCTACCTGCCTAAGGCGCTGTTACTAAGTCGGCTGGGCGTTGCTATCATGCTGGCTTTTCCGGTTATTGCCCTGGTGTTGCGCTCGCCACTTGTTGTCGGTAGTGTTATCGGCTTGAGCTTGTTACTACAATTGGCAGGCGCGTTAGCCTATCTGATTATTTTGCCGGAAGAGTGGGATGCGAGTTTCAATAAAGCCTTGCCCATACTCATTGACGGTGAATATATTAAGGCTGAACAGATCCCGGCGATACGAAACATTTTGAGAGCGGCTGCATTAACTTATTTCGCCGCCGCCCTGGCTAATGTGCTTAACGTGGGTCGCTGGTTCATGATATTAAGACGCTGATCCTGTTGCAATTACCAATTTCCAAAGAGATGAAGCTAGACAATGGATGAATCCTTGAATGTATTCGACGAACCGCTGATCCCCTGCGGCAACGATCCGGTTACAGGTTTTTTCCGCGACGGTTGTTGCAACACTAGCGATGAAGATTTCAGCTCGCATACAGTTTGCATTCAAGTCAGCAAAGATTTTCTGGAATATTCTCGTTTTCGCGGCAACGACCTTACTACGCCAATGCCGGATTTTGGTTTTCCCGGGCTGAGCCCTGGCGACAGTTGGTGCCTGTGCGCGGCACGATGGCTGGAAGCCTACGAGCAAGATATGGCGCCGAGAGTGTATTTAATGCGCACTCACAAGAAAGCCCTTGAGATCGTCGCGCTGGAGAAGCTGAAGGAGTATGCGGTAGATATCAATTAATTTGATTCTACTGGGCAATCTTCCCGATTGTTACATTAGTATAGATAATTCAATAAAGGCATTGGCGCAAGCCACAATAGGGCAATATGAACGACTACCGAGAATGTTGAAACTCTCAGTCATTTCTTCTTTAGTAGTAATTTTACTGCTGGGCTTGCTCGTTTGGTTGGGGGCTTTACCCCCTAATATCCTGCAATGGCCGCCGCTGCTTATTGCCGGTGCAGGCGAGTTGGTTACTACCAATATTTCACTGCCGGTTTGGCTCGTCATGCTGGGATCGCTGCTGATCTGGTTTTCAGCACAGCAAAAGCCGCGGGGTACAAATATCTCGCGCAATGTCGTTGCGAACGCCGATGATGAAAGTCAAAGTAAGAGCGGAACGGAAACAGTAACAGAGTCAATAACACCACCCGGTGGCAGAGCCGGAGAGCAGCTGGCTGTGGAAATTGAACCTGAACCGGAAGCAGTAGATGTCCGTCCGCAGGAACTCGGTATCACTGATGATGAACAGCGGATGTTGAATTTATTTATGCAGACGGATGAGCAGTTTTTGCAAGTGAATTATCTGCAACGACATTTGGTAGTACCTGTTATTCGAATCGAACAAATTCTGGCAGCGCTGGTAGAGAAACAACTGCTCATCGCCAGCGAGGGCGACTCCGGTGGCTCGAGTTACTGTTTAAGCCAACTTGGAAGTGATTTTGTATTGGGACATGATTTCACGGTGCGAAACTGAGAAGCAGGTTCTCGTCTGTCACTGAGCCAACATCAGATAGGCGTCAACTGTATTTGAGTAGTATTGGTGGAACAGCAGTGAGTGGCATTATGAACAGCGTATCACGCAGCTAAATATTCATAACCGAATTGCTTTAGTCCGGAACCCAAAATATGCAGCGCTGACACTACGGGATCCGACAGCAGAATAGTCCTGATGGTTAGAATTTTGCGAGCGTATCGATTAGTATTGAGCGCTGAAAGCAGTTCAAAGCTTAATCAATATAATTTCAGTAACAGAAAGTATATTAAAAGTAATCTTGGTAAAAACAAGAAGAGGGTTTACATCATGAATAAATCTCATCCCCGACTAATTTCAACTGTATTACTAAGCCTGTGCCTGGCACTGCTGTCATTGCAGGTAAATGCACAAGCTACGTTCGATCCGACACGATTCGAAGCGGCTATCAAAGCTTTTGAAGCAGAGGATAAAATCTCCATGCCTGCCCCGGGTGCCATTGTTCTTACCGGTAGTTCGAGTATTGCGCGCTGGAATAAGCAAGCAGCCGCCGCTTTGGCACCGCTGTCCGTGATTCCGCGGGGTTTCGGTGGCAGCGTGATGGAGGATGCGCTGTACTACATCGATCGTGTTGCCCTGGCCTACAAACCGCGGGCGATTCTGATCTACGAAGGTGACAATGACACCAATGCCCACGTTCCCCAGGACAAGATCATAAGCCAGTTTGAACAAATAGTAGCGAAAGTCCACGCCGAGTCGCCAACTACTCGAATCTATGCCTTGTCGGTGAAGCCGAGCATTGCCCGGCAAAATGTTTGGGGGCATGCGCAGAAAGTCAGTGCTCGCCTGAATGAGATTGCCCATGCAGATCCCCTGGTTTACTACATAGATGTTGCGACTCCATTCCTCCGTGCTGATGGCTCGGTTATGACGGATATCTTCGTCGAAGATGGACTGCATCTAAATGACAAGGGCAATGCTATTTGGGGTACCGCCATCAAGGCAGGTCTGATGCGCATAGAAGGGCAGTTCGAATAAGCTACTAACGCGCCTGTCGCCGTCGTAACTATTGGATCTGCTCCTCGAGGCCTCGATGCTACTGATGGCTGCTACTGGCAGCCACCAGTAGCGGCCATGATCTGTTTCATGGAGATGGTCTGTGAACAAGTCCGGCTGGCCGCAATCAGGCTCAAACTTGTAAGCAGCAGCTTCGAGGCGATACCGGGATTCATTAGCGATGCGCGCTAAAAATCATCATAACCCTGGGTAAGCTGGATATAGGTACCAGCCGGGTCGGTTATAAATGCAAACTTCAATCCAATGGCCGGTATATCCCGAAACGGCACGTCAAATTCAATACCTTTCGATTCCAGATAGTCGCAGAAGGCCTGCAGATCCTCAAATTCGAAGCCAATATGATCCAGCGAGGCGCCACGGGTAGGCAGCCGCGCCTGTTGGGAATTGCCGAAGCTGATATTCATTCCCGGCGCGTTGGTAGTGGTAGTGATAGATCCCCTGGGCTTTATTTCGAGGCCGAAAATGTCTGTGTACCAGGCCAGTAACTCTTCATAGCGAGGAGTGACAAAGTGAATATGATAGCCGCTGATTTCTGTGGACAGACCCTGATCTTCCTGCATTTCGACATAAACATCGTCGGGTAACATGATATAGGCGTTGGACTGACCCTCGGCGCCGATAAACTCACGGCCCACTTCGAACCCGGCGGCGCGCCATTTCGCAAGAAATCTGGCCATGTTACGAACCTTGAAGCCGAAATGATCCATCAGCGTGGCGCGGGAACCCATGGTAGGTTCTCTGGCGGTGAGTGCTACCAGCATATTGGGTAATCGCACCGCAGTCAGTGGCCCTTTCTCGACCACTACGCCATCGAAGTGATCAACCCATATCTGTTTGTGCAGTTCTATATCCGATACATTCAGGTGGACGTGGCCATAGGTCATGCCGGCCGGATTGGGGGTGGCAAGTTGGGCGTAGGCTGGCAGCGCCAGCAGACAAAGTGTAAACACAGCACAGAGCGAGGAAAATATGGATCGCATGATGGATCTCCTTGTTATTGTAGTGCGTGGAAGCACGCGTCGGCTCCAGAGTTACATTAGCATAAAGCTTTGATGCTGCGGAGTCCATCGGCGCAACAGGGCCAAGTGATTGATAGTCAGCCTAAAACCACTCCGACGCCAGCAATTCATAGGAGCGCCGCCGGGCTTCAGGGTCATGGGTGATGGTGACCAGCATTAGTTCGTCGGCTTTAAATTGCTCTGCCAGGCTCAGTAATTTTTCTTTTACCTGCGTTGCTGTGCCCACTACCCGCCGGTTTTGGTTTTCCGCAATTATTCGCAGTTCCCCTTCCGAGTAGTCGTAATTCGTCGCTTCTTCCACACTCGGGAAGGGACCGGGATTGCCACGCAGCAGTCGTATAAACCACAGGTCTCGACTGCTGGACAGGCGCAGAGCTTCTGCTTCTGATTCCGCCGTTATACTGAACAGGGTCAGGCAAGTGTGGGGCTTGTCGTAGTTTGGCCCGGGCTTGAAGCGGTCACGGTAGTGGTCAAAAATGTCGGGGCGTATTGCCGGGTTAATGAAGTAAGCGAAGTTGTAGGGCAGGCCGGTAAGCGCCGCCAGTGTCGCACTGTCTTCACTGGAGCCCAGCATCCACAGTTGCGGTGGAGTTTCAACGCGCGGAAATGCACGGGCGTTTTCCATGCCCGGGGTGTGAGGGTCTGAATCATTCAGCAATGCCTGCAGATCCACCACCATAATGGGAAAATGCTCTGGACCCACTCGGGAACCGTAGCGGATCGCAGCGGCTGTGAACGGGTCCGTTCCCGGCGCCCGACCGACGCCCAGATCGATGCGGCCAGGATAGAGTGTCTCCAGCAATTTAAAATTTTCCGCCACTTTGTAGGGGCTGTAATGGGGCAACATGACACCACCGGAACCAATTCTAATCTGCGCCGTCTCGGCTCCCAGCCTTCCCAGCAGAACTTCCGGCGAGCAACCTGCCAGAGCATCCGAGCCATGGTGTTCGGCGACCCAGTAGCGGTAGTAGCCCAATGCGTCTGCGAGCCTCGCTAATTGCAAGGTTTCCTGTAGTGCTGCGGAGGCACTTCCGCCGGCAAGTATAGGCGATTGGTCGAGGACGGACAGTTTCAATTCGATGCTCATTTTTTGAATTAATTTCTTCCTCTGACTAGTCTTTAATTTGCGTAATCACTGCGCGATTAGCAAAAGTGCAAAGGATGGTAGCACGATAGCCGGAACCTGCTAAAGCAAGGGCATACTGACGAACAACTTCTATTAGTGGTGCTGGCTAGTTTCTTTAGTAACTGCCGTATGCCCCAGTTGTATACGCCGCCAAACCCTTTTGAAAGCTGTTCAGGTAGCGTGTCAATATAGGCCTGTGGCAGGGGTTGACATAGATTTGGCTTGAGCGCATCATCGCGCCACTATGAATTCACGATTTTATTTCTGGTGGCTTGGTACTACAGGCAACCAGGAGAAACTTTTCTAGTATTCCTCTCTGGCCGCCTGCGGGTTGTGGCGGCCTATTGCTTTAAAAATATTTCAGTTCGCCCCACTCTCTTGCCGGCCAGATGGATCGAGAGCTTGCGGCTATGCATATTCGAAATGAAAACCTACCCCAAATACAATATCAGTGTGGCGGTGGTATCCGGGTGCGACGCGCGGCTGCGGAGTTGGATTACCTGACGGCGATGGATGAACTGAGGCGGGGAATCGACTCCCAGCATGGGGTTTTGCTGGCTTCCAGTTTTGAATACCCGGGCAGGTATACGCGCTGGGACATTGGTTTTGTTAATCCTCCGCTGCAGTTTGTGGGAAGAGGGCGCCAGTTGTCGATTCAGGCATTGAACGTCCGCGGGGAAATCCTGTTACCGGAAATATACCGGGCATTACAGCACTGTGATGCGATCGACCAGCTCGACGGCAGTCAGCAGCTGATTGAGTTGAGCGTAGTAGCCGATGCACCTCAGGTGGCCGAGGAAATGCGGAGTCGCAGGCCTAGTCTGATCTCGGTGCTTCGAGAAATAGTGCATTGTTTCTACTCTCCGACTGATCCCTATCTGGGCTTGTACGGTGCCTTTGGCTATGACTTGACGTTCCAGTTTGAGGGCGTAGAACATTGTCAGGATCGAAATCCGGACGACAGAGACCTGGTCCTGTATCTGCCCGATCGGATTACAGTGGCTGACCATCGCATCGAGCAGACGCTCTGCTACAGCTACGAATTCGATTGTTGCGGCTGGAATTCTGATAAGCGCAGCGAAACGACAGGCGGCTTTCGTCGTAGTGGTAGATCGCAGGCCTATGTGCCGGCCAATGCCGTGCAGCAGGACTGCGATCATGAACCGGGAGAGTATGCAATACGAGTAGAGCGGGCGCTGGAATACTTTCGCCGTGGGGATTTGTTTGAAGTAGTGCCGGGTCAGGTGTTTTACGAGCCTTGCAAGGATAGTCCTGCGGAGGTTTTTCAACGGCTTAAAGATAGCAACCCGGCACCCTATGGTGCACTGATGAATCTTGGCGAACAGGAATACCTGGTGGCGGCCTCTCCTGAAATGTTTGTGCGGGTGGTTGCTAAGCAAATCGAGACCTGCCCGATCTCTGGCACGATTAAGCGCGGGCGCGACGCCATTGACGACGCCAATCAGATCAAGACCCTGCTGAATTCAGAAAAGGACGAGTCGGAGTTGTCCATGTGCACCGACGTAGACAGAAACGACAAGGCCCGAGTCTGCGAGCCCGGCTCGGTCGAGGTGGTAGGCCGGCGGCAGATCGAAATGTATTCACGGCTTATTCACACCGTGGATCATGTCAAAGGTGTGTTAAAACCTGAATTTGACGCGCTGGATGGGTTTCTGGCTCACACCTGGGCGGTCACGGTAACCGGTGCGCCTAAACTGGCTGCCATGTAGTTTATTGAACAACATAAAAAATCGCCCCGGCACTGGTATGGAGGCGCCCTGGGTCACATTGGCTTCGATGGCAACCTGAACACAGGTTTGACGCTTCGCACCATGCGTATCAAGCAGGGAGTTGCCGAAATCAGAGCAGGCGCGACGCTGTTGATCGATTCCGATCCGCTGGCGGAAGAAAAGGAAACCCGCTTGAAAGCATCGGCGTTGCTGGACGCAGTCAGGGGTGGTGTCAGAGCCAGGCACACTGCAGCCGAGCGCCAGTCCTGTACGGTGGGCAAGGATCTCAAAGTGCTAATGGTGGATCATCAGGATTCCTTCGTGCACAACCTGGCAAGTTATTACCGCAGATGCGGCGTCGATTTAATTACTCTGCGACCGGAGCTGGTTGCAAGATCAGCAAGTTGACTTGTTGGTGTTGTCACCGGGGCCGGCTACACCCTCTCAATTCGCCATGGCGGACACCATTGAGCTCGCCTTGCAGAAACACGTGGCGATCTTCGGGGTTTGTCTCGGCTTGCAGGGTATTGTGGAGTATTTTGGGGGAGAGCTGATCGAACTTGATTATCCAATGCATGGCAAGCCATCGCGGATAAGCCACCAGGGCACGGACTTGTTTACCGGTGTAGCCAGCGAATTTACGGCGGGTAGATACCATTCCCTGATCGCGCACTCGGTACCGGATTGCTTGCGGGTAACTGCACAAACCGTAGCGGCTGAAAATGGCGGTGGGATTAAAGCAGTTGAGGCGCCGGTAGTCATGGCTATCGAGCACCAGAGTCTGCCAATTCGAGCGGTATAGTTCCATCCAGAATCAATCATGAGCCTGGAAGATCAGGCCGGCTATCAATTGATAAAAAATGTTGTAACGGCGTTTGCCAACAACGATTAAGTAAGGCCTCATCTGCGAGAAGTATAAAGGGCTTGTGCGTATCTATGCCTGCCGGGAAAATCCGGTAGCCATTGAGAAGATACTCAGGCACCTGAAAGAGAGGGCTATTTCCAATCACACTACGCTGCTTCGACCAGGAAGGGCACCGTCACAGATCGAGTTGTTTGAACGATCTTAATGCAGCCAGGCATGGCTGTAGTGAGCCTTGGCCAGGCTGACAACTGTTGCCAGGCTGAGCTACCTGGAAGTTCTTTGTTTCCAGCATTGGCGGAAAAAATAATCCCCTCGCCATTCGACATGATACTTTGGTAGTGGGGCAGGAGGCCGCTAACCTTATGATGGGAAATCCAATAGTTACAGGCAAGCAATTGGCACCGGATCTGAGTTTGCTACTGCAGGGACTTGCACTGCTGGTTTTGCTTCTGTTTACTTGCCGGATCTACTGGCCAGGTCTCACCGGCCCTTTTGTGCTGGATGATTATTGGAATCTGAACGCGCTCGGTGCTGGTGGCGGCGTTACAGGCATGGAGAGCCTGATGCTTGTCAATGAGCATTATCCGCCAACAGCTGATTTGGGCCTATTATTTGATAAAATTGACAAGTTAGCTCTGCTCCCGAAAAGGAGATCGGATTTTCATTTTATTTACTCCGAGCTCTACGTCTCTTTAGGACAACTGGATCCTGCCTTAATTCAGCGCGCGCACTCTTTTCAGGCGTACCCCGATGCGAAGCGGATCATCAGGCGAGCCAATATTGCCGCCAGCGCAGGCAATTATTCTGACGCATTGACCTTTCTGGAGCGAGCGCGAAAAACTGGGAAAGACAGCCATTTATTGCAACCATCTAGGCTGCCAGTAATTGAAAGTCTGGAAGCAGAATATAAAAGGCGCTTGGCAGCGCGATAGCACTTGGCGGTGGGAGACCGATTTAACCATGAAAATTTCAATTGTAATACCTGCAAAAAATGAAGCGGAAAATCTGCGAGGTTTCTTGCCGCGCCTGCGCGCATCAATGCCCGACGCAGAAACTATTGTGGTCAATGATGGGTCCACCGATGACACCGTAAGCCTGTGTGAACAACACGGCGTTCGAGTAGTCTCGCACCCTTATAGCAAGGGTAATGGTGCTGCCATAAAAA
>CAVOFA010000074.1:0-13627 GCA_963694865.1 Gammaproteobacteria bacterium | reverse complement strand
TATAGGTGCAATTTAACACCACTTGGCACTTTTTTGTTAGAGGTGGGCAGTTTATTTAAGGCCCGCCGGGGCTGGCCGTTTCAGAAATAGTACCAACGGTGCAGAAGCCAGCACGACCCACATCATCAGTTTGAAGTCATTGATGTAAGCGATGGCTGCAGCTTGTCGGGTAATTTCCAGGTCGACAAATGCCAAGACTGCGGTTGAATTGGATAGCAGGCTCTGAGGTATTTGTTGCCAGCTGAAACCCAGGGTAAACGGCGTGAGAAACTCTGTAAGATAGGCATGATTTATCTGAATATTTCTGCTCAATACAGCCATCACCATCGAGATGCCGATGCTACTTCCCACATTGCGCACCAGAGAGAACATTGCAGCGGCTTCAGCTCTATAGCGTGGTTTCAAGGTGGCAAAGGCAACAACATTCAATGGGATAAAAATAAATCCCAGGCCAAACCCCTGCAAAGCTCCAGTCCAGATCAACATGCTGGGCGGTACAAAGACACCAAATTGAGTCATGTAGTAGAGCGATGTCGCGGTGAAAAAGAGTCCGCTAAGAATGAGCACGCGAGGGTCCACCGCGTTCACAAGGCGCCCCACCAACATCATGGACACCATGGTGCCAACCCCCCGTGGCGCCATAAGAATCCCTGTATCTAGCACCGAATAGCCCATGAGGTTCTGCAAATAGGGTGGCAATGACGAGTGGACCCAACAGCAGCATCAAAAAGTGTCCCAGGCGTTTCACCAGGGATTTACCGGGCGATTTTTCTTGCTGACTATCTGCCATCGCTGGGTCCTCCGGATTCAGTCAGGTTTTCTCGAATACGAGTTAATACATCGATCAATTGCGCCTCCTCCTCGGCACTGATTCCCGTCAAAGCCTGTTTTCGGACTTTTCGACCGAGTTTTTGCAGTGAGCTCAGCACGGGCGCAACCTTATCCGTAAGGTAAACACGCTTAGCACGGCGATCTTTCGGGTCGTCCTTTCGTATTACCCAGTCTTTAGATTCCAGCCGATCTACGTGGCGAGCTAAAGTGATTGGTGTAATGTTCATGAGTTGAGCCAGCGTGGTTTGAGTCACGCCCTCGCCCCGTTGCAGATGTGCTAGCACCGACCACTGTGCCAACGTGGGGCCCAGTCCTTGCGATCGCCGATCAAAGTTCCAGCGCATTAAGCGAGCAACATCGTGTACTAAGAAGCCAAACCGTGAATTCGAGGTATTTTTCATGATGCTGCTTATTATAAGCTAGCTTACTAAATAGTTAAACCAGCACATAGATCATTTCGACGCGCGTTGAGGAATGCAATAATCGGGATCAGATGAACGACTTTAATAAAGAGTGCCGCTCGCGGCATCTCCATTAATCCTACCTGCCGGGGTCTCAAACCCCAAGGTCCTTTTTAATCTTACTGCTATGCGACGCCGACACCGAAGCAACTTCAACTTTTTTGTTGCTACTATCAGCAGATAGAGGGCTTGCAGTTCACGCCTGGGGAATCGAAACGTTTGCCAGCAGTAAGCGAACCTGAAGTTGGAGTTCTTCGAGTCGCTGCGGGTTCAGATCGATACCGTGCAGCGCCCGGGTTGAGCTTTCAAATCCCAGTTGCGTATCCGCGCCGGGTTGTAGGAAAAACGCCAGCCCGCTCTGTTCGGCTTGCGCAAGGAGCAACTGGGCATTCTCGTCCGCTTCGGCGGACAGTAACCGCAGCAGGTCCTGGATGTTGGCTTTAGCGCTGCTGGCGGCGGCCTGGGTACGCACGAAGTCAGCGATGGTTAGTTCATAGCGCGCGGCTGACTGCTGCCATTGTGCAGCCTGCGACAGCACCGCCTCGCGCTGCTCCAGCTCGAGGTTCGCCGGCGGAAACGAAAGTGCGCGCGCATGGCGCAGCATTTCAATGTGCTCGTATTGCAGGAAATCGTAATGCGCCACCTGGCCGGAGTGGATGCGCCGCATCTCTTCGGCGATTCGCGTCGGTGCTGCAGCTGCGAGATCCAGCGCCAATGCGTATTCTTCCTGGTGCCGCCGGGCCAACACTGCCGGATCGGGCAGAGCGACTCGAGCCGCGGCAAGCGCTGCCGCCTCGCCACCTTGCGCGGCGCCCATGGCTCTCGGGTTCATTTTACAGGTCATACCCCCTGAGTAGCCGCCAGTTGCAGTACAGTCACCCAGCATGCTGAGGCTGTCGCCCAGTGAGCGCAAAAAGGCGACGATGTCATCGATATCACTGTTCTCCAGATACCGACCCAACTGGTAGCTCGCCATCTGGTCCACAGCCTGCTGCAGGGAAGTGACGCTGCCATCATGAAACCAGGGTCCGGTGGCAGCCACGTGGTGCAGCGTCGGGACCTTGAACACATGTCGGTCCTGCTCGCGACCGGTGCGCCCGAACAGGCCGTCATCCGCTGCGCTTGCCGGTCGATCGACACCGTACCAGGATGCTGCCAGTCCCAGTTGCTGGAAGGAATTGCCGCCCAGGTTGACGCCGTTATGACAACTGGCGCAACCGATTCCCACGAATCGGCGCTGACCACGGCGGGCCTGTTGGCTCAACGGCGTCTGCTCTTCCTGGAACTGACGCAGGAAAGGCGAATCTAAGCCGGTAAAGTTCATGGTTTCATAGTAGGCGATGGCGTCACTTAGGTTTGCAGCGGTAATACCGTCGGGGTAAAGCCTGTCGAAGGCGCTCACATACTCGGGAATGCTCTCCAACGCTGCCACGGCGCCGTCGAGATCATGACCAAACTCCGCCGGGTTCTGGATCGGACCCAGGGCCTGTTCCTGTAGTGTAAGAGCGCGGCCGTCCCAAAACTGGCGAAAGTTCAACGCGGCATTGAAGATGGTAGGTGTGTTCATGGTGCCCTGGGCGCCATCTATTCCGAAAGATACCGGCCCGCGGTCGACGCCTCCCATCCTGCTGATATGGCAGGAGGTGCAGGCCACCGATCCATCTCTGGATAATCGCCCCTCGCGAAACAAGTCGATGCCCAGCTGCAGTTTTTCCTCGTCCAGGGAATCCGCGCTGACATCGGGTATGATCCGGAAGACGTCATTTGCTGATGGATGCTCCACATCTCCCCGAATCAGCGAAGCCTCACCCCTGGCGTTGGTGAACGCCAACCAGGCGCTTTCGATTTCCACCTGCGCAGCCGAATCGGCAGCGGCCAGGGCCGTCTGAATAGCGCCTGACAGAAGTACCACGAGGAGAATCTTTTTCATAATTACGCTCTGCAATCTTAATAGTACTCATGATAACTTAAAAGAAGACGCCGCTGCCAATACCGGCATTTTCCCTGTAACTGAACGGCGCAACAGTACGCCGCCATGGCCTTGATCCAGCAACTGAAACAGGTATTCCAGATCGGCATGTCCAGCAAATCACCGGTGAGGTGGGGCTGTTCTTATAATTCAATTGAGAGGAGAGTTTAGCACGCCAGGGCTAGCGGCCTGAATGTCTGCGGTGCAGAGCTGGATTCCAGGTTCTTCCTGAAATTTTCCAACTTCTACTATCCAACTTCTACTATGGCTCGGAAGCAGGCCTTTTGGATTGTTCGGATTTTCAGGATTGAATGGTCCACTTGCGGCCAACCGCGACCCTTTTACTGTGGATCAGCGGGCACTAAACGCCGCAATTCCTCAGCGAAGTTCTCAACCAACACAAGATTTGTATCAACCATGGCACCCGTCCGATTTGACGCAAATTCAGGTCGCATCATCAAAAAGCGCTGACCGTCTGCCGCTACCATATAGCTATTGGATACTTGCTCAGCGTACTCACTTGAAAACAGTAGCTCAGGAATCGCTGCGCTGAATTGGCCATCTGCTGATATTGCTACCGAGTAGGTTTCGACAAGACTGTCTGTAGGGTTTCGATAAAACAACTCTCCGGTGTCGGTGGCCCACCTCGGCGAGCCCCCGCCCGCTGTGCTTATTCGCCATTTACCGCTGTCAATATCGGGATAAGGTCGTACATATACTTCATCCTGACCGGTTTCATCGGATACATAGGCAAGCCAATGACCGTCAGGGGAGAGCGCGGCGGCCATCTTTCTAAATCCATCCGAGTTCAACAGGGGGGGTGAAAGTCGTTCGTTCCGGGGTCCGCCTGAGGCGGTAAATAGCTCTGGTACTTCCTATTCCCGCATGACTAAGAAATATCGCTGCCGTCCGGGGTAATTGCGGTGGGGTCAAGATGGTAGCCCCCAGCATCGGGAACCACACTCGCCAATTGCTCGATAGCGCCTATGCCACTGGCATTTATTGATTCCGGGCCAGTCGGAGTTGCATACACTATGCGCTCTCCATCTGGGCTCCACAGGGGACTATGAGCAGTATCTGTTAAGGTAATACGGCTGAGGGGTGCTACGGGCCAGTTCGTAACTCCATATATCCGTACCTTGTTCTCCAACTATTACAAGCGCAACGCGACTATCATCCGGAGACAGTTCCGGGGCGGTAAAGGCCAACGGTTCCATCTCAATTGGCGTTTCTACGCCACTACGATCAACCCAGGATAGAGTGCTTTTTGGGAATCCTCTATCGGTTTCATCGCCCTCTAAATAGATCAAATCACCGTTATCGGAGAGTGTGTAGGTGCTGGCAATTGCCAGCGATTCAATATTTTCGATAAGCATTACTTCGCTGCCATTAATTTGCAGAGCCCCCAGGTTAAAAGGCACTGCCCATAGCGAACCATCGCGCATGAATGCGATATGCCCGGTGGATACGTAGCTGGCATTTCGCGAATTTTGAATAATAATTCTAGAATCCGTGGTATCGGTACCCACTAATACTATATCGCGCCCCCACCCGGCCCGTTTTATCTCCTGGTGAAGAGCATAGCATCCCCCCAGGTAAGACTTTTGACTCGCCATAAAAACTCTGGCCAGCATTATCTAATAGGGGAATATCGATTATCTGACCGGAACCGGAGTTAACAGTAATACGCATCAACCTAAGATCATCTTGATCTGTCATTACAATGCTGTTGTCTTCAGCCCAGTCAAGACCCGCTACTCTAGCAATTAAGCGGCTGCCTACGTCCGCTGCAATAGTTTGAGTGCCACCGCCGTTAACGGACACCCTCTTCAGATCATTTCCCTCGTAATAAGCCAGCGCCTCTCCGTCTGGCGAAAAGGCAAGCGAGGTGGGAACGACCGATTCAAATGCTGCTCCCAAAGGCCGAGACTCAAGCTGGTTTAGCTCGCGTATATACAACTGTATTTTTCCATCGCTGTGGGCACTGTAGGCAAGCCGAGAGCCATCGGGTGAAAAGCTCAATGTTGTGCGACTTGATTGATTTCCACCCAGGGAAAGAGTCATGGGCCCCAGTGGCAGGATTGCTCACCTTACCTGGTCATTCGAGCTGTTAACAGAAACAGGACTGACAAGCTGAGCCGGCTCGGAATCAAACGGGAGTCGATCGGCTATCTGAAATCCAACTGCCAATAACACCAACACAAAGGTGGCATAGATGAGACGCTGACCCTGAGGTGCTGTATTTTGTGCTGATGCCTGCAACCCCGGTTCAGATCTCATTCCCTCCGGGGATACCTCGTAAGCCCAGGCCAGAATCAAAGCGATTGGGAAGCCCAGAACAAGCAGTAAGATGATTGTCTGACTAACCCATTGCGGTGCATCAAAGGTGGGCAGGATGGAGGTAACGATTTGAACCAGCAGCCAGGGCACCACGGCATACACCACAGCTACCTTAAAGACCTTGCGCCTCTTTAATTCCTCGAACAGCTTACCCATGGCTGGGCTCCGTTTTTATTAGCTATTTGACGGGAGAGTTTAGCATAGTCCCGATATAGCTCTAAAGGCTCGCTGGGCCAGCATAGCTTCGATATCTCAATGGCTACTAGAGCCTTGGCTAATTTCAGGCACAAATCGGTGTCGTTTGTATATTGTTTTTGATAATTTCATGGGACAATTGTCGCTTAGGATGAGTTAACTCGTCAGTACCTTCCAGAGCACCAAAATGAGACAGAAATGGCACTAATGACCGAACCAGCAGCTTCTACCGTTAACACAAATACCCAAAAAAACTGGGGGGATGTCCGCTTCGATTGGGATAGAGGTGATATTCGAAGCCTTTTTCAATTGCCCTTTATGGACCTGATCCATCTGGCCCAGTCTGTTCATCGAGCTAACTTCGACCCCAACAAAATTCAGCTAAGTACCCTGATGTCGATCAAGACAGGATCATGCCCGGAAGATTGTAAGTATTGCCCCCAGAGTGGCCATTACAATACTGGTTTGGAGACCGAGCAATTGGCGGAGCTGGAAAAAGTTAGGGAGATGGCCCAAGCCGCCAAAAACGGCGGGGCGACGCGTTTTTGTATGGGCGCTGCATGGAAACATCCCAGCGAAAAGGACTTCCTTAAAGTATTGGGAATGGTAAAGATAGTAAAAGATCTGGAGATGGAAACCTGTATGACTCTGGGGGCGCTCAATAGCTCGCAGTCGCAAGCACTGGCCGAGTCAGGACTGGATTATTACAACCATAATTTGGACACATCACCCGAATTCTATGGCAATGTTATCAGCACCCGCAGTTTCGAAGACAGGTTACAGACCATTGAAAACGTGCGTGATGCAGGCATTAAAGTATGCTGTGGTGGTATTTTGGGAATGGGCGAGGAAGAGGAAGACCGGGTTGGCTTGCTACAACAATTGGCGAAGCTGTCACCCCATCCCGAGAGCGTTCCCATCAATATGCTGGTAAAAGTAAAAGGTACGCCGCTGGCGAACGAAGACGACATAGACGCCTTCGAATTTATTAAAACAGTTGCGGTTGCCAGAATTATCATGCCCCGATCTTACGTCAGACTTTCGGCTGGTCGAACAGAGATGAGTGAGCAAACTCAAGCGCTGTGCTTTCTTGCCGGAGCCAACTCAATTTTCTATGGGGAAAAGTTATTAACCACCGATCTGCCGCAGGAATCTGAAGACCTGGCCCTGTTTAAAAAACTGGGACTAAATACTCAGTCAAAAACTGAGACCAGATGCGCCCCGCAGCATTAATCCCAGCGCTGCTACAGATACCGACTAAACAACGACTAAACAACGACTAAACAAGAAGTGGCGATAAATCAAGGTGTGGTGCCGCCTGTTCGACACAGCTTACTCGCGGCACGACACCTAGGCACGGCGCATTAAGCCGATCAGTCAAGGTGGCAATATTCCTGTCCCTCTCCTGCATTGACGGGTCGATAGTGTTACCGATCCAAGCGGCCAGCTTAAGTCCACTGCGCTCAATCGCCTCTACCGTAAGCAGACTATGATTAATACAACCTAGCTTTAGAGCAATAACCAGAATAACCGGCGCGCCAAGTTGAGCGGCAAAATCGGCTAGCGTTTGCTGCGAATTAATCGGCACATACCAACCGCCCGCGCCCTCGATCAGGGTGAACTGTGCGTTTGTCTCAAGGCCGGGGATACAGCCTTCCACTAGTCGCTTTACTGTCAGTTGCTGATTTTCCCGCTCGGCAGCTATATGAGGCGACAGAAAAGCAGACAAGACCACCGGGTTGACCTGTTCGTAGGGCAACTTAATGCTGCTGAATTGCATGAGCGACAGGGCGTCCGTGTTACGTAGCTCTCCAGCTGCGGTAGTGTGCCCGTCCTCGCAACCGGCCGCGATCGGTTTTAAACCCAAACAGCTCAAGTCCCGCTGTTGGGCAAGATACAGCAAAGCGCTCGCACACAGAGTCTTGCCCACATCGGTATCAGTACCTGTGATAAAAAAGCGCTTTTTCATGAGTTCCAGATTACACCATCGCAACTTGACTAGCTTACCCTGGCTAGCGCCTTAATTAACTTGCGAACATCCTCGCTGGAATGACTCGCACTCAATGTTACGCGTAACCGGGAAGTGCCTACCGGCACGGTGGGTGGTCGAATGGCAGTAATCAATATTCCCTGCTCCGCCAGTGCCGCGCTCACCTGCAAGGTTTTTTCCGTTGACCCGTACATTAAGGGTTGCACCGCTGTGGTCGACGACATAAGAGGCAGGCCTAATGCCTCGGCGCCGGTTTTAAATTCATCGATCAGCTCTGCCAGTTTATCGCGCCGCCATTGATCCTTACGCACAATTTCGAGCGCTTTCAGATTAGTAACAGCAAGCGCCGGAGGCAGGGCGGTCGTGAAAATATAAGTTCGCGCTCTTTGGATTAAGGTTTCTATCAGCAATTCAGAACCAGCCACAAATGCGCCGAAGCAACCAAATGCTTTGCCTAGGGTACCCACGTAAACCTCTACTGAATCGCTCGATAAGTCCCAGTGGCTGAGGGCACCGCTACCGTTTTCACCCAACACACCGAGACCGTGAGCATCGTCAACCATTAGCCACCCATCCTCTTGTTTGGCTATGGCCGAGAGCCTTGGAATGTCGGCAATCTCACCATCCATGCTGAACACACTGTCGCTAATTATTAGACGCTTACTGTCGGCAGAAGATTGCCGTGAAGCCAGTAGGCGCTGTTGCAAATCGTCATAGTCATTGTGTGCAAAACGTTGAATTCTGGCACGACTTAACCAGCCGCCATCCAACAGGGATGCATGGTTCAAGTAATCCTGGAAGGCCTCGTCAGGCGGGCCCAGCAACGATCTGATAGCGCCAATATTGGCCATGTATCCGTTGGAGAATAGCAGGGCCCGCGGGTAGCCCACGAACTCGGCCAGGGCCTGCTCCAAATCGTGATGAGCTTGCTGATGGCCAACTACCAGATGGGATCCGCCACTACCCACACCCCAGTCCTCTGCCCCCGATGCCATCGCCTCGACCAACTCGGGATGGTTAGCCAAACCGAGATAGTCATTGCTACAAAATGCCAGAAATTTCTTACCGTCGATCTTGATATCAGGTTGCTGCGGTGTCTGCAGAGACTTGCGCTGGCGATACAGAGAATCCTCTTTGATTTGTTCAAGTTGTTGCCTAAGCGCTTTTTCAAAACTGGACATTTACGGATCCTGGCAATTTGATTTTATTCTCAGGTGAGTGCGATAAGGAGTTTAACGCAGTATGGTGCCGACTGAGAGTTTTTCAACAATCTGTCAGCTCACGTCACCTTGAAAATGAGAGGCGGGCCATCTTAGAGGCATCGTGAAATCTAGTCAAATTGCCGTTTTTATAACAGAGTAGGTAATGTTTTAGCAGTCATATTAAAATAGTTAATTCTGTTATTATTAGCAGCGCAAAAATGACAAACTCAAAGCCAAACGCCATCCACTATTCCTCAAACCTGGAGCGAATCTGTGCCCTGGATAGCCACCACGTATGGCACCCCTACTCATCGTTCACCCCCCCTGTCGCGCCGCTCCCCGTTGCCCGTGCCGAGGGCGTAGAAATCCATCTGGAAGACGGCCGTTCGTTGATCGATGGCATGGCCTCCTGGTGGTGTGCCATTCATGGCTACAATCATCCCGTGCTTAACAAAGCCTTAGCAGATCAAAGCCAGCGAATGTCGCATGTCATGTTCGGAGGATTAACCCACGAACCGGCAGTGACTCTGGCCAAGAAACTAGTGGATATCACGCCGGAGCCCTTGAGCAAGGTATTCCTCGCGGACTCGGGTTCTATCGCGGTGGAAGTCGCCTTGAAGATGGCCATCCAGTATTGGGCAAGCCTTGGAAAGCCAGAGAAATGCAGATCCGCAACTGTTAGAAATGGCTATCATGGCGATACGTTTGCGGCCATGTCTGTTTGCGACCCGGTCAACGGCATGCATGAATTATTTTCCGGAGTGCTGCCAAAAGTTCATTTTCTACCAGCCCCAAACCCTGGTTTTCAGGAGCCCATAGTTGCAGCCGAAATCACCGCAATAGAAGAGCTCTTTGCCAGACATCATAATGAAATATCGGCCTTCATCATCGAGCCCGTTGTGCAGGGTGCTGGTGGCATGCGCATTTATAACCCGCAGTATTTGCAAGGGCTGCGGAAATTATGCGACGAATATAATATCCTCTTGATTTTCGATGAGATCGCCACCGGCTTTGGCCGCACGGGGAAATTATTTGCTGCCAATCATGCCGGCGTGACCCCGGATATTCTAACCTTGGGCAAGACAATTAGCGGAGGTTATATGTCGCTGGCAGCGACGCTTACCAGCGACAGAGTAAGTGAGGGCATTAGCCAGGGTGTCGCCCCGGTTCTAATGCATGGGCCAACTTTTATGGGCAACCCCCTCGCCTGCAACGTCGCTATCGCCAGCATCAATTTGCTTTTAGATGGGCCATGGCAAGCGCGGGTTAAGAGCATCGAGAGTACGCTTTCGGAAGAGCTTCTAGCGCTTACAACATTACCTGAAGTCGCTGATGTTCGCTGCCTTGGCGCCATCGGCGTTATCGAAATGAAGCACCCTGTTGATATGATCAAGGCCCAGTCCGCGTTCACGGAACTGGGTGTTTGGCTACGTCCATTTGGCAGATTAATCTACTGCATGCCGCCCTATATCATTTCAGATTCACAGTTACGCCAGGTAATAACTGCTATGAAAGCAACGGTTGCAGCGTTGAAATAATTCTTAGTGACGAAAAACTTGGTATTAATGTTATAAACCACAGGAAGGACAGACAATGCAAGATCCTAAATTCAGTTTTAAATACATATTTTGCGCTCGATCGCTGGGCGCGCTTGCTGTGGTTTTGCTGTTACCAACAGCCTTCGCCCAACAGCCCCCGCCACCACCTGGCGCCTATGATGCCACACCCTACCTGGGGGAAATCCGCAATAACTATGTCTACGGTGATATCTGGGAACGTCACGGCCTGTCAGCCCGTGACCGTAGTATGATTACTGTCGCGGTAAATCAAGCACTATACGCTACCTACGAGCTGCGCCTGCATATGGGCCGGGCACTGGATAATGGCGTCACTCAGACTGAGATTTCCGAGATCATTGCCCACGTGCTGTGGTATGCCGGTTTTCCAACTGGCGTCAATGCGGCCCGGGTTGCGGCAGAGGTTTTCGAAGAACGCGGCCTGCCCGTCACTCCGCCTGGAGCATCATCGCGACAACCACCAGTTGATCCCGAGCCGGAATTTCCGGGCGCATTCCCGCAAACACCGTACCTGCGCGATATGCTCAATCAGCTGGTCTACGCCGAAACCTGGAAGCGAGAGGAGTTATCGCCGCGTGACCGCAGTATGATTACGGTCGCCGTTGGTACCGCCCTCTACGCCTCCAGTGAAGTACGCTATCACGTGGGCCGCGCACTGGATAACGGTGTCACCCAGGAAGAGATTTCCGAAGTAATCACCCACGTAAGCTTTTACTCCGGGTTTCCCACCGCTGTGAATGCCGCGCGATTGGCGGCGGAGGTATTTGAGGACAGAGGATTACCGCTTGCCGATGAGCGCTTTCCCGGCGCACCCTATCTCGATGAGCTCATCGACGGTCTGGTTTATGGTGAAACCTGGACTCGTGAGCAACTGTCGGCGCGTGACCGCAGCCTGGTAACTATCGCCGTGACCCAGGCCGCCTACCAATCCGATCAACTACGGGCACACCTGCGCCGTGGGCTGGACAATGGTCTGACCGCGGAAGAACTCGCGGAGTTAATTGCGCAGGTGACGCTCTATGCCGGCTTCCCTTCTGGCGTCAATGGCGCCCGGATTCTCGCAGAGGTATTGCGGGAACGAGGCATACCACTTCCTGATTAAGGCAGCTCCCAGGTTGGTACCGAGCACATAGTCTTCAGCCGATCGATTTTTCGCTTGCCCCAATAAATTCAGGCTGATTCATTGTAAGTGAAGAATATTTTTCTGCTTGCCAGTCAGCGTCTTGAGATCAATATTGTAGCTACTGAAGAGAATTTTCTTGACTATTTATTTGGTTTTTCCACACTGAATAAGAACCATATGGCGATGTGAAAACCCGGTTTCCTTCCTCCAGAATCAGCGTATCGAAGCTGTCAAACAAGCGACTTTTTAGCTGAATGTGATTCACTGGAAGGCTGGTATCGTGGCCTCGAGCAAATATGCCAATGTAGCTCACATTATTTTCATTCAAATACGACTGTAACTTTTGTTTCTGTACTATCTTTTGATATTCGAAGTCATTGGTTAAACCATCGAGACTAATGGTTTTTCGTCCGCTAAAAAAAGCGATGACTCCCGGATCCGTAACAGCAATTACTTCATCATCCGTTGTGTTCTGTCTTATCCAGTTCGCAGTTGCAAATAGATCAGATTTGATTGGGTTGGTAGCAGTCGGTGTCAGGAATTTTTGGTTTACTGCAATCAAATTAACCAGGATCAGCAAAGGAATAATAAGTACGGGTAAGCTCTTTGGTAAAAACCGGGAGACGACGGGAGCGACGGAAAGCAACATAACAATATTAGGTATTGCAAAATGCCATGGCCTTAATCCCCACATTGCATCTTTTTGAAACAAAAACTCATAGCCACTAAAACAAAGCACACCAATATTAATGAGAAGTAAATCTTGCAACAAAGGTGGAATTTTCTGGCGTTGGTTCGCTAGCGTATAAACCAGAGTGAGCGTGATGCATAGCGAGGAAATCACCGGAGGTGCCACGCGCACCAGATAGCCCAGCTGTAAAGGCAGATTTGATATTGTAATTTCGGGGAAGCTTGACTTTATTGCCCCGCTTATGGGTGTTAGATGCCCAGTATAAAAGAGATTTAAGCCCACATAGATAAGGATTGGAATAGCATAGAAGCAAGCTAAATAGAAGAGAGCTACAAGTTTTTTAAGATCGCTTTTATTAGTCCGAATGAAAAGAGAAAGTAGAAAAAAGGGGGTAACAAATATTGCGTCCAGGCGAGCTAATACCGTAATTGATAATAGTAAGCCCAGGACACATTGAGACTTCAGAGAGGTGTCGTGGTAACGCTGGAAATAGTAGTACAGGCTGCATAGAAATAGCGTGGTTGCCAGAAAAGGTTCTAATGCATACCAGCTTGGCAGAAGGATAAAAAATACTCCGAGCAGAAGACTGATTGCTTTCCATTCAGGGGAGATCCTGAATTTAGTTAGTAAGAGATAAATGAGTAGCAAGCTGACAATCGATAGAATGATCCCCAGCAAGATGGTTACGAGTAATAAGCTCGAGTCATCTCTAACGCCATACGACAAGCCGGATACGAGCAATTGCCAGAGTGGGTGATAGCCATTGGTAAAATGAAGTCCATCAAAGCTGGAGAATCCGGCCTGGCTAATATTTTTAGCTATCACCAGGTAAAAAAGGCATCATCCCCCATATATTTCTGCAATATTAGTGCCGTGTCATTGTTAAGGTTGAACAGAATCAGCCCAATGATTAAGCAAATAGAGGTATAACTAATAATAATCAGAGAGTGGCGAGGCATGCTTTAACTTGTTCTGTGCTAAGGAAATCCAAAAGAGTCGTCACTGCCAAGTTCTATTTATATGCATCGGACCAAGGCCAGCCCTCAAATAGTAGCACCCTCGCATTTTATTAAATACGGTATTTCGAGCACAGAAATACTTGGCTGGAGACACGCAGCCCAATTGGCTAACTGTACCCCGTCAGCCCTAGTTGGACATAATTGGCCCATTGCTTAAGAGGTACTTTTAGCTCATCGTCAACCCGAGAGGAAAACGATGATGAGAAAGAAAAGAAGTGCCGAGAAGACA
>CAVOFA010000073.1:0-13804 GCA_963694865.1 Gammaproteobacteria bacterium | reverse complement strand
CAGTCTCTGCCTAGACTCCGGATCATCTTCCAGGTCCAGTACTACTTCCGGGGCAGCCAGTACTGGATCTATCCCCGCTAACACTGCCACTGGAGCATCTACAGCCAGCAATATCAGCGACGGATCACGCTGAGTCTGCTCCGCTGCAGGCTCCTGAGCCAAAAGCTGAAAGCTCGCCAACAGGGTGATAAGCGCCAGCCATGCCAACAGGGGTATGGAATGTTTGTGTCTATTTGCTTCGATTATCGTGCCGCCCACGGATTTTCTGCCTGCTGAACTCGCCAGCACTGTGTTTCAGATTGAATAACAAGTCAGTCCTGCGGATAACGCGATTTTCAATTTCCGGGGACTAAGGTTCACATCATCAGGCTGCTACCTGATCCCAGTTTACCTGAGAATTTTGCATAAACACCCGCAAGCCAAAATGGCAGGCTTGGCCAGCATTCTTTATACGTCAAGCCTGCCAATCTCCGTCGCTGTCGAAGCCAGGGCTTGGCAATTCTTGCATAGCGGCTAAGGTTTAAGCCTCTCCAACAGTATATTTCCGAAATGATCTCGATGTGCCGACCACATGGGCGCTACATAGGTTGTGGCCGAGTAGGCCGAAATAACTACGGGGCCAACGACTTCCGTGTCCGGTTCAAGACCCGCCAGTGCTATAGCTTTAATTTGCACTGCCTTATCATAGACCTCTGTGTGCTGATTACTATTGCAGCCGGCATCGAATTTCGTCTCTGGCAGATCAAAGCCTTTGTTCTCGGACACAACACTAACCCGGAGAGTGACCAACTCCGTCGTTCCCTGATGCACATAACCGTAGCGGCGCCGATGCAACTGCTGAAATGTCGCTGCCGCCTCTTGTCGGCTGTTCCACTCCACGTTCAAGCTATAGGATTGTCCAATATAGCGCATATCCACCGTGCGTTTAGTCGTCAGGGAAGTCGGTTCCAGGCCTTCTGCTGCGAGTTGCCAGCGTCCCTTCTGTTCCAGTTGCTCAAATTCAAAATCCAACCTGGCTTCGTCGCACTGATCGCTTGCCATACCCAGAGTTTTGGAAAATAGCCTGCCGCGATTGGCGACCACCATTCCCAGTGCAGAAAAAACCCCTCCGTGCACTGGCACTATGGCTCGACGCATGGCCATGGCGTCGGCGAGAGCGCACACATGTAGGCCGCCGGCACCACCGAAACTGGCCAACACAAATTCTTCCGGGTCATAGCCGCGGTTTACCGAGATCAATCTGATCGCCCTGGCCATGTGTTCATTGGCAACGCTGACAATCCCCTCGGCAAGCTGCTCTGCTGTCATTGTAGTTTTTTCCGCCAATTTTTGGATCGCCGCCCTGGCCAGCTCCAAATTCAGCTGCAGGCCTCCCGCCAGAGGTATATCCGGCGGCAGTCGTCCCAGCAGCAGATTGGCGTCTGTAACCGTTGCGTCTGAGCCACCCCTACCATAGCAGGCGGGCCCTGGGTCGGCCCCAGCCGACCTGGGCCCGACTTGTAACATCCCACCTGCATCGATGCCGGCGATGGAACCGCCACCAGCACCAATGGTGTGCATATCCACCATGGGTACTGCAACTGGGTATTGGGCGATATTGCCTTCATTGGTGGTAGTTATCTCGCCATCCACCAGCGCCACATCCGTAGACGTGCCGCCCATGTCGAAGCTGATCACCTTCTCCAATTGCAATTGCGCCGCAAGGAGCTTAACGGCGATGAGACCACCCGCGGGCCCTGACAGCAATAAATTGACTGCCGCTTCCGCCGCCTTGTCAGCGGCAATTGTTTCACCGCTGGATTGCATGATTTGCAATGTGGAAGTGCCGAGTTGCCGCTGCAGCGCTGCCAGATAGCGACCCACAATCGGTCCTAAAGACGCGTTTAGCCAGGTAGCAATACCGCGCTCGTACTCTTTGTACTCGGGTAGCACCTGCGATGAAATGCTAATGAAGGCGCGTAGACCGGCGCCAGCAAGAGCGTCTCTTATGCTTTTTTCGAAACTATCATCGATGAACGAGAACAGCAGATTAATGGCCACGGCGTCGGGATTAATTGCTTCGACCTTTGTTACCAGTGCATCCAGCTCCGCCGTCGACAAGGGCTCCAGCATCGCTCCATCCGCGCCCAGGCGACCACCGGTTTCCAAACAGAGTTCCTGCTCAATTGGCGGTGCGACCGCAGCAAACTCCAGTTGGTATAACTTCGGCCGGGTTTGCCTGGCCAGTTGCAGCATATCGGCGAAGCCGTAGTTAGTCACAAAAACGGTTTCCCCAAGTTTGCCTTCCAACACCGCATTGGTAGCAACGGTACTGCCATGGACAATGTGCAAGTCACCGCGTTGCATTGCCGCCTCCAAACCCATGGCGGCAATGCCATCAAGAATCGCCTGCTCAGGAGCCGAGGGCGTGGAAAGGTTCTTGTATATCTTGATGGCAATTGCTGGTTTGAATTCGACACTGACAAAATCAGTGAAGGTGCCACCAGCATCGATGCCTAGGACTATTTGACTGGACAAACCTGCCTTTCCACTTATATTGAGAAGAAAACACCAAGGGCACCCCTGAATAATGGCATACGGTCTCTGCCCTACAGGCTGAATTGCAATTAAGGCGCGACTTTGAAGCCATGCGTCCGCCTGTCGAAAAGTTGCAACGCAGAGTGCGAATCAGCCTGTATGCCCCGAAGGGCGTGGTCTGAAGCACACATCTACGGCGTTGCAGTATTTGCTAAGGACGATGCCATTAGCTGCAAACTGCGTCTTGTAGCTGCATGCTTCAGACCACGCAGAGACCATATGCCATTATTCAGAGGTGCCCAAGTATAGCCGGGGAACTTGAGATTAAGTATCTGCTGTTTAATCCCGCGGCTACCCGGTTACACAGCGAATAGGACAGAACTGACTGCTGCCGATCAATTAGGAGAGCCCTTTGCCTGAGCTACCCGAAGTAGAGACTACCCGCCTGGGTATTCTGCCTCATATTCAAAACCAGAAAGTGACTGCGGTGGTGATACGGCAGCCAAAATTGCGCTGGCCGGTTGCGCCGGAGTTGAGTGAAGCGCTGGTGGGCCAGCGCATCATTTCGGTGCAACGGCGTGGAAAGTATCTCCTGCTTGCCACCAACACTGGAACCCTACTCATCCATTTGGGCATGTCTGGAAGCCTGAAAATTGTGGCGCAAAAGCAAGCTCCGGGAAAACATGATCACGTCGACATCCTGATGCAGGGCTCCACAATGCTGCGTTATACCGACCCAAGAAGGTTTGGCTGCATGTTATGGCAGCACGGCGATGTCCTCGCACATACGCTGTTGCGACACCTTGGACCCGAGCCGCTGGGGGATGACTTTGACGGCGCTGTGCTGTTCCAGAAAAGCAGATTGCGGAAAACGCCCGTTAAATCCTTCATCATGGATAGCCATATTGTTGTCGGTGTGGGCAATATTTACGCCAATGAAGCGCTGTTTCTAGCCGGTATCAATCCCAAGATTGCAGCCGGCAAAATAGCCAGGCAGCGCTATCAAAAACTGGCGCACTGCATCCGGGTAATTCTGCAGCAGGCGATAAAGCTCGGCGGTACGACGCTGAAAGACTTTACCGGCAGCGATGGCAAGCCGGGGTACTTTAAGCAGGAGCTAAGAGTGTATGGGCGCGGCGGCAGGCCTTGTACAAGTTGCGGTCAGGCACTGAAGGAGATTCGACTAGGGCAGCGCAGTACGGTCTATTGCAGCCGCTGCCAAAGATAACTGCAACGCTTGTTCTAAACTTTCCGGGACATCTTGTCGACCACCGCCGGATGCACGAATTTGGAAATGTCGCCACCGTAAGCCGCAATCTCTCTAACCAGCGTCGATGAGATATAGGACAAGTGCTGTGCCGGCGCCAGGAAAACAGTTTCAATTTCGGGCGCCAAAACCCTGTTCATCGCTACCAGTTGAAACTCATATTCAAAATCGGCAACTGTGCGCAAGCCTCGCAGGATAATATGCGCATTGCACTTGCTGACAAACTCGGTCAGCAGGGTATCGAATGCACAAACTTCTGCATTCTCGACGTGACTCAGCACCTGCTCTGCCAGCTCCACTCGCTGTTCGGTGGACAGGGTATTGCTCTTTTGTCGATTGTTACCAACAACAGCGACGATAACCTTGTCAAATAGTCTAGATGCTCTCTCTACCAGGTCTGTGTGACCGTTGGTGATAGGGTTAAAAGTGCCAGGGTATACGGCGATCTTCATAAATCTCTCAATATTTTATTTTGCCAAACATTCTAGCGAATTGCTTGAGCTTGCTCAACCAATCCAGGACAGCTCTGCATAGCGCGGTTGGTCCTCAGCGGAGCCTAAAGCACTCCCATATTATCAGAGCTGCCCTGGCAGGTTGTTGAAAAGCACTCAGACGAGCACGAGACAAGGCAAAATATAGCGAAAAAGCGGAGTTTTAACGCTGTATCGTGCCGGCTGAGAGGTTTTCAACAGCCTGCTAGAACAAAGTCCAGAATTTTGTGCTCTAACCAGTTGCGCGGCTCTCCAGAGATGAAACCAACATGCCCGCCCTTGGTGCTGAGTTGAAAATCAATATTGTGGTTTAACGAGCTTTTAGCCGGCAGCGAAGCTGCGGGGATCATAGGATCATTGCTGCTCTGAATCAGCAGGGTATCGGTTTGAATTGAATCGATGAAGCCTATGCTGCTGCAGCGTTCGTAATAATCTTCCGCATCGAGGAAGCCATGCAAGGGCGCGGTAATTTTGTCGTCGAATTCCCATATTGATGAAATAGATCTGAATTCTCCCAGGCTGGCAATTTTCTGTAATTCTGCGTTATCCCCAATTTCCTCGAAGTGCTTTTGCTTGGCTGCAACATCCGCCAACAGTCTGCGCACAAAATACTTACCGTAAAATTTGCTTACACCTTGCAGCATCGCCCTCGAACAATTGGATAAAGAAAACGGCGTGGACACCGCTACGGCTTTTTTGACTCTGGGGTGGCTCTGCATTTCACCCAGCCACTTCAGCAACACATTCGCACCCAGGGAATAACCAACGAAGACAAAATTTCGCTGCGGATGCAGCTCGATCAGCTTGGAAAATACCGCGTCCAGATCTTCCGAAACACCTGAATGATAGGCGCGTGCCAATCTATTCATCTCGCCACTGCAACCACGAAAGTTCATGGCTAAACTGGAAATATTGTTGTTCGCAAGCAATGCCTGCAACGCAATTACATAGGGCGAACTTGAACAGCCACAGAGTCCATGCAAGATGACTACAATGGTCTCGCTTGCATGTTCTTCATAGCCGCTGCCAGCGGCCCAATCGATATCAATAAAGTCGCCGTCATTCAGCTCCAGACGCTGTCTGTGGTGAGCAATCCCTGCCGGCGGCGACAGCCTTCTCCATAGTGTCTGACTGTGACCTCCCGGCAACCACCAGGCGGCCTTGAATTTCTTGGATGGAGTGCCATGTGTCATTGTTTCGTTGCTACTCATGCGTCGGTTCTTGAAGCTGTTCTTGCATGTACAGGCAATAGCGAACAGCACCCGCCTGCCTGGTTTTTAGCATTCGCCAATTCTCCGGCATGTCTTCTTCATCTACGCTTGCTGCCGCTTCAACATAGATTCTGCAACCTGGCTTTAACAGTTTACTGTTTGCCAATTGTCGGCACAGCCTGGCGGTCACATTGCTGGCAAAGGGCGGGTCGAGAAAGACTACACCAAATTGAGCTGATATTTTTGTCTGTTGTTCGATCCACTGGCAGGCGTCACTACAATTCACTTCTGCATCGCAGATCTTCAAGCGCTCAATATTTTGTAGTATCGCTGCGCTTGCCAGCACACCGTTGTCGACAAATACAACGCGCCTAGCGCCTCGGGAAAGCGCTTCTATTCCCAGCGCACCGCTGCCCGCAAACAAATCGAGACAATCCTCCCCGGCAATTTCGTTCTGTAGCCAGTTAAACAAAGTTTCCCGAGTTCGGTCGGCCGTAGGCCGCAATCCCGCAATGTCCGGAAAATTAAGCTTACTGTTACGGAGTCTGCCGCCTATTATCCTGAGGCTGTTTTGCCTGTGAATTGTTTTCTTGTTCATACCTTCATTACTTTACCAAGCCCGAGCCGGCGCAGTGGGCTGAATCATAAACCCATTTACACTAGGGCACCTCTGATAATTGAGTCAATCTCTTGGGCCTGCAGAGCAGCCGTAGATCAGCCCGGTGTGCTAGTGGTAGCATAGGGCCCCCCTTACGGTGAATTTCTGAGTATCTATAGCAATGTTTGGCCTCGGCAAGAAACAGAAGACTGCAAAGCAGGCTATAGTCGCGAATAGTGCCGATACTGCAGATCTTTCGCAAACCATTAACCCGGCAGACGAGTCTACTGAGAGCGGATTATTTGCCCGCCTCAAACAAGGTTTAAACAAAACCCGTAGCCGACTCAGTGAAGGCATTAGTAGCTTAGTCCTCGGTGAGAAAACCATCGACTCCGACCTGCTCGAGGAGATTGAGACTCAGCTATTGTCTGCCGACGTTGGCATCGAAGCCAGCAACCAGATCATTTCCAGACTCAAGCAGCGACTGGATCGGAAGCAGCTTTCTGAGCCCGCTGAATTTATGCAGGGACTTAAACAGGAACTGACACAAATTTTGCAGCCCTGCGATATTCCGCTCACGCTTGATACTGAGGACAAGCCCTTTGTGATTCTCATGGTTGGTGTCAACGGTGTTGGCAAAACCACCACCGCGGGCAAGCTGGCTACGCAATTTAAAGCGCAAGGTCGCAGTGTAATGCTTGCGGCCGGCGATACCTTTCGAGCCGCCGCAGTTGAACAATTGCAGGTGTGGGGTGAGAGGAATAATGTCCCCGTCATTGCTCAAGCCAGCGGAGCGGACAGCGCATCGGTTATCTTCGATGCCTACAAGTCGGCACAGGCGAAGCAAATAGACGTGTTAATTGCCGATACCGCAGGCCGACTCCATACCAAAGACAACCTTATGAACGAGCTGGAGAAGATTGTTCGAGTTTTGAAAAAGCAGGATGATCGGCTGCCTGATGAAACCATGTTGGTATTAGACGCAACTACCGGTCAAAACGCGCTCATTCAGGCGGAAAGCTTTCACAACTGCATTCGGCTTTCAGGTCTGGCCCTCACCAAGCTCGACGGCACCGCAAAAGGTGGCGTTGTATTCGCGATTGCGAAACGTCTGGGCCTGCCGATTCGATTCATTGGCGTCGGCGAACAGGGCGACGATTTGAAACCCTTCGCCGCCGCAACTTTCGTAGACGCGCTTTTCGCGGAATGATCAAGTTTGATAATGTTAGCAAGCGCTATGCCGGCGGTCATGAAGCCCTTGCGGCTATCAGTTTTGAAATCAACAAAGGCGAAATGGCTTTTATCACTGGTCGTTCCGGTGCCGGTAAAAGCTCTCTGCTAAAGCTAATACTGTCTATGGAGCGGGCCAGTGCCGGCCAATTGTTTGTCAACGGCACCAATATCAATCGATTTTCCCGTCGACAAATAGCGCAACACCGACGGCAGATTGGAGCAGTATTTCAAGATCACCAACTGCTTTTCGACAGAACCGTATTCGACAACGTCGCACTGCCGCTGGAAATTTGTGGTTATCAACTTCAGGATGCGCGCCGTCGAGTGCGCGCTGCCCTGGATAAAGTTGGCCTGTTGCAGCAGGAACGCCTGTACCCCGCCATGTTGTCAGGCGGTGAGCAGCAAAGAGTAGGTATAGCCAGAGCGGTCGTTAATAGGCCCAGCATCATCCTCGCCGACGAACCTACTGGAAATCTGGACCCGGACCTGTCAGCGGATGTGATGAGAGTGTTTCAGCAATTCAGGGACGTTGGTGTGTGTTTGTTAGTGGCAAGTCACGATATCTCGCTTATTTCAGGCCTTAATTGCCGCACAATTACCCTGGAAGCCGGCAGGATCAGCAAAGATTGCACGCCGGAGGCCGCTCTTGAAACCCGCTAGGTCGGCATCCGCCCATACCAGGGTGCGTCAAGCTTCACCGTCCTTATCGAGCTGGCTACAAATTCACCGCAAGACTGGCAGGGATACGCTGCAAGGTCTGTTGAAAACACCAATATCCAGCTTCGCCACGGTTTTCGTTATTGCCGTTGGTCTGCTGCTGCCGGCTTTGCTGTATGGAATAAGCGCTAACATTACTTCGGTGCTGGAGAATTTCAACGGCTCGGCGCAAATAAGCCTGTATATGGAGCTGGGCATCGATGAGTCCGTTTTATCCGAAGTCAGTGAAGACTTGCTTACAGAAAATGCTATAGCCCATATAGAGATTATCTCCAGTCGGCAGGCACTTGAAGAATTTGGCGCCGCCGCCGGTCTGCTCGAAATCGGCCAGCAAATGGCCGATAATCCGCTGCCGGCTAGCCTCGTCATCACCCCGGCTGATGTTGATCCGGGGGCGGTGGCGGCTCTTGCTGCGCGACTGCAAACCAACCCCCTGGTTGAACTGGTGCAAGTAGATAGTCAGTGGCTGCAGCGCCTGGCTGCGGCCTCACAGCTGTTTGCCATAATCAGCAAAATGCTCACAGCGGTGATAGCGCTGGGGCTGTTCTTCATTGTTGGTAACACCATCAAACTGGCGATCGAAAATCGAAGAGATGAAATCAGAGTGGTTAAACTTGTGGGCGGCACCGATGCTTTTGCCGCCAGGCCCTTTCTGTATACTGGTATGTACTATGGCCTGGGGGGAGGTCTGCTGGCGGCGATATTGCAGTGGTTTATTTTGATTGGATTTAGTTCGGCTCTGCAGAACCTGCTACAGCTCTATGAGAATAGCTTCCAATTACAAGGTTTTGGCTTTGTCAGCATACTTGCGCTGGTTCTCGGTGGTGGCGTAATTGGTTGGATAGGAGCTCTGCTAACCAGTTTTAGGGAGATCGCGGCGGTCAGCCCCTAAACTGGGGATTGCTACTTTGAATTACAAATTTAGACCCTTGAAAAATGAGAATTCGGCCCCACCATTGATGGTAGATCAATGTGTACGGCATTCATCCATGAGATAATTCGATCATGGTGCGGGCTCAAGCCCGAAAACCACGGACTCGGAGATGACTGCAGGATGGCGAATTGAAGCTAAAAATGCTAGAATACGGTCTTACTTGGGGTCTCACTCCACCGATGAAGAAATGTTAAGAAGATACATATGAGTATTGGAAAAAGCATACAAGTTATAGGCCCTACTGCACCGGGTCGCGATTTATCCGCGTATATCGCGTCGGCTAACAGCATTGCTGTGTTGACGCCTGAGCTCGAGCGCGAACTCGCCAAGCAGTATTACTATGACGACAACGTCGATGCCGCCCGCCAGCTGGTGCTGGCCCATTTGCGCTTTGTAGTGCATATGGCTAAAACTTTCTCCGGCTATGGGCTCTCCCAGGCTGACCTCATTCAGGAAGGCAATGTCGGCTTGATGAAAGCGGTAAAGCGATTCAATCCTGAAGTAGGCGTGCGCCTCGTCTCCTTTGCTGTGCATTGGATCAAGGCCGAAATGCATGAATTCATTTTGCGCAACTGGCGCATCGTCAAAGTGGCGACAACCAAGGCTCAGCGGAAATTGTTCTTCAATCTGCGCAGCTCAAAGAAACGTCTCGGTTGGTTGAACAATGATGAAGCACAGGCAATTGCAGAAGATTTAGGCGTTGATGCCAAAGTCCTCAGACAGATGGAAGGACGCATGTCTGCCTATGACACCTCCTTCGATGCCGACGCCGATAGTGATGATGAAACCGCGTATCGTGCACCGGCCTATTATCTGGAAGATCAAAACTCAGACCTTGCTGACAATCTAGCAGATGCGGAGTGGGAAGAAGTCACAAACAACAGCCTGCACCAGGCCATGTCCAAACTGGATGAGCGCAGTAAAGATATTCTTAACAGTCGCTGGCTGACCGGCAACAAAACCACGCTGCATCAATTAGCCGACAAATACGGCATATCCGCTGAAAGAATTCGCCAGCTGGAAAAGAATGCAATGAATAAAATCAAAGCCAGCATGGAAGCCTGATTGCCGGGAGCCACTCACTAGTTTGAAGAAAAGCCGCGCGTAGCTCGCGGCTTTTTTTTGCCAGGCTTTAATCACCACAACGCTGCTGATGAGTCGACACAGACACCGACACTTGAATCCCTGCTCAGTCCCATCCACAATGCAGTCGCTATGCTAAAACTTCTCATACTACTCGCCAGCGTCAACGGATTTCTTGCTGTCTCTCTGGGCGCATTTGCTGCCCATGGCCTCAAGGCAAGGCTCAGTTCAGAGATGCTAAATACCTTCCAGACCGGCGTGCAATACCACATGTATCACGCGCTGGCACTGTTGGGCGTGGGCGTACTGGCGTTGATTTACCCCAACGCGACATTGCCCAGGATAAGCGGCTACCTGTTTTTGCTGGGCATCTTCTTATTTTCAGGAAGTCTCTATGGTTTGAGCGTAACAGGCATTAGATGGCTGGGCGCCATTACACCCATCGGTGGTATTGCCTTGCTAGCGGGCTGGGGCTGCCTTTGCTGGTTCGCTCTTAGCCAAGAGCTTGAAATATAGAAGCACTGGCCAGGTCCCTGGCGCAATCAATAAAAACACAAAGAAGATTCCATGCAAGTTCTTGTTAACAATCACCATCAAGAAATGGAAGCACATACCAGCTTGCTGCAGCTTTTGGAAAAATTAGAGCTCCGCGGGGGTCGCATCGCGGTGGAGCTTAATGGTGAAATAGTACCGAGAAGCAGTTTTCACCAATGCCAGCTACACAATGGCGACACCATCGAGATCGTGAAAGCCATAGGTGGGGGGTAAAGAGATAGCTGGGGGCTAGAGCGATAACGCGATAGAAGCAAATTTCGAAATACATGTTGGGCTACGAAAAATGAAGACGAAATCATCGACTAAGTTAGTTATCGCCGGTAAATCCTATAGCTCGCGACTCATCATTGGTAGCGGGAAATACCAGGATTTTCAGCAAAACCTTGCGGCACTTGAAGTTTCTGGCGCTGAAATCATTACCGTTGCGATCCGGCGCGTAAACCTCGGTCAAAATACCGATGAGCCCAGTTTGCTGGAAGTCATTTCGCCCGCCAGGGACACCATACTACCGAATACTGCTGGCTGTTATACCGCCGACGATGCGGTTAGAACCTGTCGCATGGCCAGGGAGCTGTTAGACGGTCACACACTGGTAAAACTGGAAGTTCTGGGGGACCAGAAAACGCTGTATCCCAACGTCACCGAGACCTTGATTGCGGCCGAAACACTGGTGAACGATGGTTTCGAGGTAATGGTCTACACCAGCGACGACCCATTGATCGCGAAGCGCCTGGAAGAGCTGGGTTGTGTCGCGGTAATGCCACTGGGCGCACCTATCGGCTCCGGCCTGGGCATTAGAAACCCGCATAATATCCGCCTAATCCTGGAAAATGCCCGGGTCCCCATCATTGTCGATGCCGGCGTCGGTACAGCGTCCGATGCCAGCATAGCCATGGAACTGGGTTGTGATGGGGTCCTGATGAACACCGCCATCGCCGAAGCAGGAGATCCGGTGCTAATGGCCTCTGCCATGAATAAAGCGGTACAGTCCGGGCGCGAAGCTTTTCTGGCAGGGCGAATGCCACGCCGCCTGTATGCCAGTGCCTCTTCGCCTGTCGATGGCACCTTTTTTTAAGCCGCAACCGGCCCACATCATGATTTTTCCTATGCCACCATCGTGACCAGAAGCCGTCGTCAAGACTTCCACCAGACTATCCGCAGCTACGTCATTCGGTCCGGCCGCCTGACGACTTCCCAGCGCAACGCGATCGATCAACACTGGGCCGACTATGTAATTGAATACCGCGACGCACCGTTGCGAATGGAGGACCTGTTCGCCGCTGGTTCGTGCCTGCACGTCGAAATCGGCTTCGGAATGGGGGACTCTCTGCTGCAATTGGCCATGCAAGAGCCTGCGAATAATTACATCGGCATTGAGGTCCACAAACCAGGCGTAGGTAAGCTGCTCCATGGTATTGCTGAACATCAACTCACAAACCTGCGCATCATCTGCCACGATGCCCGAGCAGTACTGCAGAACTGCTTCGATGCCAACAGCATAGATAAATTACTGGTCCTGTTTCCCGATCCCTGGCCTAAAAAGCGCCACCATAAGCGCAGACTGCTGCAGGCGGAGTTTGCTGAGCTTGCCGCCTCAAGGTTGAAAGCTGGCGGCTGCATCCACCTGGCTACCGATTGGCAAGCCTACGCGGAGCACATGATGACGGTACTGGAAAACACCAGGTCACTGGAAAACACAGAAGGTAGTAATTGTTACTGGGACAATCCCGTACGGCCCGCCACCAAATTCGAGAGGCGAGGCCAGATACTGGGTCATGGGGTATGGGATTTAAACTTTCGCAAACGCCTGCCAGGGCCCCTCTGAACAATGCGGTGCGCTGCCCTGGCTGGTTTAAAACCAGAACCGGTGTTCGTGCTGTTTTAGCCAGTCGACGTAGTGCTCGTAATTTGGGCATATGGACTCCACCAGAGCCCAGTATCTCTTCGAATGATTCATGTGCACCAAGTGGCATACCTCATGGGTAATCATGTAATCAATGATGCTGTAGGGTGCCAGCATGATAAGCCAGTTGTACTGAATGATACCGGCTGAAGTGCAATGCCCCCATTTGGATTTGGTTTTTCTGAGTTTTATCTCCGTGATCTTGTGATTAACCCCCAGGTGTTTGGCCAGCCCCTGCGCTCTCGGCAAGAGATATTCGCTGGCCTTGTCGATGAGAAAGTCCTCTACCTGGATTCTGGCCTTGCTGGCATTGAGCTGGTGGCCCTGGATAATAAATTTATCCGCAGTAATCAGAATTCGCTTTTTGCGCCCCTGCTTGAAGGCAACAGTGAGTTCACGCGCGCGATAGAAAATCTTGCCACCTTTCTCAATTCGCAATAATTCCTTATCGCGTAAAGATTCCTCGTGGAGGCGCTTCTCTATCCACTGTTGATTAGAACTAACAAATTCTTCCAATTCCAGGCCGGAAGCTCGCAGCGGGCAACGCAGAGTAACTTTCCCGTGACTAATATAGAGCGCCAGGGTCTTACGTTTGCTACGCTGCACCTCACAGTGATAGGACTGTGAACCAGTCATGTCACTGCTGCCAAAATTCAGTGAAGCTATCTTCGCTCTACTCATGTTTCAACATACTCTTGTTTCAAATTATCCATGCCCCGTCAGGGTCTCCTTGCGATCAGGCTCGCTATGGCCCGATCCGGCGCGGCCAGCTCACCTTCAAAGTAATGCAGTACTTCCCATCCACTAAAGCGCTCACGCAGCTCGTTCGGTCGCAGCAAGAATGCGGCAGAGCTGGGTCTGCCAAACTGGCGCTGCGCCAGCGTGAAGGTTTCATAAAAAATCAGACCCCCCGGTCGGATTACCTTGCCCAGTGCTTTGAATAAGGGCCTGTGCAAATAGTTGAACACCAGCGCCGCATCGAACTTCATCCCCGCTAATGGCTTGCTGTGCTCCGCTTCGAGATCCAGCAGTCGGCACTCGCCAGCCAAATCAGCCGCCGCCAGTGCCGCCGCGACGTGCCCTAAGGCGTCTTTATCCCGGTCCACAAAGGTTACCGGAAGCTTACAGGCTGCCAGCATAAGGCCGTTGCGGCCTCTGCCACAAGCCAGATCCAATACTCCGGCATGCATTTTCAGGCTGGTCAAAAGCGCCAAATTATCTGTCAGCAACGGTGCCGCAATGGCATTTGAATGTGGCATGGATTAACGGATAATAGTCGCGCGGCTAGTGTTAAG
>CAVOFA010000072.1:0-13939 GCA_963694865.1 Gammaproteobacteria bacterium | reverse complement strand
CCAATCTTTTTTGCCGACACAATAAAATCATCCGCGTTGGCCGTGACGCGGAAGGTATTGGTTCCAAGCGCCCAGTACTGTTGCAAGGGATATTGATCCATCAGGATTTTAAAATGTTGCAGACACAGCAAGCCTCGCGCAAAAGCTGCAGTAGAAATTACTCCGGAAGAGCCAACTGCTGCGCCGAGTTGAACTCTCTCACTACAGCGCTCGATAATACGGATGCGTCCAGCTTCCCACTCACCTATCAGCAAATGAAAACTGTTTGACCCTAAATCGATACATGCATACATAGGAATCTACCGCAGAACCAGGGCACCTCTGAATAACGCGGCGTGGCACTGAGAGCTACACCGCGTTATTCAGAGGTGCCTTAGGCCAATTGCTTGAACTGCAGCTGATTGCTAACACCAGGACAGGTCAGATCAAGTATTCAAACTCTTGATTTAAGTATCGACAACGGAGCCTCGATAATAAATCTGCGCCCATCGCAAAAACGGCAGCTTATTCGTCGGCAATCATCGACTGCTGGTAATTCTCCAGGCCTACCTTGGCAATCAACGAGAGCTGCGTTTCCAACCAGTCGATATGATCCTCTTCGCTGTCGAGTATCGAGCTCAGCAGATCCCGGCTGACGAAATCGCCGGCTTTCTCGCAGGCAGCAATTCCTGCCTTCAAATCAGGACAGGCCATCATCTCCAGCTTGAGGTCGCATTCCAGCATTTCCTGGGTGTTCTCGCCGATCAACAAATTGCCTAAATTTTGTAGATTGGGCAAACCTTCGAGAAACAGTATGCGCTCAATCAGGCTATCTGCATGCTTCATCTCGTCAACGGATTCGGCGTGCTCTTTGGCAGCGAGGCGATCGAGGCCCCAATCCTTGTACATGCGGGAATGCAGAAAATACTGATTAATTGCAATTAATTCGTTGGCTAGCGCCTGGTTGAGGTGCTTTAGTATGGCGGCGTCTGATTTCATAGGGGGTCTCGGTCGGTCTCAAGCTTGGGGTTGCACAAGCATCACTTGTCGAGCCCAGGTTGTCAAGCTTGAGCGCCGTAACTTATTGATATTACGAGATTTACGAAATGATAAGCAATCCCATTTTCATTTGCACGGACACGCCGTAATGCCACGCTCAGGGCGCGGATGCGATAGTGTTAAGGGGAAATTAAACTGTCTAGCCGGCGTTTACGTAGGCGGTAGATTTGTTGTATTCATTGACAATGGTCTGGGCTAGCTTGCCGCATTTGCCACAATCGCTGGCGACGCCGAGTTTGGCCTGTAAGTCAGTCAAATTGCTGGCACCACCACGACACAGGTCGCGAATCTGATGATCAGTAATTTGTCTGCAAATACACACGTACATGGGGACTCCTCGTCTAGTGTGGTACTATAAATGCAAATGAGAATGATTGTCAACAAGATTTAGATCTGCTAATTTATAGCTCAGGAATTACCTCTAATAACAGCGGATGTTATTGATTTTCTGGTACTAATTCGACCTATGCCTCAAACGTTCCTTTCCAATGCCAGCAGCGGCGATAGTTGTGTGGTCCTCGAAATCGCTGCAGAACCTGCAGAATTAAGGAGCCGCCTCTACTCTCTCGGTATTATTCCTGGTTGCGCTATGCAGATTCTTCGCCTTGCGCCACTGGGAGACCCCATGCAGGTTAAGGTCGGAGGTAGTTTTATCAGCATTCGCAAGGCGGAAGCGGCAGCGATCACGGTGGAGTTACAGTAGCGCCATGAACTCATCAGCCACCACAAAAAAAGTCGCCCTCATTGGCAATCCCAACTGCGGCAAGACCACGCTGTTTAATGTGTTAACCGGTGCCCGCCAGAAAGTCGGCAACTGGCCTGGCGTTACGGTAGAAAAGAAGTTCGGCTATTTCGAGTTAGAAGCATTCAGCATCGAACTGGTGGACCTGCCTGGTATTTATTCTTTCGAACAGGATTTTCAGGGGATCGATGAAAAAATTGCTCAGGACTACCTTGAGCACAGTGATGCTGACCTCATCATTAATCTGGTAGATGCAAGCAATCTGGAGCGCAGCTTAGTCCTCACGCAGCAATTGCTGGAGATGGAAATTCCAGTCGTGATTGTAATCAACATGCTGGACGTGGCGCAGCAACAAGGCATCACCATCTCTCCGCACGTGCTTGCCGAGCAGTTACAGGTACCCGTGGTCGCCATCGTAGCGTCGAGAAGACAGGGCGTTGACAGCTTGCTGAATGAACTGCAGGCGAGCCTGGAAAATCCGGCAACGCCAATTGCACTCGAGACGCCAACCGCTCCCGCGGCTGTCGATGAGAAAATACTACAGCGTTACTACCGCTCGGGACAGTTGGTGAACGGCGTAGTCGAGGTAGAACCGACTCATCACAGCCTTTCCGAACGCGTAGACTCGGTGCTCCTGAATCGGTGGCTGGGAATTCCGGCCTTCCTCTTCATGATTTACCTGATGTTCACCATCGCCGTAAACCTGGGGGCGGTATTCATCGATTCCTTCGACATCCTCTTCACCGCGGTGCTGGTCGATGGCGTCAGCTGGCTACTGCAGCAAATCTCCATGCCTGCGGTTCTCATCACCCTGCTGGCCAAAGGGGTTGGCGGCGGCGTCACCCTGGTGGCGACGTTTATCCCGGTGATAGGATTCCTCTACCTCTGCCTTTCGGTGCTGGAAGACTCGGGATACATGTCTCGCGCAGCCTTCGTGATCGACCGCTTGATGAGTGGCATCGGCCTGCCCGGCAACGCCTTCGTGCCATTGATCGTTGGCTTTGGCTGCAATGTTCCTGCAGTGATGGCCGCCCGCAGCCTGCGCCGGGACAGCGATCGTCTGATGACGATTGCCATGGCCCCGTTCATGAGCTGCGGCGCCAGACTGACCGTCTATGCGTTATTCGCCGCCGCGTTCTTTCAGGAGAACGGCCAGAATATTGTATTCGCCCTGTATCTACTGGGAATAGCTATGGCCGTATTTACCGGCTGGATCTTCCGCAAACAACTCTTCACCGATGAGATTACGCCCTCATTTCAGGAGATGCCGGCCTATCACGTGCCCATAGCTCGAAATATACTATTGACTACCTGGTTCCGTCTGAGGGGTTTCATGCTGCGCGCCGGCAAGACCATTGTTGCCGTCGTCATTGTGCTCAGCTTTCTGAATTCGATCGGCACCGACTTGTCGATGAACAACGAAGATTCCGCCGAGTCCGTGCTCAGCGTTATTGGAAAATCCATAACCCCGGTTTTCAAACCACTTGGAATCGAAAGAGACAACTGGCCTGCGACTGTGGGCTTGTTTACCGGTATGTTTGCTAAAGAAGCTATTGTGGGAACCCTCGATGCGCTCTACAGCGAACCCGAGAGCGATGACGGCACTGCTCCCGATCTCATCGCCGCTACCCGCGAAGCCTTTGCCTCAATTGCCAGCGAGTTCACCGCGTTGACGGAGTCGCTGACGGATCCACTGGGAATTTCAATTGGCGACGTCAGTGATATAGAGGCCGTAGCCGCGGATCAGGATGTGGAGACCAGCACCCTGACCAATATGGCCTCGCTGTTTTCAGGCCCCTTTGCCGCGTTCTGTTACCTGGTGTTTATTTTGCTCTACGCGCCCTGTGTCGCCGTCCTCGGCGCAGTAAATAAAGAGGCCGGCTGGCGTTGGACACTGCTGGTTTTTTCCTGGTGCACTGGACTCGCCTACATTACCGCTACCGTGATCTACCAAATTGGCACTTTCAGCGTAAACCCCTTATTCTCTTCCCTCTGGATTACGGCCATGCTATCCGTGCTGATCGGGTTCATTATTAATCTGAAGCGGCTATCCGGTAAAATGGTGCCGAAGAATCTAATACCCGCAGTTCAGCTTTAGAGCCGGGTTTTATCGTTATCGAAAGCAATTGCGGGCACTAGTTACTGATACCTCGCACTGAAGCAGGAACAATAACTTGCAGCAGACAAATCCGCAGACTGACGACTCGGCTGTTATCAAGCTGTTCGCCGCTGGCTTTTGCAGCGTGCTACTGACAAAAATTTTCCTCGCCGTGGTGCTGGATCTATACAGCGATGAGGTCTTCTATTGGCAAGCCTCTTCCAGACCTGCGCTGGCTTACAGCGACCTACCCTTTATGACTGCATTGCTAATAGGTGCCGGTTCGACCCTGAGTGCCGGCAGTGCCTTTGCTGCGCGCGTGCCGTTTATTCTGCTTGGCAGCTGCCTGCCATTACTGACGTTCTGGATCGCCAAACCACTAACCAACAGGCGCCAAGCATTAGAGGCCGCTGCTCTTGTCCTGTGCTTACCCCTGGGTGGTTTTCTTGGTTTACTGGCGGTGCCAGACGTGCCTTTATTATTTTTCGGATTACTATCAATCAGTTTTTTCGAGAGAGCTGTACGCACTGACCGCATGCCGTATTGGCTAGCCACCGGCGTCGTCGTCGCCTGTGGTCTTAGCACCCATTATCGCTTCTTCCTCTACCCTGGCGCGGTCATAGCCTTCCTGTGCTGGTTTGCACCGCAGCGCCAGCAATGGCGAAACCCCAGGCTTTGGTTGGCCATGGCGATCGCCAGCGTTGGCCTATTGCCGATTGTCTGGTTTAACCTCAGCAATGAGCTGGGCAGTGCCAGCTTCTACTTTGTCGATCGTCATCCCTGGGAATTCCAGGCCAGCGGCCTGTTACACCTGTTCAAACAAGCTGGCCTGGTTACTCCCCCGCTTTATGCCGTCCTTGCCATCACCATCTGGCAGCTGCATTTACGAGCGAAAAGCGGCAATACTGGCGCCGCCTTAATGATGACATTGGCGCTGGTCAATATTCTTATTTACCTTGTGCTAGCACCGTGGACTGACGCTACCAGCACGTCCATTCACTGGCCTCTGTCCGGCTATTTCCCCCTGTTGGTTTTTGTTCCAGCGACCCTGCGACAAATCTATGGCTGGAGCAACCAGCGCTGGAATTCCAGAGCGGCTCGCCTTATCGTCAGCAGTATTCCTGCCATAGGTTTCACCGGCACCATGATCGCCTTTATCGGCGTGGGCTCGCAGGCATATCAACAACCACTGCAAGTGTTGTTGGGGAGCGGTGTACTGTCTAACAAAATGGCCGGCTGGAAGCAGTTCAGCGCCCATACCGCCAGGCTTATCCAGTCAGAGTTTACTCGCGACAGGCCAGTCATTATTACCGATAACTACTACACCGCCGCTCAGGCTGAATTTGCAGGCTTGACCAGCAGCGCATTTACCCTGGATCAGGACAAGGCCATTAGTGATGGACGCATTGCCCAATACCTTTTGTGGGAACTTGATGCATCTTCTCTTGCCAGCCAGGCGGGAAAAGCCGCGTTGTTCATTACCGAAGACAGTTCCCTGACTGTTGTCGATAAACACGCCATACTTGCCCGCGCTTGTCGGACCAGCGATCGGCTGGAATATCTGGGTGAGTTATCGCTATTTAACGGCGACAAGAAGTTTAGTTACTACCGAGCCAGGCAACTGTTGGTCAGTAGTGACAATCCGGACTACCGCGCCTATCCCTGTCCCTACCCGGCCATGGCCTGGATCGATTATCCAGTAGCTGGAGATGAAATAAGCGGCCTGATTAATGTCTCGGGCTGGGCCTACAATGAAGACATCGGTGTCGTAGCAATCCGCCTCCTGGTGGACAATCAGGCGCTCGGATCGGCGCGCTACGGTAGCAGCAGAGTTGATGTGGTAGAGGCCATGGTGGTCGAGTCTGATCCCAACGCGCCGAACCTGGGATTCGACATCGACTTTGATACCCGCGATCTGGCTAACGGCAGGCACGAACTTGCAATCGAGATTCTAAATGCGCAGGGGGCTACACTACGCTACGGGGCCAGGGTTGTGAACGTTTCCAATTAGTGGCAAAGCGACCTCAGCAGATGCAAATCAATTGCAATAGGGATCCAGCACTTCTACCGCGATTTTCCAATCATTGCTCTCACTCAAACGCCAGAGACGAAGGTAATTAGCCCGAAATCTCTCGCTCTCGTTTTCGTTAGCCTCGATATCAGCGTCGATAATTGTAGCCATGGTGCCGTAGGTGTAGCCCATTTCCTTGGAAGTGGATAAGTAGCCCCCCACATGAGTCACACTAATAGGATTATTGGTTGAGAGTTGATTGTCCAGATACGCACCGTAGACAGAACTGGCGGCCTCAACACCTACTGCGGGTCCCATGCCGGGCAGATAAACCCGGGTATTTGTCAAACCCCAGACTAGCAATGCGCGCTGACCGCCGCGAATATTTATGGAGCGACCGAAGCCATTGTCTGCATCGATCAAATTCTGCAAGCTATTGTCTTCCGTCATAGCCACGACAGGGTGTGCCGTTTCTTCCAGTAACGGCAGGGTATCATCAAAATTTGGTTCCACGTCCAGGCTGAGAAAGCCTGGAATGTTCACCACAATATCCGCCATTAATACCCAGCGGTCGAGATTTTTCTGCCAGACAGAAACCAGGTGGCCAAAGCCGTCCCGGTCCCGATCGCCATTTGGGTCTATCGAAGTTAGTGGACCGGCGGACAAACCCAGATCACCGTCGCGAGAGACATCGACGTAATGCGCCTTCCAGCCGAGTTCCCTGACACCTCTTTCCTGAAACTCCGCTGAAGAATACTCGGTACGAGCGTCGACCGGGCCTCTGGCGTTACGAAAAACAATCGAGTCCTCACCCAGAAATTCGAGGAACGCTCGCGTTCTTCCTATTTCATCGGAGCGATCGGCAAAGCTCTGATCTGCCGCCGAGAGCTCCAGCCAATGTTGGTACTGGCTTCGTTCCTGCGCTAGAGAGACACCGGCATAGCCCAGCAGCAACGAGAGCAATGCCAAAATTGCTATTATCCGCCTTGAATTCCCGGGTGGCACTTCCATAGGTATCCTCATCAACACCGACTGTCTCTAGGCTTAAGTTTAATCACAATTTGCTCGCATAACTAGCACTAAATTTATCATTGTTGTTTGATATTTAACCAGAGATAATCGCTTTAAGTTATTATTACATAAGTATTTTTTTATATATTCCATTGTGAAATTCACGGCTAACGGCTAGAATCTACTGAACTACTGACAAGCTCTCGAAACTCGAATCATCGAAGTTTGAAATCAGTCAAATTCGCTTACTACCGCCGACTATCGACCGTGCTTAATTTTCAAACCCTCATTCGTGTACGCACACTGGCCTGCCTGGTACTCGCTCTCGGCATGGCGTCGAATGCATACCCGCAGGATATCGTGGTACGTACAGATACCGACAGATTGGCAATTGCTGAATTCGTCGACTACTACGAAGATGCCTCGGAAGCACTGGGCATAGATGATGTGCTGGCGTCCGATTTTCGGGTAAATTTTATCCCCCACGATCGGGATATCCTGCATTTCGGCATGACCAGTTCTGCCTATTGGATTCGCTTCAGCCTGGATTGGTCCCGCGCGGACGGGCAATCACGGGTGCTTGAACTTGGACCCCCCCAAACTGGTTGCCGGCTTAGTCAGAGGTGGTGTTGAGCTATTCATATAGTTAACGATGCTGGCGAAGTAATGTCGCAATACACTCTGGGAACACAAGCCGATGAACGAGAAATAAAAACTCTGGGCCGCGGCTTCGCCCTACTCCTCGACCCACAACTTGGCAGCCACTTCGTTCTCCGCCTGACCGGCGCAAGACCCCTGCGTTTACCTATTACCTTGTGGAAAGTGGAGAACTTCAGGCAGGCGGCCCAAAACGCCGACAATCTTTTGGGAATTCAGTACGGCATCTTGTTAGCCATGATTTTTTTCAATCTCTTCCTGTTTGTTTCCATCAAGGAACCCAGCTACCTCTACTACGTCATCGCTATTGCCAGTCAGACCCTGTTCGTTTTTCTGGATTCCAAACACCTGCGCTTCATACTCGACGAACTTTATCGCGGCAGCTTCTGGGTCGACATGTCGGAACGACTCATTTATCCGTTGATGATTATCACCGCACTGCTGTTTCAGCGTTCCTTGCTAAGAATTTGGGAATACAACAAGAAGCTGGACAATGTGCTCAAGGTTTTATTGAGCGCGCTGGTGCTGGTTGCGGCCCTGGCATTTGTGCCTAATGAAAAAGTATTTCAATACCCGTTGATCTTCCTGATCGTCGTTGGCATTCCACTGGGTTTTTACAATAACTTCGATGCCATTCGGCGCGGAAATGCCACTGCGGTTATGCACATGGCCGCAATGGGAGTATTCCTGGCAGGTGCAGCCATCTTGCTATTACAACAAACCTGGCCTGCTTTTCCCAATAACTTATTTACTAACAGCGCCTACAGAGTTGGATTGATTGCGCAGGCAATGTTGATGTCCCTGAGCCTTTCCTACCGCTACAACCAGATCAAAAAAGAGAAAGAGGATGCCCAGCATCTGGCCATTACTAATCTGGTCAGGGCGGAACAGATCAAGGACGACCTGTTAGCGAATGTATCCCACGAATTGCGCACGCCACTATACGCCATCAATGGCTTGGCGGAGGCCGCGTTAGAAGAGTATAGAAATGGCAATCAGAATCCTGAGTTGATTACGCAAAATCTTGAGTTAATACAAGTCAGCGGTGATCGACTGACGAAACTGGTGAATGATTTACTGGATTTTTCCAGCTCGAAAGATGGCACGGCGTATGTAAAATTCAAGCCGGTTGATCTGCACAGTCTTATAACCCTGGTTATTGCTATATGCCATCCCCTGATTGGCGACAAGAACCTCGACCTGAGAGCTGAAATAGACCCTGACCTGCCCCTGGTTGCCGGCGATGAAGACAGGCTGCAGCAAATTCTCGTCAACCTCACTTCCAATGCGATTAAATTCACCTATTCCGGAGAGGTTGTTATTTCCTCCCACCTCACATCCGACTACAACGTCGTCGTCAAAGTCCAGGATACGGGTATAGGCATTCACAAGACCGACCATAAGAAGGTTTTTCGAACCTTTGAGAAACTGCCATCGAAGCAAATGAATGCCACCGGTATTGGTCTGGGCTTACCGCTGGCAAAGCGCATGGTCGAGATGCATCGAAGCGAGCTAAAACTAAGCAGCGAGCTGGATCTGGGCTCAAGCTTTAGTTTCAATCTTCGTGTGTCTCTCGATCAAACCCGGGCTATTAAATCCCCGGATGTACACAAGCAGATGATTCGCCGCGCCGACTATCTGGAGCAAGCCAACAAGGAAGAGATAAAGCCCAAGTTACGCAGCGAACAGGAGACGACTATCCTGATTGTTGACGACGATGAAATAAATCGCGTGGTAATGGGCCAACAACTGGACGAGTACAACGTCGTAAAGTGCTCTAACGGACTCGATGCCTTGACGGTGGTCGAGGAAAACAAACCCGATCTGATCTTGCTGGATTTAATGATGCCAGGTTTGAATGGTTACGAGGTCTGTCAAAAGCTGCGACAGAAATACAGTCAGATAGAGCTGCCCATTATTCTGGTTACCGCCAAGAATCACCTTGAAGACCTTACCCAGGGATTCAATACAGGTGCCAACGACTATCTCGCCAAACCTTTCCACAATGAAGAATTGCGTTCACGGGTGGAAAATCAATTACGCCTGAGTCTGCTGCACAAAGTCAATGCGGACAATATTAGACTCAAGTCGCAGATTGAATCCTACGCCAAGGCCGATACGGAGCTGCGCAGTTCACGTTTTCGCCTACAGCAGGTATTGGAATCCATCGAGGCTGGATTCATTGCCTTCGAATTTCCCGGTACTATTTTTAGCCTCAATCAACGTGCAATAGAATTGCTGGGCACTGATCGCAAAACCGTTCTCGGCAACGGCATTGTCTCTTTGTTTACCGACGCTAATTGCAATCAGGAAGTTTGTTCGATACTGAGCAACTGGGAAACTGGAGAGAATGACGGCACCGATTCTCAGGAGGCGGTAGTGACCAACGTCGTCGAGGTCGAAGTCGTCTATCCTTACAACAGCGTCGATAAGCCTTCAAGCAAGACTGCCACATTCCACTGCAGGCTCAATCTGTTTGGCCACGACGAGGGAACTGGCGTACTTTTTCTTGAAGATACTGAGCCCTGGAAAAGCTCACCAGTAGCGATAACGTCAAAGACACCGTTGAGTTGGTTGGTTTCCTGGGACAGGCACAACAAAATATAAGACGCATAGGCATACGCCTGAGTGTCATGACCACTAACGAAATCTCTGAGCACCCGGCTCTGTTAAACCAGTTGTCCTCCCTGGAGGGACTGGTCAGCTACATCGATGAACAATTACCGGCGATCAGTAGTGTCGGCGAGTACCGGCAGCAACTGGTTACACTGATGAGGTCGGCACTGCTTACCTGGGAGGTGACAACTCAAAAATCGAAGATTGAGCTTGCCGAGGAGAGCAATATCTGGGCGGTCAGCATCGATGACGGCAGGCTAAGAACGCGGACATTCGATCGCTACTTACGCCTGGAACAACTCCCCAAAATCCCACGTTGGCGGGAAGTGGTGCGAACGGCTTATTTCGTACTTTCCAACCCCGCTATCGAACCGGAAACCAGGGCCTCGCTCGAATCTGAACTGGAAAAAACCAAGGCGATATTAAAAAAGCCGCCATTAACTAAAGTGCTCTGCAGGCCAGAGAAACTGATTCATTATTTGGAGGCTCCCCAGTAATGTACATTCAACATTTTGGTCTCGCTCAGTACCCTTTTTCGCTTACTCCAAATACTCGTTATTTTCTAAAATTACCCAGCCATCAACAGGCGTTTGATCTCCTGCTCACGGTCCTGAACAGCGAGGCCAATTTCGCCAAAATAACCGGTGAAGTTGGCACCGGCAAGACCATGCTTTGTCGCAAGGTTCTGAACTCACTCGAGTTTCATAAAAATCGCTATGTAACTGCCTTCATCCCTCACCCGGTGCTTAGCGCTGAGGGCATTGTGCAGGCTATCGCTGAAGAGTTAAATATTGAGAGCAGTTCCGATTTAAGTTACTACGAGTTACTTAAACTAGTCACCGCCGCCATCATCGATTTCTCCCATGAGAAAAAAAGTGTCGTCCTGTTTGTCGACGAAGCTCAGGCGATGCCGGAAGAAACACTTGAAGCCGTGCATTTGCTAACAAACGTCGAAACCCAGAACAGCAACCACCTGCAGGTTTTCCTGTTCGGTCAACCGGAACTGAACCAGTTACTGGATCGGCCCATGCTAAACCAGTTGAAACAAGACATGAGCTTCTCCTTCGAATTAACGGCACTGGATCGAGCGGGGGTCGAAGCCTACGTAGAGCACCGACTCAAAAAAGGGGGATACAATGGCTCCCATTTATTTTCAACGGCTGCCCTGAATTTACTTTTTAGAGGAAGCCAGGGTGTCCCGCGCCTTATCAACGTGCTTTCTCACAAGGCGATGATGGTTGCTTTCGGCAAAGGTGAGCAGTTCATTGATGAGCAGCACATCGCCAGCGCCATTGAAGACACAGAATCTATAAAATTCAAAACCCTGCCACTCCCGGAAAACGACAGACTGAGTGATTTACAATAGCGGCCAAACGCAGATCAAGCACTACAGCAGACACCCGCTACGAGCCGAGGCAGACCTGGTTCCGGCGTTAGGAAGTCTCTGATTAGTCAATCAAAGTCTCTCGGGCTGTTGTATCGGCACCAACAGCCCTTATAATCGGCTCTTCTCCAACTGCAGCGGTATTCGGAAATGATCGAAGGATTATGGCAACAGCTCAAAGATGAAGCGGAGCGCGTAGTTCAGGCAGAGCCCTTGCTGGCAAGCTATGTTTTTGCCTGTGTACTCAACCACAAAGACCTGGCATCGGCTCTAAGTTTCATTCTCGCCAACAAATTGTCTGACGATGTAATGCCGGTAGTGACCGTTAGAGAGTTGTTTGACGATGCTTTTGCTGCAGCGCCCGAGATTATTGAGAATGCTTCCTGCGATATCAGAGCGGTGTATGAGCGCGATGCTGCCATTAGCGGCTACCTTCCAGTTATCCTCTATCTCAAAGGCTTCCAAGCCATACAGGTACATCGGCTTGCCCACTACCTGTGGACGCACGATCGCCAGGAGTTGGCGCTCTTTATTCAGAGCAGGAATTCCGAATTCTTTGGGGTCGATATTCACCCCGGTTGTAAAATGGGCAAGGGTATCATGTTTGATCACGCTACCGGAATAGTGATCGGAGAAACCTCAGTTATCGAAGATAATGTCTCGATTCTGCAGCAGGTTACACTCGGTGGCACCGGTAATGAACAGGGTGACCGCCATCCTAAAATTCGATCCGGCGTGTTAATCTCCACAGGAGCGAAGGTGTTGGGAAATATCGAGATAGGCGAAGGCGCGAAAATAGGTGCCGGTAGCGTGGTGCTGAACGATGTCCTTGCACACACGACCGTGGTAGGAGTCCCTGCAAAGGCGGTGGGTAAACCCGGCTCTGAATCTCCTTCGGAGACTATGGATCAAAATATTTTTAACGATGAATCTTAGAGTCGTCGAAGTACAGCAACAGCAGCTTTTAAAGCTAAAAACTCCAGCACCTTGCTCGCAGGATGCCAACGCTATAGAAGAGCCATAGAAGGCGCGTAACAACTTAACCGTCTGAATTGAAAGTAAATGCCAATCAATACAGTCAGCTTGCTCATCAGGCAAGCTTGCCTCTCGGAGACAATTCAAATGAATTCAGATCGTTACCCCCTACATTTTCCTACAACTCTTATCAGGCTGTCATTAACCGGGCTGCTCATTGCCGGCTATCTGTTGCTCGGCACTGCGACTGCTCAGGAAAGCTTTCTCAGCCAGCAGAGTCTGGATCGCTTACAGGAACTCATTAACAGCACTGACAGATCGGAGGACCAGCGCGCGCGTAATCAGTATCGTCACCCACTGCCAACACTGGACTTTTTTGATGTACGACCGGAATTGACTGTAGTGGAAATCTGGCCAGGCGGACAAGGCGGCTGGTACCGTAGCATCCTCGAGCCCTACATTTCCGGAACCGGCACTTACATACCGGTAAGAGATAGCACTGCGTTTCCCGCTGCCGTCGATACTGTGCCAGCAAACAGCGCCGACAGAGTTCTGGTGTTTCGGGCCCATGGCTTTATGATCTACGAACCACCTGCCCAGGAGTATTACCATTCAATCTTTCAGATGCTCAAACCCGGTGGCGTATTCGGCATAGTAGATCACCGTGGCGACGAAGCGGTGCCGCAGGACCCGACCGGTGAGAACGGCTACGTCAATCAGTCCCATGTCATCATGCTGGCACGAACCGCGGGATTCGAATTAATTGCGGAGGCAGAAATTAATGCCAATCCGGCCGACACCAAGGAGCATGACGACGGTGTCTATTCGCTGCCGCCGACGCTGCGCGGCTCACTGCTAAGCCCGCGTTTTCGAGCGCAAATGCGCGAGGTCGGCGAGAGCGATCGCATGACCCTGAAGTTCAGGAAGCCGCTGTAAAAGCCTGAGACCTTATTGCAAATGTAACAAGACTTGCAGTTGAAATGGACACTGAATCCAACAGGGGATTGGCAAGGGGTGTTGTTTTGTAGTGACTAGCGCCCAGGGATGGAGCGCGGGGCAGGTTTTTGCTCCTCGGCAATTGCTCCTGCATTGCTCTAATAAGTGACATCCATGTCACGATGCAAAACCTGCATACCGCACATCCATGTGCAAAACAGTCCAGGGATGGCCCACCGGAACGAAAAAATAATGCCCCTTGCCAAGCCCCGATACACGCATCAACTAGCTAAAGATGCTCCTCGACGAATTTTGCCAGTGCTGAGCGTGGCACGCCCTGCAAGAGTATGTTGCCGCCCTGCTGGAAGCTCTTGAATCGTTCCGTCAGATAGGTCAGCCCTGAGCTGGTAGCGGTGAGATAAGGCGTATCGATTTGAGAAAGATTGCCCAGGCAAATAACCTTCGAGCCGT
>CAVOFA010000071.1:0-14121 GCA_963694865.1 Gammaproteobacteria bacterium | reverse complement strand
CGATAAACAGACTAAGTTATTAACCCGGATGGGCTAATGTGCCTCTTAGATCAGAGCTAACTTTGTCCAAGATGGTTTGACGACGTACGGTGACTCTTCAGAAAAATTTCCGCTACCATCATTCCAATAAATTCTTGATGGCGCCACGTTGGGGCTAGTCTTGAATTCCTGACCAATTATCAGATCTGGAAACCCGTCAGCGTCGAGGTCCGCCAATTCAGCTTTTGAAGTCTGGTAGCCATTGCTGGCAGGATCGACAAAATTATCAGGTAGCCGTAGCCTGTCCAGAGTGAAATTTGCAGAACCATCGTTGATGAGAAAATAAGAAATTTTCTCCGCTGTTGGATTGAGGTTAGCGACTGGAATATCGACGTCGCCATCGCCATCAATATCTCCTGAAGAAGCACTGTGAGTAAAGTCTTCAATATCCGGAAGGCGATCTGTCACATTGTCAAAGCCAGTACCGTTGCCTAGTAGTAGCGAGTTCTTGAATCCGGGGAACGGGGGAGTATCCCAACCGGTATCAGCCAGGAAAAAATCCAGGATTCCATCGCCATTGAAATCATTAACTACTATCTCCCTGACGTGCTCCGACAAGGGAACGTCACCGCTGGCCACACTAAAAGAAAAGTGTTGTCTCCGTTATTGAAAAGCACCAATCCAGCCTGCCCACCGCGTCCTTCAGCCCCGGGTGGTGTGTTTCCTGCCAATACTACATCGGTATAACCGTCGCCATTTAGATCCGCAGTGTAGGTATGTACGGAATCGGTAGTAGCGGGGGATAAGTGTCTCCCTTCAACATTACCTGACTGGTAAGTGCTCTGATCCGCACCTAAAGCGGCAGATCCCATCCAGCCAAGCGTCAATAGCACTGAAAGCGATTTGAAAGAGAATTTGATTAATCTCATCATTTCTCCCGAGTTATTATTGTTGTTCCTTGGAGTCACTGGGCTGCTCGCCCAATACACCCAACCGATATTAAATGAAAGGGGACGGAGGGAATAAAAAATAATCCCTCCGTCCCCTTTTTTTGGACCCCTGCATACTGCCCTAATGTCTAGTGTCCAGTGTCTACTCGAACTAGCCGGGTCAGCAGTTGATGCAATTCCCGGATCAGTTGTCAGCACAATTTATCATCCAGGAAAATCAATTCGAGGCTGAACTTACCGCCCGGTTAAAATTATTGGCAGACTGCTCATAAGGCGGGCAACTATCGTCACCGGTAGCGCAACTTACATCGAGTAGTATCCAATAACGGTCACTGCCAATGGCTGCCCGCCTGACCCTGATTGCTGTCAGATCTTCGAAACCCCAACCGCCGGTTTCGAGAAGATCATCGCGATCAACAACAAGCTGAAGGCCGGTGTTGCTTGCCACCCAGTTTCTGGCCGCTTCCATCTTGGCCTGACAATCAAGAGCTCCAACGCAAATGGGGTTGTTGCTATTGTACTCAGCCGTTGCTACCTGACCAGCGGGCGCGACACAGGAAGCTACCGCCAACGCCATTAGAAAACTGAAGTAAACCTTGCTTAGTTGATTGCCTTTCATGGGTCACATTTCTCCTGTGAAATTAAACTGACTAAAATACGCTCGAATTACCAATAACAACCACGTCATGTTCTTGCTATGAAGTGAAGTATACAGCGTTTGCTCTATCTTTACCGATTGCTGGAGGTTGGTCTGTGCTTCTGACTCTTTCGACCCGGCAGTAACTAACGGTCGGCTAGGCGTCCCGAGCCGCCCAACTCGTAATACACAATCGGCACGAAATCGACTGCCGTCCAGCCTGATTCCTGCCCCCATTTCGCATCGTAACTGGCGGTGGGTTGCGCGGCCATCACCTCATCAAGCTTCTTGCCTGCCTGGATCATAGCGAGCACCTGGCCTTGAACGTCGAGGATCATGTCGCGAAACTCCACTACTTCTTCGCGACCGACAACACTGAGACCGTGACCTGGAATCACCCTGGTGTCCGGCCCGGCCATCTCGATAGCCTTGTCCAGAGCAGCGATGGTGCCGCGCAGTGTGCCGCCGTTGTACAGGTCAATAATCGGGTAGCTGGTGGTGCGGAAGACGTCACCAAGATGTAGTACGTCAGCCTCTGGAAAGTAGACAAAGGTATCACCATCGGTGTGAGCTGGTGGCGACAGAAAAGCACGTACATTCTCGCCATTGAGATGAAAACTGATCTCATCATTGAAGGTAACTACTGGCCGCGCCGCCACCGGTGGTGGAGGCCCAACCCTGCCCCCGGCCCTTGGAATGCGAGTATTTTCTGCCAGAAAACGCAAGCGGGTGTTGTCGTGAGCGAAGATCAGCACCCCCAATTCCGCCAGATTCTCATTGCCGCCGATGTGATCGACATGGATATGAGTGTTGATCAGAAAGCGGATCTCGCTGCTGGTCACTTCGCCCACCGCCGCTACCAGTTTGTCCGCCAGCGGCGCGAACATGGCGTCGACAAGAAGCACGCCCTCGGCACCGACGAGGACACCGACATTGCCACCTCCACCCGGACGCTGAATCATGTAGACGTTGCCGGCTACGGGCACGATGCGCAGCTCTACCGCTTCGAACTGGCCGCCCTGACCCAGGGCGATGCCAGCGCCATACAAGCAAGAAGCCCCGACAATGGCGATCGCTATTAACTTGCGTAGTTTAATCATACTGCTTACCTCTGCTTGTTACTTTCTTATGTATTTGTGCAATGCCGGTTTGATGGTATCAGCGACGAAGATGTCGCCAGCGGGAGTAAGCGTCATATAGTGAGCCTCTCCAAATTCTCCCAGGCCTTTACCCGGTTGACCGGCCGCCCCGATCGCCTTGCCATTCTTGTCCAGGCGCAGAATCTCCCCCGAAAATCCGCTTACCATGTAGAGCTGATAATCATCCGTGAAATAGAGCCCACAGGGCAAGCCTTTGTAGGCCCACTCCTTTATGTAGTTACCCTCATCGTCAAATATCTGGATTCTGTGATTCTGTCTATCGGCGACATATATCAGGCCCTGCTGATCCACCACGATTGAATGCGGTGTATCGAACTGGCCAGGGCCGGTGCCGGGCCCGCCCCACTTCATCAACAACTTACCGGCACTGTCGAATTTCAACACCTGCGGGGTGCCGCGGCCGTGACCCACCAGCAGGAATATTTCACCAGCTGGATTCACGGTCAGGTCGGTCGGCTCATTGAGCAAGCCAGCCTCCGGCTCGCCTGCCTGGCCGGGCGTACCGATAGTCAGCAACACCTCACCAGCGAGATTCATCTTCCTCACCACATGATTATTGACGTCCGTCGCCCATATATTGCCCTCGGGACCGAGGCGCATTCCGTGCGGCCTTAGATACTGCCCCTGCCCCCAACTCCTGACAAAATCACCATTAGCATCGAATTCCATGAACGGGTTGGGGCCACGGTTGAACACCAGCAGGCGATTCTGGGAGGTCCAGACCACACTTGAGGGTGCACCCATCTCAACATCGGCCGGAATTTTCAGGCCGTGCTCCACAGCCCGATAGCCGAGGTCGGGGGCATCCTCCATTTGCGCAGGATCAGGAGCATCCAGTACCTGGGCAGTAGCAAGTGAGAGCACGCCGAGAGTGAGAATAAACACCGACGCGACAATACCAGCAGCACGACCCAGGGCGAGATTTTTAACATTGTTAGTATTCATGATTGAGTATTCCATTTTTCGCTGTCACTGTTTTGGTCTAGCCAGGGGCATCGGACCATCCACTTTATTTATAGTTGTTGCTGTCAAGCTATGCAGACACTATATATTGCCAGCCATTTCGTTTGCAAAGAGCATTACCATGCCGCCAGCCCTGTCATCGCGACCAAAAATTGCCAGTCGATCGAGATAGGCATCCAGCGATTGCAGCTTTCCGGTGCTGGTACAGACATCGATGAATTCTCCATTGAGGCTGGTTCTTGCGAGAATCGCAGTCCAGATATTATCAAGGATTGGCTGATAAGTTTCCCTGCTCAGCCATTCCCGGTCAATCCCTCGTTTGATAGCGATTCCAAGCATGGCGGTCGACGAAAGCTCGGCGAAGGAACCGGGGTAGTCAACGACCTCATGCCACATGCCATCCTCATCCTGGAACGGCCGCAATACCTCCAGGTGTTGGATAAATGCAGCTTTGAGTGACGCATAGGCAGGATGAGATGGAGGAAAATCACTTAAACTGAGGGCAAGACCCAGAGCCGGAAAGGCGTTACCACGACCCCAGGCGACATTCGCCTCAGGAGAGTGGCGGTACAAGCCGTCCTGGCGTAATAACAGCCCACGCATGAACTCAACATGTCGGGCGGCCATATCAAAATATTTGGTAGCGCCGGTTAATTTGCCCACTTTTACCAGCACGGGTGTTGCCATAAACACCGAGTCACTCATTTCATTGTGCATGGGCACGGCCGGCCGCATATTGCCTTGCTCATCGAAGCCCTGGTCGGCGGCACGTATCGCCAGGGCCAGGGCGCGTTCATCCCCGGTACGCTCGGCGTATTCTGCAAACACCAAATGCCCGGCCATAACAGAGGCATTGGCAACTTCGACGCCATCACCCGTCAAGTAAGCACGAATAAGCGTCTCGACTTCACTGGTATTGCCAAGACGCATTCGCCCGATCAAGCTCATGCCGGGAACGTAGGCCGGCGTTGAAAAATCATATCCGTATACGCTGGCCAGTTGCTGAGCAAGTTGCGTTGGCGTTCTGCGTAGTCGCCGCTTCATTTCGAGCGCTGCAGCTGACTCCTCCTGCGCGGACAACTGCAACAAAAACTCCAGGGAAGCGCTTGCCTCTGACAACATTTGCACTGGTATTGAGCCAATGCCGGCGATACCTTCGCTCTCTAGTGCCTCGACCAAACCAGCCTCGCCCTCAGCAGCAAGTATTATCAAATCTGGTGCGTGTACCCCTATCCATCTCCAGAGCGCATTCGATACCGGATCTTCCGCATAGGCCCTGCCACTGGGCGGGAAGCTCAGGGACTCCGCCTCTGGATTGGCGACGGCGATAGTAATCAGATTTACTGAACGTTCCTGCTCATCGAGTTGAGCATACGCATTCAGAATAGATCGAAGCCGGCCCGATGCCTCGCCTGCGCCCGCCAAGCCTGCCAGGTATAGGATCGTAGGTGCAGCTGGAGTGTTGGCTCTAATTCCCTGTGCGCGAATTACAGTGCGATTGGAACTGAGCCCAACCTCCCATTCCAGCTCTTGAGCAACAGCTATCGAAGTCTGGAGCAAAAGCAGCAGGGCAAGTTGGATAAATTGTATTGTGTTTCTCATTAGCATTTACCTTTAGTAATTTTTTGGGCTGAAATCACGATCAACATCCTCTTTGCTCAAAACAGAAAGATTTCAGATAATTATCAGATACCCAATCCCGGTAGCAATCATTAATACTCCACTTACTCTGGTGAACATGTAAACCACCGCATGCTTGCTCTGACACCATTTTTAAAGATTCTAACATACACCACCAGCTTAGACTGCGCGGCTTTACGCGTCCCAGGCAATAGTGGAAAGGTATTTGTAGAGGACGACAACGGTGACTGTAAGATTCAAAACATCGGGGTGATATCGAAGTCGGCGATGCCGGGTCGGGCTCGCTGAGGGTGAATGCCCTTGCAGGAAGTTTTACCGCCGCAAGTGGAGCTAGCCAGGTGTCGGCTAGCCGGTACTAAACTGCTACATCTAAACTATTACATCCAAACTACAGGGAAATATCGCCCTGTGTTTACACCATCAAACATCCCAGCGCCTGGATACAAGGCCTGTAGTCAGCATCGAGCGTCAAGAAATACTCTGATGTGTTGCCGTCCAGATCCATGAATTGAATTCTAATCTCACCAGGATCGGTGGAGAACATATAGCCAGCAAAATTGGAAGGCTGCTGCGTGTAGTAGACGTTGCGCCAATTCCCGTGCCGGTCCTGTAAATGCCAGAAAAAGACGCCAACCACAGAGCTGGAACACTCTACCTGTGGCCGCGGGTCGGTTTTGTAGCGCCTGTCCTCACCTATTAACTGCCTGCAACTGAACTCAATTATCGCGGGCTCATAGATCCGAACCTGTTGTTCCATTTTGGGGAATTTATTTGCTGCGTGGGGTGGATATTTTTGCACGCCGTCCATGTCTGTCTCAAGCGCCGTAACGGTTGCCGTAAGACTCAGTGCTGTTAAGACATAAGTGAGTGCTATCGCTCTTTTCCACTGCCTGGTTTGTGCCGTTAGTGTTTTCATCGAGATGCCCTCCAAGAAAGCATTTATAACTCCTACGACATCTTCTTAAAGTTCCTTAAGCTCTTTATTCTGTACCGCTATTATTTTGACTTCCCGTTACTCCTTATTTCAACGCATTGAGAAGTAAGTTATTGAAATTGATATCATTAAGCTCCTTTTTCTTGCAAAGCTACACGCTGCGGACTGCTCAGTGTGCAAGCCGAATAATTCGTCAATTCACATCGATAGTACCGGCACAGGCAATACTGGATTGCAGATGTTGTAATGTTTGATCAAGCCGAATAGTTAATCAGGTCACAGCAAATACTCTATAGCTTCGAATGCCTGTTAGTGGCTGCAAACCTTTCAAGCCGAGACGTTTCTACTTTGGCTCTACTTTTTGAGGATAATTGTGCAAAAAAAAGCCCCGCTTCGTGACGCAGCGAGGCTTTTTTTTAATTTCGAAATATTACAGTTCAAACAACTCCGTAACTTTGGTCTTGTCGTCCGCGCTTGCTGCATGGTTGAAGCTGGCTATTGCGCCTGCCAATGCTTTAGCACGGTCTGGGGCCTGACTACCCACGATGTTGGCCATTGCCGCCTTGCCCTCGGCATTGGCAGCGTGGGAAATATTGCTTACCGCCGTGGCCATGGCTCTGACGGCATCAGCAAGGCTGTCATCGGCGGAGATAGCCATTAATTGGGCCTTCTCCGCATCTGATGGGAAGTGACTCATGCCGACGACGATACCTGCGATTTCTTTAGCAGACGACGCGTTATCCGCCATTGCAAATGGGGAAAAAAGCCCAATTCCAACTAGACCGACGGCCATGATTTTTCTTATAAGTTTCAATTTCATAATGTACTCCTTTAAGTAAGCAGAAAATTAGGACTGCGCCTAGACTGCGCCTAGAGTGTATCTCACTGAGAATGGAAGGCAATGGTATGGGGCGAATAATAACAGCAGTTACCACAGCTTGAAAACACCAGTATTGACCGGAAGTGAGCCGAAACGATTGCCGCGCTGCTCAATTTTCATGGACTTCCCGCAGGATAACTCTTACCCTTCAAGGCCTTTCTCAACGTATAAAAGGTGTAGCCATCCATGTATTTTAAGCATACTTTGACTCGCAGCGGCGTGATTATCGGCGCTCTGGCTTGCCTGTTCAATCTTCCTGCTGTTGCCGCAGAACAGTGGCCAGCGCAACCTCCATCGGAACCACCGGCCGAATGGGGTCCGGTTTCGATCAATTTTGAAGAAATTACATACCCCTACCCCGTACACTACCTGGAGTTGAATCGGTATGGCGAGAAGATGCGCCTGGCCTATATGGATATCCCGGCAAGTGGACGCGCCAATGGCCAAACGGTGTTTTGGCAGCACGGTCATAATTTCTACTCGGAAGCCTACACGCCAACCTTCAAAGCTCTTTCTGACGCCGGCTTCCGAGTGGTGGCGGTAGATCGTATCGGCTACGGAAAATCGTCCAAGCCAGTAATTCCCTATAACTTCAACTTTGTCGCCGCCAACATGAAAGCCTTGTTGGACGAGCTTGGTATCGAAGCGGCGGCTATCGTTGGCCATTCCATGGGCGGCATGGTTGTGAGTCGATTTGCGATGTTGTATCCCGACTTCCCATCTCATGTCGTAATGGTGAACCAAATTGGTCTAATTGATTCGAGACTGAGCCGACCCTGGAGCGATCCTCTGGGCTCCGATCCCGGAGTTGCCAGTTACCAGTCGATTCTTCGAGGCCATCAGAACTACTTCACCAATTTCTGGCCCCCAGCCCAGCTGGAATTTGTACGCCGTCAGTATGGACAAACCCTCAGCGGTAACTATCACCTCTTCGCCAGAGCCCGTCGCATGGTAGGTCAGATGCTGTATAACGACCCGGTTGTCTATGACTGGCAGCACATCGTCAGCAAGACCCTGGTCATTGGCGGCGAAGACGACAAGCTGGTGAATGATTATCCGGCCAGAGCCGCACACGTTGTCGATGAACTACAGAACGGTGTCCTGCATTTGTACCCGGATGTCGGCCACGCACCCCAGATCGAAATTCCCGATCAATTTCACACAGACTTGATTCGCTTCCTGCAATCAGACCCGAACACGCCGGCGAGTGATTGGAAGTAGATCGGCGGCAAAAAGGCCATCGATTTATTTCCAATGATGTTTAAATAAATCTGTCCGCATCCAATTTCGTTCAAATTAGTAAGCCAGCGAATAGGCTTCCCGCCGCGGGTCGGCGGCGGCGGCGGCGGCGGTAAGAACCTTTGTCGACGGATCATAGTAGATCATTTGGGCGCCACCAAAAGTGGCGGTCCAGCCTTCAATGACTTGCACTCTGTGGCCCAGCGCTTCCAACTGCATCAACACCTCGGGCGCAACACGGTCTTCGATCGCTAGCGCGAGGCCGCCCAAGGATCGAAACCGTGGTGCCTCGATTGCCTGTTGCGGTGTCATACCGAATATCAGCATATTGTGCACGATCTGTAACAGCGATTGAGTCTGACTGTCGCCTCCAGGCGTACCCAGGGTAAACGCGAAGCCACCGTCCGGGTACAACGCCATGAGAGGTGATAACGTGTGATAGGGGCGCTTGCCTGGCGCCACCTCGTTGGGGTGGCCCGATTGCAATGAGAATAACGCGCCACGATTGTGCAATAGAATTCCCGTCTCGGCATCGAACAATCCAGAGCCAAAACCGGCAAAATTGCTCTGAATCCAGCTTACCGCATTGCCCCACTGATCTACCGCAGTTATGTAAACGGTATCGCCGGCATCGTCCCGATCGGAGTTGGAGTCAGAGTTGGAGAATATCTCATCGCCGAAGCCGGGCTCGACGAACTCAGCTGCACGCTCTGAATCTACCAGCGATGAGCGCGCATTCAGGTATTGTGCATCAAGCAGTCGGTTAACGGGCACCACGCTACGTTCAGGATCGGCAACCCAGCGATCCCGATCCGCGAAAGCCAACTTCTTCAGCTCAATCAGGGTATGCAGGTATCCGGCCGTGTTATGCCCCAGTGACTTAATGGGGTGGGACTTCGACATTTCCATCAAGGCAAGCTGTGCTATGCCCTGGGTGTTAGGCGGCATGACGACGAAGCTGTGTCCCAGATATTCGCCGCGTAGCGGCTCTACCCAGGAGGAGGTGTGATTGCGGAAGTCATTGGCACGGAGGTGGCCACCCTGCTCGGTAACGAAGGCGCCGAACCATCAGGCAAATACAGATCCCGGCCAGCCTGGTTGAGTGAGCCACCCTGTTCCTCGAAATCCATAGCCAGGCGGATCGACACCGGGAAGCCATTCTTTGCGTACTCTATAGCCGGGGCCAGCAAGGCTTGAAAATCCATGCTGCCAAATCTCGTGTGGGCATCCTCCCAACCGGCTACCGCCCCGGGTACACTTCCCGAAAGTGCGCCGGTACCCGGAATTCGATCCAATCCCGCAGCACTAAAAAACTCTGGTGTAGCCACCTCTCCCGCCCTGCCGCTGGCATTCAGCGCCGTGACTTCACCACTTTCTCCATTATAAAAAATACCGAAGGCGTCACCACCTATACCGTTCATATGTGGTCTTACCACTGCCAGCACCCCGGCCATGGCGATAACGGCGTCAGTTGCGTTACCCCCTTCCGGCAAGACCCGCAGCCCGGCCTGCGCCGCCAGCGGATGATCGGCGGATACGGCACCCCTGGTGCCCCTCACATCCGGTCGGTTCTGCGCTGCGTAGGTGCTGGTCGTGATATACGTCGGTGAGTTATTGTCGGCTTGCTGCTGCGGGGTACAGGCTAAACCCAGTGCAACTACCAACGCCGTTGCGAGCCTGCAAGTGAGAGAGCCTGGCAGCAGCATCGGCTGGCGCTGTTGGGGAATGTGCTTAAGCGTTTCTGTAATGCTCATACCGTTACCTTCGATAGTGATTGCGCATGGAGTATAAAATAAATGCTACAGAACGTCCGCAACTCCAGGCTCAATAGCTTCGGTAGCTTGAGGGCCGGAGAAGACCCGCACTGAAAATTCGGTGGCAAAAGGTGGTAATGCACAGCTATTTACTTTGGGTGACTAACAGAAGAGTTAAGACAGCTCTGAACAATGCAAAAAATGCCTGGTGAGTGATCGATCGCGTTTGTCGGTGCTGTTAGTAAACGCTTTTCACGTCTGTGATCTCAGCTCAACACTATTGCCTTCAGGATCTTTTATGTAGATCGAAGTGCCGAGACCCTGCGCGCCATATCTTTCCTCGAAATCACCAGGCTCTATTCCATGCGATCGCAAATGCGACTTAATGTCCGCATCCGCAATCGATTTAAGCTGCAAACAAAAATGATCCATATTATTTTCAGATGCACTTGGTGCGCCGCCACCCAACTTCCCCAACTGACTATCGACCGTGACCAAATCAATCAGGGCTAAACCCGCTCTAAGCTGGGTCAACCCTATCTCCTTCGGCATTTCTCTCTCGATTTTACACCCCAGTATATTGCTGTAAAAATTCAGCATCTCACTAAGTCTCGTAGTCCTCAACACGATGTGATCAATTCCTGCCACTTCAAGCATTTGCCTCTGCTCCTTCGTCTTCAGCTCATGTAACTATTGCGCTCGCAAGCGGGCTTCCAGCTCTTTTTGCCGTGCTTGTGCTGAGTCCAGCAAAATCTGCTCAACACTGTTAGCCGCATCCAGGGCTTGCTGCTGTTGGGTAGAAAGCACTCCCTGTGGCGCCTGTTCTTGAGTTTCATTTTCAGTATCAGAGCCACAGGCAGCTAATAGGCCCAACAACATAATAGTCATTCCAGTTGTAAATATTTTCACGCTGTTGGCCTCTCTAGGGGAATTCATTTGATCGAAATTATCCAATCCGCATTGACCGGGGATTACCCTGGCACGTGGTATTATCTTTGTCCTTGCTCTCGAGATCAATTGTAGCGCTAACGGCATTGCAGGAAATCAAGTTATAGCAGACCATACTTGAATAACGCAAATTGACCTTTCCACCACAAATCCCTATAGTACGCAGCCTTTGCAACAACCCAACTAACCCCGTACCTGCTACGCTGGAAGCTGTCGGAGCTACGACTCCTGCAGCTGTCTACTGTCGCTATTTAGGACTATCCCCTTGATCTCTACCGCGAACATCACCATGCAGTTTGGCGCCAAGCCTTTATTTGAAAACATCTCGGTCAAATTCGGGGAAGGTAATCGCTACGGACTGATCGGTGCTAATGGCTGCGGCAAATCCACGTTTATGAAGATACTGGATGGTAGCCTGAAACCCAGTGCTGGCAATGTTTCCATCACACCGAACGAGCGCCTGGGTAAATTGAGCCAGGACCAGTTCGCCTTCGAAGCCTACAGTGTGATTGATACCGTTATTATGGGACATGAAGCATTGTGGGAGATAAAGCAGGAGCGGGATCGACTCTATGCGCTGCCGGAGATGTCTGAAGCGGATGGTATGAAGGTGGCAGAGCTGGAAATACAGTTTGCCGAATTGGACGGCTACAGCGTCGAAAGTCGTGCCGGTGAATTGCTGTTGGGTGCAGGTATTGCCCAGGAATTGCATTTCGGCTCCATGCAGGAAGTTGCGCCGGGCTGGAAGTTGCGGGTGTTGCTGGTACAGGCCCTGTTTTCGGATCCGGATATTTTGCTATTGGATGAGCCCACCAACAACCTCGACATCAATGCAATTCGCTGGCTGGAAGGGGTGCTCAACGAGCGCAGGTCCACCATGGTGATTGTTTCTCACGACCGCCACTTTTTGAATGCTGTCTGCACTCACATGGCCGACATCGACTACGGTGAACTACGCTTGTATCCGGGCAACTATGACGACTTCATGATTGCTTCGACCCAGGCTCGCGAGCGTTTGCAATCGGTTAACGCAAAGAAATCAGCGCAAATAAGCGAGCTGCAACAATTTGTCAGTCGCTTCTCGGCCAATGCATCGAAAGCCAAGCAGGCGACTTCCCGCGCTAAACAGATTGAAAAGATCACGCTGGATGACATCAAACCTTCCAGTCGAGTCAGCCCCTATATCCGCTTCAAGCAGGAGAAGAAGCTACATCGTCAGGCTCTGGTGCTGGAGAATCTGGGTCATGGTTTCGACAATGAACTCTTGTTCAGTGACGGCAATATGATATTGAGCGCCGCCACTCGATTAGCGGTAATCGGAGAAAATGGCGCAGGTAAAACCACCTTTCTACGCTGCCTCATGGATCAGCTACAAGCAAACAATGGCATTATAAAATGGGCAGAAAATGCTACGCTGGGTTACTTCCCTCAGGACAACAGCGCCTATTTTGATTGTGAGCTGAATTTGTTCGACTGGATGGTGCAGTGGCGAAAGCCCAGCCACGATGATCAGATTGTGCGAGCCACCTTAGGACGGTTATTGTTTTCTTCTGATGATTTTGAGAAAAAAGTGAAGGTCTGTTCCGGTGGCGAGAAAAACCGCCTGCTCTTCGGCATGCTGATGATGATGGATACCAACGTCTTACTCATGGATGAACCTACCAATCATCTGGATATGGAAGCCATCGAATCTCTGAACCTGGCGTTAGCACACTATGAAGGCAGCTTGATCTTCGTGAGTCACGATCGAGAATTTGTTTCATCCCTAGCTACCAGGGTCATTGAAATCAAGGATCATCAACTGGTAGATTTTCAGGGTAGCTATGATGAATATCTATTGAGTCAACAGGAAGTAGGGAATGTTGCAGAATTTTGATGTAAGAAATTCCCAATTGCTTACATGAAGTTTAATCACAATACTTCTATTCAAGAAAAACACAGCAGCTCTCTCGGCCTCGTCGAGCTAATCGCTATTGCCCTTGGCGGCATGGTTGGCGGCGGAATTTTTACAATCCTGGGCATTTCGGTTGCCATGGTGGGCGTCTATACACCCTTGGCGATTGTGCTTGGCGGGATGATTGCTGCACTAGCGGCCTATTCCTACGTCAAGCTGGGGGTTTACTACAAAGACGAAGGAGCCACCTACTCATTCTATAAAAGAACTTTCCCAAACTCTCCGTTTGCTGCATCGCTGATTGGCTGGTGGGTCATATTTGGCTACATCAGCACCCTGGCGCTCTATGCCTATACTTTCGCGTCTTATGCCATTAGCGGATTTGCCTTCGCTGACAGTGAATGGATACGAAAACTTGTCGCCGGCGCTGTAATCCTCGTCTTTACTCTGATTAATGTCTGGAGTGTTAAGGGCATGGGCAAGATCGAGGATATTATGGTTTATTCCAAACTACTGATCCTCGCCATCATCTCCTTTGTACTCATTAACAACAGTCAAACCACGCTTCCTACTTTGTTGCAGAACAACGGCAATACCAGCGTACTCTCCATTTTTATAGTCGCTTCCATCACCTTTGTGGCATACGAAGGTTTTCAACTGGTGATAAACGCCGTCGACGAAATGGAAAATCCGGAGAAGAATATACCGAGGGCCATCTATTGCGCGTTGTTGCTGGCGATTTTAATTTATTTTGTGATTTCCCTGGGCGCCATACTGGCAATCCCTTTCGATGAAATAACCCAAAACAAGGAATACGCCCTCGCCGCTGGCACCGAGAAGATATTAGGTCATTGGGGAACTGACCTGGTTGTTCTTGGCGCATTATTGGCAACCAGCAGCGCCATCAGCGGGACGGTATTTGGCGCATCGAGACAAATTGCAGTTATCGCCAGAGATGGTTATTTCCCCACTCTGCTTGCCAGGCGAATTAATCGCATTCCGGTTTTTGCCATTATCAGCATGGCCATCCTGGCGTTCACACTGGTGCTTGCGGGCAGTCTACAGCTTATACTTGAATTCGGCAGCATCACATTTTTGCTGGTATCGGTATTGATGGCCTACGCTAACTATCGCATTCGTGA
>CAVOFA010000070.1:0-14266 GCA_963694865.1 Gammaproteobacteria bacterium | reverse complement strand
CATGAGCCGCTGCAGTTACTATTACTACAGCGATACCAAGTAATTTACTCTTATGGCAAGTTTGGCTCGGGAAAGAAGAGGTTCGACCATGCAAGTTTCCGTTGAAACTACAGAAGGCTTAGAAAGAAAAATGACCATTGCTGTTCCTGGTGAACAGGTAGACACAGCGGTGAATGCGCGCTTACAGGAAGCGGCTAAAAACATGAACCTGAAAGGGTTCCGTAAGGGCAAGGTGCCCTTCAAGGTCATCAAAGGCAAGTTTGGCAAGGGTGTACGCCAGGAAGTAGTCGGCGAATTAATGAGTCAAACTTACTATGAAGCGATCAATCAGGAGAGCCTGAATCCTGCAGGGCAGCCCAAGATTGAAGCGACCCGGGTACAGGAAGGAGAAGACCTGGAGTTCACCGCAACATTCGAAGTGTACCCGGAGATTATGTTGCCTGATTTCTCAAAGCTGGAGGTCGAGAGGCTCAGTGCCGAGATTACTGACCCCGATGTGGACGAGATGATTGGCACCCTGCGACAGCAGCGTCAGACCTGGGAAGTTGTAGAGCGTGCAGCAGCGACTGAAGATATGACGAATATCGATTTCACCGGCACACTCAATGGTGAAGAGTTTGGGGGTGGCAAGGCGAGCGGAACCAAATTGGTGTTGGGATCAGAACGTATGATTCCCGGATTTGAAGAAGGCATTATCGGCAAGACCGCTGGAGAGTGTTTTGTGTTGGCATTGCAATTTCCTGAGCAATATCACAACAAGGATACCGCAGGCAAAGAGGTAGAGTTTGAAATTACACTGAATTCAGTTAGTGCACAGGTATTGCCGGAAGTAGATGAAGAGTTTTTCAAGAGCTTCGGGGTTGAAGAAGGCGGCAATGAGGCTTTTCGAGAAGAAGTATCCAGCAATATGCGACGGGAGTTAAAAGCGTCAAGCCGCAATAAATTGAAGAACAAGGTAATGGATGCATTGATCGATGCTGTTACCATCACCGTACCCGCTGCGCTGATTAGCGGAGAAATTGAGCAACTGCGAACGCAGGCACTACAGGAAATGGGCGGTGGTCAAAAAATTGATCCAAGCATGCTGCCCGATGAATTATTCGCAGAGCAGGCGAATCGACGTGTAATTCTGGGCTTGGTTCTTGGCGAAGTGATAAAGCAACAGGAAATGAAAGCAGATCCGGCGAAGGTGAGAGAGGCCGTAGAGGAACTGGCATCGACCTATGAATCCCCCGATGATGTGATCACATGGTATTACGGCAATCAGGAACAACTTGCGACCGTCGAAGCAACAGTGGTTGAAGATCAGGTATTTGATTACATAATCGCTGAAGCTAAGATCAGCGAGACAATTTTGAGCTATCAAGAAGTTATTCAGCCTGCTCCGGCGCCAAGTGCAGTAGAAGCAGACTCCGAGTCCAGCGCTACGGATTCGAAATAAAATTAGCCGAATCATTTTAGTTATTTCGGGATTCAGTCGTTATTAAAGGCAGATGGCTACTGGCGACGGCTGCGCTTGCTACTTTCAATAAAAGGGATAATCAATTCATGTCAAATACGCAACTTTTAACCCGCGCCGCCCTGGTTCCCATGGTGGTAGAGCAGACCGCGCGAGGAGAGCGTTCCTACGACATATATTCGCGGCTGCTTAAAGATCGGGTGATTTTCATGACCGGCCAGATTGAAGATCACATGGCCAATCTGATCGTGGCGCAGTTGCTTTTCCTGGAGTCCGAGAATCCTGACAAGGATATCCATCTCTACATCAATTCCCCAGGTGGGTCGGTAACGGCGGGACTGTCTATCTATGACACCATGCAATTCATTCGGCCAGACATAAGCACAATGTGCATCGGCCAAGCCGCCAGCATGGGCGCGATGTTGCTGGCCGGTGGTGCCCAGGGTAAGCGCTATGCGCTGCCTCATTCCCGTTTGATGATTCACCAGCCCAGCGGTGGCGCCCAGGGGCAGGCGTCAGATATAGAAATACAAGCTAATGAAATCATAAAGATGCGTAAGAAACTTAATCTACTGCTTGCAAAGAATACTGGTCAAGATGTAGAGACAATAGCTCACGATACGGAACGAGATAATTACATGGGGGCGGAAGAGGCCATGGAATACGGCCTGGTGGATAAAGTAATTGAAGCAAGAGTAGATAATAGAAGTAAAGAAAGGCCAGAATCTAACTAAATTCAGGCTTTTCAGGCTTGCAATTGACGGGCATTGCCTGCATTTTAACGTAGGTGCTGCAAGTGGGCACTTATAAGCGGGATGGTAGTGGACAACCGCGGCAGTTAAGTTGATTGCCGCTTGCTAAATTAGCTTGAAAGCGCAGAGCGAGTGCTTCTGATTTAGACGAGTCTGCAGTTTTTTAGACAAACAAGTATATTTCATCGAGTAAGGTTGACTATGTCCGACGATCGCGACAACAAGGGAGATGACAATGGCAAATTGCTGTATTGCTCCTTTTGCGGCAAGAGCCAGCATGAAGTTCGTAAGCTAATAGCTGGACCGTCTGTATTCGTCTGCGATGAATGTGTCGATCTTTGCAACGACATCATTCGTGAAGAAATCCAGGAGAAAGACTCCGATACCACGACTCGGAAGCTGCCGATACCTGCGGAGATAAAGAGCACACTCGATGAGTATGTGATTGGCCAGGAAAGTGCCAAAAAAGTACTGGCAGTCGCGGTTTACAACCATTACAAACGCCTGAATTACACCAAGGGCAGTGGTGACGTCGAACTCAGCAAGAGCAATATTCTCATGGTTGGGCCCACCGGCACCGGCAAGACCTTGCTCGCCGAAACCCTGGCGCGGTTACTGGACGTGCCCTTTACTATAGCTGATGCCACTACACTTACTGAAGCTGGATACGTCGGTGAAGATGTAGAAAATATTATTCAAAAGCTTCTCCAAAAGTGTGACTACGATGTTGAAAAAGCACAGATTGGCATAGTTTACATCGATGAAATCGATAAAATTTCTCGAAAATCTGATAACCCTTCAATCACTCGGGATGTTTCTGGCGAGGGTGTTCAGCAAGCTTTGCTCAAACTAATTGAAGGCACCGTGGCATCCGTACCCCCTCAAGGTGGACGCAAGCATCCGCAACAGGAATTTTTACAGGTTGATACTTCGAATATACTGTTTGTCTGTGGCGGAGCTTTTGCCGGTTTGGAGAAAATTATCCGGGCTCGGTCGGACAAGAGCGGAATCGGATTTACTGCAGAAATTCGAGGCCAGGAGACTGACCAGCAAGTAGGTGAAACCCTGCGCGAGGTAGAGCCCGAAGACTTGGTAAAGTACGGATTAATACCGGAGTTCGTTGGGCGTCTGCCGATGATCGCTACGCTGGATGAACTGGATCTGGATGCACTGGTTCGCATCATCCGGGAACCGAAAAATTCCCTCACCAAGCAATACATCAAGCTTTTCGAAATGGAAGGTGTTGAGATCCAGTTCCGGGGAGATGCGCTGCTGGCAATCGGCCGCAAAGCACAGGAACGGAAGACTGGGGCCCGGGGCTTACGCTCAATAATGGAAGTAGTATTGCTGGATACCATGTACAAGATTCCCTCACTTGGGAATGTGAGTAAGGTAATAATCGATGCGGCGGTGATTGAGGGAGACTCAGAGCCTCTGCTCATGTACGAAAATCTCGAGCAGCCGAGCAAGTCAGCCGCTGACGAATAAATCAGGGCTGGCACCTTGATATTTACAGGCTTGGCTCCACCTAAGCTTGGGTGAATCACTAACTTTCAAGAGTAGTCTATGAGCGAGCCTGCAGGCCTGACCAGTAATTCCACCTATCCCCTCCTGCCATTGCGGGACGTTGTGGTTTACCCACAAATTGTACAACCTCTGTTCGTCGGCCGACCCAAGTCTATAAAGGCATTGGAGGTCGCTATGGCCAGCGATAAGCAGGTATTGCTGGTTGCCCAGAAGAGCGCATCGGAAGATGAGCCAGGTCTGGCCGATCTGTTTAAAATTGGTACTGTATCTACCATCCTGCAACTAATCAGACTACCTGATGGCACTGTAAAGGTCCTGGTAGAGGGCTTGGATCGCGCCAACATCAGGAATGTAAGTTTCGACGATGACTACTTCAAGGCAGAGACTACACTGTTAACGCTGGAAGAAATTCCCGACAAGGAATCGGCGGTTTTAATTCGATCTTTACTGTCTCAATTTGATCAATATGTGCAACTGAGCAAGAAAATCCCGCCTGAAGTAATGACCTCAATCTCCAGTATAGATGAGCCCGGGCGATTGGTAGATACCATTGCCTCGCACATGGCTTTACAGTTGCAAGAAAAGCAGAATTTGCTGGAATTGGCGGGATTACAGGCCCGCATTGAACATCTTATGGCGCTTATTGAGTCCGAGATCGATTTGTTTCAGGTAGAGAAACGAATTCGGGGTCGGGTCAAGAAACAGATGGAAAAAAGTCAGCGCGAGTACTATCTGAATGAGCAGATGAAAGCCATTCAGAAAGAAATGGGTGAGTTAGAAGATGTGCCCAACGAGGCGGAAGAATTGAAGCAGCGTATCGATGCTGCCGGTATGCCCAAGGATGCCAAAGAAAAGGCGATGTCAGAGTTGAACAAGCTCAAGCTCATGTCTCCTATGTCCGCAGAAGCATCCGTGGTGAGAACCTATCTGGATTGGATGACGAGCATCCCCTGGAAGAAACGCAGTAAGGTCAGACTGGATCTGGAGAAAGCCGAAGATATTCTGGAAACAGACCACTATGGGCTGAAGGAAGTCAAAGAGAGAATCCTGGAGTATCTGGCGGTGCAAAAGCGCGTCAAGAAGCTCAAAGGTCCGATCTTGTGCCTGGTCGGTCCTCCGGGCGTCGGCAAGACATCTTTGGGTGAATCCATTGCTAGAGCGACTAATCGCAAGTTTGTACGTATGGCGCTCGGGGGGGTTCGGGACGAAGCGGAAATTCGCGGGCATCGTCGTACTTATATTGGTTCGTTACCGGGCAAGCTGCTGCAAAAACTTTCCAAAATTGGGGTAAAAAACCCACTGTTCTTACTCGATGAAATAGACAAGATGGGCATGGACAATCGTGGCGACCCAGCGTCAGCCCTGTTAGAAGTGTTGGATCCGGAACAAAACAATAGCTTCAACGATCACTATCTGGAGGTTGACTACGACCTTTCAGAGGTCATGTTTGTCTGTACTTCCAACAGTATGAATATTCCCGAGCCGCTGCTAGACAGAATGGAAGTGATTCGACTGCCCGGTTACACGGAAGAAGAGAAGGTGAATATCGCTGAACGCTACCTAGTGCCCAAGCAAAAAAAGAACAACGGTATCGCTGAGGGTGAGTTGGAAATTGCGGAGGCGCCCATTCGTGACATGATTCGGTATTACACTCGTGAGGCCGGTGTCCGTGGACTGGAAAGAGAAATTGCTAAGGTATGTCGCAAGGTGGTTAAAGAGAACTCCAATGTCAAGAAGACAAAGACAAAGACAAAGACAAAGACAAAGACAAAGACAAAGACAAAGTGCGTCAATCTAACCTCTGAGCTGCTGGAAAAATACTCCGGTGTACGCAAATTTGACTTCGGTTCGGCCGAAGAAAAAAACAGTATCGGTCAGGTTAACGGCCTGGCCTGGACTCAGGTGGGTGGTGAACTTCTGACCATTGAAACCGTTGCGGTGGCAGGCAAAGGCAAGACAACCATGACCGGTTGCCTTGGTGATGTGATGCAGGAATCGATTCAGGCTGCACTTACTGTAGTAAGAAGTCGGGCCAATTCTTTGGGCCTATTGGCTAACTTTCACGAAAAAATTGATCTCCACATTCATGTACCAGAAGGGGCGACACCAAAAGATGGACCCAGTGCCGGGGTAGGTATGTGTACAGCGCTGGTCTCAGCCTTAACTTCAATTCCGGTGAAGGCAACCGTCGCTATGACTGGCGAGATCACGCTGCGAGGCCAGGTCTTAAAAATTGGCGGACTGAAAGAAAAACTATTGGCGGCTCACCGAGGAAACATTAAAACTGTAATCATTCCAGCCGGCAACGAGCGAGACTTAATTGAAATTCCAGATAATATTAAGGCCGATTTAAAAATAGTTCCGGTACGCTGGATCGATCAGGTTCTGGAGCATGCACTGCAGTATCCGCCCACGGGATTGAGTGATGACGGAAACCAGAAACAGGAAAAAGAAGCGAAGCAGGAAGATATTGATAAAAGTCGTGACAAAAAACACATAAATACCCACTAAAACCAACTGTTTCGGTTGACACGGCTTTCTAGCTATTGGTATAAAGACTCGCTCATATGGCAGATAAGAATCAAGTTTAGGGGAATAAATTTAGTTCCTATCAATACTCAGTAGGACTGGGCTATAGTGGTCGCAAGATATTTAACATTAGTGTGTTTGTTTTGGGCCTCATCGATAGAAATTTTCAATAAATAAAAAGGGGATAACGTGAATAAATCAGAATTAATGGATGCTGTTGCAGCCAGTGCGGACCTTCCAAAAGCCGCTGCGGGTCGAGCAATTGACGCGATGATTGACGCCATTACGAATTCATTAAAAAATGAAGAGCCGGTTGTATTGGTCGGTTTTGGTACCTTTGCGACCAAACATCGCGCGGCACGTATTGGTCGCAATCCCCAGACGGGAGAGCCTATCCAAATTAAAGCGGCAAAAGTGCCAAGCTTTAAAGCCGGCAAAGCACTAAAGGATGCTGTTAATTCCTGAGTTAAAATACTGCAATTTGTTCGCTGGCTAGCCGTTGTACTGCGACTAAGTCTTCTACCAGTCGCGCAATTGCCAGGGAATTTGCGAAACCAAGAAAGTAAGGTGATCGGAGCGTTTGTGGCTGTTATCATCATCAAGTTACGGGCGCATCTAATCGATGCGCCTTTTTGGTTTTAGTAATTACGCAATAGAGTTTAGTGGGTAGCAGCACTGAAACTATTTAAGATGGCCCGGCTTGATTGGGCGAAAAGGTTATAGATAATTATGTTGCAAGATATCCGAGACAATTCACAGGGCGTCGTCGCCAAGGTCATCATAGGACTCATCGTAGCTGTTTTTGCTCTGTTCGGAGTCGATTCGATCATTGGCGGGTTTACTACGGCACCTCCGGTAGCGGAAGTCAATGGTGAGGAAATAAGCGAGATTCAATTGCAGTACAGTACCCAGACTCTGCTGAATTCGATTGGCGCTGGTATCGACTCGCTGGACCAAGGTCTATTGCAGCAAATTGCACTAAGCCAACTGATAGAAGAGACGGTGTTGCGGCAGTCGACTGCAAACGCGTCAATGTCGATTTCAAGCGACCAAATAGATCGCGTAATTATTGGAACTCCTCAGTTCCAGATAAGCGGAGAGTTTGATGCTGATCTGGCGCTTCGAACTATGGCCAGCCAAGGCTACAATGTACCATCTTATAGAGAGTTCCTGTGCCAGCAGATGCTGATATCCCAGTTGGCTAGCGCCTATTCGAGCTCGAATTTTGTCACCGAAGTGGAATTACAGGGCATAGCCGAGTTGGCTGCACAGACTCGCGATTTTCGGTATCTCTCCATCACCATGGGCACCAGGACTTTGGGTACGGCCATTAGCGATGAGGAAATCCAGACTTATTACAACGACAACCAGTCGAGCTTCGTAGAAGCAGAGACGGTGGTGATAAGCTATGTGTTGTTGGATCAAACAGCCATCGCCGACTCAATTGCGGTAGAGGAAAGTGAACTACAGGCGCAGTACGAACAAGAGCGCGATGCCTTCGAGGGTTCGGCAGAGAAGCGAGCCTCACATATTTTATTTGAGGTAGGAGGCAACCGTTCTGAACAGGAAGCTTTACAACAGGCGACGGATGCCAGGCGGCGCATTATCGATGGAGAAGATTTTGGCGCAGTGGCACTGGAGCTTTCCAGTGATGTGGTTTCCGCCGAAGAGGGTGGTGACATAGGCTACAGCGACGGTAGCGCATTTCCTGAGGAGATTGAGGCGGCGCTCGCAACCATGTCGCTGGATGAAATATCAGAACCTGTTGTTACCGAGTTCGGAGTTCACATAGTGAAACTCACGGAAGATTCTGAAAATGTATTACAATCCTATGAGGAAGTGGCGACAAGAATAGAGCGGGAAGTGAAGAGCTCTCAGGTAGCGCTGATCTACGCTGAGCAGCTTGAAGATCTGTCTAACCTGGCCTTTGAATCCGGGGACTTGCAGGCAATTGCCGATGAACTCGAGCTTGAAATTCTCGAAAGCGACGCCCTGGGCAGAATCGGTGGGAGTGGTATTTTTTCCAACCAGTCACTGATTGCTGCTGCGTTCTCCGACGATGTTCTGTTGGATGGGAACAACAGTGATGTAGTGGAATTGGATGAGACCAAAAGTATCGTGCTGCGACTGCAGCAATACAATGAATCAAGTTTTCGTCCCCTGACAGAAGTAGAGCCAGAGATTGCCGTTTTATTGCGCACTGAAATGGAACGTGCGGCGGTGCAGGTGCTTGGCGATGAAATCCTCAGCGCGATCGAGTCCGATGCAGCTGTGGACGAGCTATTGCTGGCTAACGAGCTTGAGTGGATCGAAGCAGAAGGTGCGGAGCGGGGCGGGTTCACCGTCAACGGCCAAATACTGCAACAGGTTTTTGCCATGGACTCGCCTCAGAGTGGCCCCGAGCGGGCGACGATAATTCTCGATAATGGCACTTTCGTGCTAACCGAATTAAACCAGGTCAATCCCGGCTCCCTTGACTCGCTGACTGAGGACGAGCGTTTTGCCATGGCGAATGGGCTATTGACGAATTTGGGGTCCAGTGATTTTCAGGCGTTCGTCCTCAACCTCAAGGAGACGGCGGACATACAGCAATCAATAAGCCTCGACCAATTTTGATTGGCGCCGAGGCTCAAACCGCATCAAGAGCGAGCCAGACCAGGCCGCATCTGATCGCTCTAGCATGCATCTAACGGGGAAAGGGAAATGCAGCTTCAGTCGCTAACAGAAGCTTGCAGTGACCCCATGGCGGTAGTGTTGAAGCCGCCATCAACATAGAGAATCTCTCCACTAATTCCCGATGCTAAATTGGAGCATAGGAAGCTCGCAGCGTTGCCCACTTCTGCGGTGGTGACATTGCGTCGTAACGGCGTTTGCGCTGCGTTGTGCTGCAACATCTTGCGAAAACTTTTGATTCCTGCGGCCGCCAGGGTTTTAATCGGACCGGCGGAAATGGCATTTACTCGGGTGCCGCTTGGACCGAGGCTGGCAGCCATATATCTCACGTTCGCCTCCAGGCTGGCTTTAGCGAGTCCCATAACGTTATAGTTCGGCAGGCTTCGCACCGCACCCAGATAGCTTAACGTCAATAAGCTGCCATTACGGCCCTCCATAAGAGGCCTGGCGGCCTGAGCCAGCGCTACAAAGCTGTATGAGCTAATCTCGTGAGCCATAAGAAAGCCTGCGCGGGTGCTGACGTCAAGGTAATCACCATCCAGTTCGTTGGCAGGAGCATAGGCAAGGCAGTGAACCAGGCCGTCAAGCCCATCCCAGGTCTCGGCCAGCGCTGAAAACAAATCCTGTATCTCCTCGTCCTTACTGACGTCACAGGGATAGACAAGGTCGGAATCCCAGCTTGCAGCGAATTTGAGGACTCTATCCTTAAGCCTGTCATTCTGGTAGGTGAAAGCGAGCGAGGCGCCTTCTCGATGCATCGCCTCAGCGATACCGGAGGCAATGGAGAGCTTGCTGGCTACCCCCAGAATTAGTACACGCTTACCTGTTAAAAAACCCATAGCTATTTCCTGCGAAATTTCGATTGAACAAGGTGATATTTTACTGCAAACAACAAAGTTTTACCCGCGTCGGGAGCCGGGTTGCTCGGGCAGAAAAGCGCGGACTGACTCTGCCTGAATATAGGAGTTGCGCCAAGATCTATCTGATGCCGTGCATGAAGCGCTTCAACAACGGCACCAGGGCGATACAGAGTACGCCGGCACCGATGCTATACCAACCGGCGGTACTGTAAACCTCCATGTAAGTCGCGAGCGCCGCTCCCGGGTCGACGACTTCACCGCCAACCGTGTCTGAACCGGTCATAGCCGCAATGGTTCCGGACACATAGTTTCCAGCTGCGGATGCCAGAAACCAGCATCCCATCATCATGCCTACCACTCTTGGTGCGGATAATTTCGTGGTCATGGACAAACCCACAGGAGAGATACAAAGCTCGCCCGTCGTGTGCAGTAAATACAAAAGCACCAGCCAGATAAGTGCTACCTGGGTCGGGTCGGTAGCCAGGGATGCGCCGTAGACCAGGAATAAAAATCCTAGGCCTAACTGAATCAATGAGAGTGCAAATTTCATCGGCGTCGACGGCTCCCAGCCACGGCGTGCCAGATAGAGCCAACCCATGCTGAACAGTGGAGCCAGGGTGATGATGAAGAAAGCATTAATGGACTGAAATGCGGCGGCAGGGATTTCAAAGCCAAAGATTATGCGATCTACGTTCCTGTCAGTCATGAGATTGAGCGAACTGCCAGTCTGCTCAAACAGTCCCCAGAAAATAATCTGGTAACTCATCAGAAACAGGCACACGATCATTCTATTCCTGTCCTCACGTTCACACTGGGTGAACGCATAGCCGATAACGATAGCTGTCATGGAAACCAGGGACAGCCCTAGAATCCCTCCCACCACGGTGCGGTATTGAATCAGCTGCCAGAACATCAGTACGCCGACCAGGGCAAGCAGGTAGACTACTACTTCGCGGTTAAGGCCGAAGCCAATGTTCCGAGACAACAGCTCCGGGTTCTTGGGCTTGCCGGCATCACCGAATAAATGGCGTCCTCTGATGAATACCACAAGCCCGGCCAGCATGCCTATTCCTGCCGCACCGAATCCCCAACTAAAGCCCTTGTACTGAAGTAAGAAGCCACAGGCGATAGCACCGAGAAAGGCGCCAAGATTGATACCCATGTAAAACAGCGTAAATGCGCCATCTCTTCTGGGGTCGTGACGCTCATACATAGAGCCAACAAGGGTTGATATATTGGCTTTGAGAAAACCTACACCCATGATTATTAGAGCAAGAGACAGATAGAACAGCTGTAAATAGAACTCATCCCGTTGCACCTCAAGCTGGCCGCCAACGCTGACTTCAATGGCTTGCGAGCCTTCGATTGCCATGCCGGCGTGGCCGGCAACCAGTAGCAACGCTCCGAGAATTACCGCTTTAGAAGGCCCCAGGTATCGATCGGCGACCACGCCTCCTATGACAGGTGTTATATACACTAAAGAAATATAGGCGCCGTAAATCCCGGCTGCCGTCCCGTCTGTGAACAGGAAGTGCTGGGTCAGGTAAAATATAAGCAAGGCGCGCATGCCGTAATAACTGAAGCGCTCCCACATCTCGGTAAGAAAACAAATCACCAGCCCGGTAGGGTGTCCAAGAAATTCGCCGCTGCCGCTGTGACTGAGGGTGGTGTCTGTCATAATTAATTAAACTCGGGTGCCGGCCGCAATACGCGTATTTGCTGACCTGGGTATATCAGGTCAGTCGGGGTAATGCTGTTCCACAGTAACAAATCTTCTAATTTGGTATCGAAGCGTGCCGCTATCTTGGCCATCGAGTCGCCCGACCTCACCAGATAGGTTTCCGTATTGGAAGACAGAAGTTTGTCCATGGAGCCGTCTGTGTCGGCGTTGGCGAAGCCTAAATCCAGAACCTGGCCAAGACTCAATATTGAATTCAAATCTATTTGATTCCAGCTGACAATTTCCCTGGATTTTAAGTCGTAGCGTCTGGCGATGCTCCAGAGGTTGTCACCGCGGCGTACTTTGTGGCTAGCGGGCACGGTTACTGGCAGGCGCCTGGAGGCTGCAGGCGTCGGCAGGCTGACGGCAGAGAAAGTGTCGGTGGCGCTGCTATTGCGCGGAATCAAAAGAGATCTACCGGCAATAATCTGGCTGCCTCGGATTTGGTTTACAGTCTGCAACACGTCGACTCGCGTTCCAAGTTTGCGAGCAATGCCGCCCAGGGTGTCGCCAGCCTCAATTTGGTAACGGTCCCAGGTTACCAGTTGCCTTCTGTCCAGGCTCGCCAGTCCAGCCCGCAGTGCTGCCGCATTTTTTGCAGGCAAGAGCAGAGATTGAGGATGGTCCGGATGGGTAGCCCATTGTAAATAGCCAGGGTTCAACGCCCGTAGTTCAGCATAGTCAATTTGTGCCAGTTTGGCAGCCTGGGCTATATCGATCTGCGCATCGATATTAACCGGCAACAGCGCCGGGGCATTCGCGATTGCGGGCAGTTCAATGCCGAAAGTCTTGTTAGCAGAAATCAACTTGGCCAGGGCAAGGATTTTGGCGACGTGAGAATGGGTCTCACGGGCCAGGGGCAGACTCCAAAAATCTACAGTAGCGGCCGACTGTCCGCTTCTGCGTAGTGCTCTGCGTAAATTACCATCGCCGGTGTTATAGGCAGCAAGTGCTAGCATCCAGTTGTTATCGAATTGGGTATAAAGAAGCTCTAAATAATCCAATGCAGCGATGGTGGCGGCCTGGGGTTCTCTCCTGGCGTCGTACCACCAATCCTGCTGCAGGCCAAAGCTCCTGCCAGTTGCACCGACAAACTGCCAGAGTCCAACTGCGTGCTGCCTGGAATAGGCGTTTGGATTAAAGGTGCTCTCTACGATAGGTACCAGCGCCAGTTCCTGAGGCAGTTGCCGGCGATCAATCTCCTCGACTATCCAGTAGAGAAACGGCGCTGCCCGCTCGGTGACGAGATCAAAATAGCGTTGATTGCCAGTATAAGCTTGTAGACGTGATGTGACCGCGTCCTGATCCTCAAGCTCGGTGAGTCTGAACCCGGCTCGCATACGCGCCCAGAGGTCGGTGTAGGTTTTTGTGTTGCTTGGCGTTGCTGTGGGGCTTGGGTCAGGTATCTCGGTGATTCTGGGCGTTACTACCGGGGCTGCAGCCGTTTGACCGGCATCGCTAACGCTTTCGTTGGTCGTCTGGCAGGCTGCCAGAGCACCAATGCAAACGAGCAGGCACAGGATTCGTAGGTGAAGGCGCGAAAGCAGTTTATGCATAGAATACAGCGAAGGTCTTAGCAACCGTCTTTCCAGCCTCTTAAGTGTCGCAACGGCCCCGACTTCGCCGTAAAATCGACATAATATAGTGACTACCCTCGAATTCAAGTGAAAAGTAGTTTTTACAGCCAAGGTGTATTGCTGCGGTAAAAATGCTTAAATTCCTTGATAGGCCAGTTGGCAGCAATTTTAGTACATTGAGAGTAGAGTAAATTGACAGGTTTCTTGATATGAACTTACTGTCCAAGCATGAGACTCGCCGGCGACTGTTGCGAGGATTGCCAGAATCAGGCGTGTTAAGCGGACTAATCGGCCAGTGGTTCCAGTCGCCACAGGGGGTCGAGGTATTGCGGGCCGAGCAGGCGATTGTGACGCCAATCATCAGTAGGCTATTCGGCTATCACATCCTTCAGGTTGGTTGCAGCGAGGAATTTTCCCTAATTGAAGAGAGCCCCGTTGGGCACAAGATTATATTTGCCCCGGTGCATAGGCCCGGTTGCAGGCAAGCGGTGGCTAACAACGAAGAATTACCCCTGGCTACAGACAGTATAGATGTCGTGGTTTTGCACCATGCACTCGATTTTACCTATGACAGTCATCACCTGTTAAGAGAAGCGACTCGAGTGCTGCGCCCTGGCGGTCCGATGCTCATTGTCGGCTTCAATCCGGTAAGTCATTGGGGCGTCTGGAAGCTGTTTAAACGTAAGATTCATATGCCGTGGCGAGGACGCTTCATTTCCCGAAGGCGTATCAGTGATTGGCTGCAACTACTGGATTTACACGTCGATTCCGTAGCTTACGGCGTGCACTTCATGCCCCTGAAATATTCGCGTTTGCTCAGGTACGCGGGCAGAATTGAGAGATTTGGAGCCAGGCTCAAGAGCCCTTTCGGAGGGGCTTATTTCATTCTGTGTGTTAAACAAGTTATTCCTGTGACACCGATGTTGCCGAGGTGGCGACCTCTGCGCAGTCGGGCAACGGTAATACCGGCAGCAGAAAATATCCGTGCGAAAATTCATTAACTCGGGCACCTCTGAATAATGATCAAATTCACAGCGATGCCGCTTCCAGGTAGCGAGAAGCAGGCATGCAACAAGTAGTTGAAATGTTTACCGACGGAGCTTGCCGTGGCAATCCCGGTAAAGGTGGTTGGGGGGTCTTGCTGCGGTATGGGCAGGTAGAGAAATCGT
>CAVOFA010000069.1:0-14422 GCA_963694865.1 Gammaproteobacteria bacterium | reverse complement strand
CCTTATGCTCGACTAAACGTTTGGCTTTTTCGATGACCATCTCGGCCACCTGCACGTGACGCGATGGGGGTTCATCGAACGTACTGGCAACGACTTCACCCCTGACCGAACGTTGCATCTCGGTGACTTCTTCCGGACGTTCATCTATCAACAGAACGATGAGTCGACACTCCGGGTTGTTCCGCGTAATTGACTGCGCCATATTTTGCAGAATGAGCGTCTTACCGGCCTTCGGTGGGGAAACGATTAAACCACGCTGACCCTTACCAATTGGCGCTACCAAGTCTATGACTCGAGCGCTAAGATCTTCGGCGCTGCCATTGCCAATTTCCAGCTTCATGCGGTCGTCAGGGAAAAGCGGGGTGAGGTTTTCGAAGAGAATTTTGTGTCGGGACCCTTCGGGCTTGTCGAAGTTGACTTCGCTGACTTTGAGTAAGGCAAAATAGCGTTCGCCGTCCTTGGGTGGTCGAATTTTTCCAGCTACGGTATCGCCCGTTCGTAGATTGAAGCGGCGAATCTGACTTGGTGATACATAAATATCGTCAGGTCCTGCCAAATAGGATGAATCTGCAGAGCGTAGAAAACCAAAACCGTCCTGTAAAATCTCGAGGGCACCATCACCGTAAATATCTTCGCCGTTTTTTGCGTGTTTCTTCAGGATTACAAAAATTATATCCTGCTTGCGCGTGCGTAAAACGTTTTCCAACCCCATTTCATGCGCGGTACTAACAAGTTCGGCGATTGGTTTCTGCTTGAGTTCGGTCAAATTCATGATGAATAATCTTCTTGGAGGAATTAGTTGGTTTAAACGTGCTGGATCGTGGTTGAGCCGCAAGAATGGAGCGGTTATCCACGTTCAAGTATCATAGGAATTTAGGAATAAAGTATGAGAATTAGTTTTTAGGTTTAAGAGTTTTCGGGTTTTATTGGGCTTAAAGTTTCTGTGGGATGGAGACTAGACTTCGGTGGACTCGAATAGATGGTCGCTTGTCGGCAATTAATTAGCGACCAGATAATTGTTTTCATTTACCTAATATAAAATGTCATCCAACGATTAGTTCAATAGCTATCTTCTTTCCCATCTAATTAATTTTCTTCAAAATTCAAAGGTTTAGAGTGCTGTGAAAGATCAGACGCCCCATGTGTCATGAAATAGATCAGAGATTTTCAGCTGTCCAGAAATGCGTTCAGGAAAATTGATTTGAATTATTGGTTTGTGTTAAATCAGAGAATCCCACGCATTGTGGTATCTCGTGGATAGGTGAGATACCACATTAAACGCAATTTAAATCACGCTGTCAATAAAAGCAGATAGCTGAGATTTGGAAAGTGCGCCAACCGTGGTGCCGGCGACGTCACCATTGTTAAAAATTATCAGCGTAGGAATGCCTCGAATGCCATATTTTGGGGCAGTGTCGGTGTTCGCGTCCACGTCCATTTTACAAACCTTCATCTTGCCGTCGTATTCCTCTGCGAGTTCCTCTAATACCGGGGCAATCATTTTGCACGGCCCGCACCATTCCGCCCAAAAGTCCACTAGGACGGGGCCTTCAGCCTTTAATACGTCTTGTTCGAAACTGCTATCAGAGATGTGAACGATGTTTCCGCTCATACTTTAGTTCCTTTATTTGGAGAGTGTTTGATTGTGTAATTGGGAAACTTCGGAGGCTCGTGAAGAGCTGGATTACACGATCTGGGAAATACCTGTTTTAATTTTAACTAGTCTATTTGTGCCTATTTTCTGTACCCGGCTATGATAAGCTCAAAATCTCAGGTTTCAAGTGGTAATCTATTGCTGGGGAGCCTCTGATGAGTAATTCGAAGTCTCGGCATGACCGCAGGCCTGCTATTTCGTGGTCCCAAGCTTGCTACACGTGACCCGAGTTAACTGCTTATTGTTGCATCAAGATGGCGACTTTTTTGGCAAAGTAGCTGAGAATCGCGTCGGCGCCGGCGCGCTTGATCGCTATCAGAGATTCCATTGCCACCGCATTTTCGTCAAGCCAGCCATTTTGCGCTGCTGCCATGTGCATGGCGTATTCCCCGCTCACCTGGTAGACAAAAACCGGTACCTGAAACTCATTCTTCACCCGGCTGACAATATCCAGATAGGGCATGCCCGGCTTGACCATAACCATGTCGGCACCTTCGGCCAAATCCAGGGCAACTTCCTGTAATGCCTCGTCACTATTAGCCATATCCATTTGATAATTGTATTTATTGCCGCTGCCCAGATTGCTGCTGGATCCCACGGCATCACGGAAGGGGCCATAATAGCTAGAGGCATACTTGGCAGAATACGCCAGTATGCGGGTGTGAATATGGCCATTTTCTTCGAGGATGGTGCGAATAGCGGCGACTCGCCCATCCATCATATCTGAAGGTGCGACGATATCAGCACCAGCTTCGGCATGGGACAGTGCCTGCCTGGCCAGCACGGCAACCGTCTCATCATTGAGGACATAGGCCTTGTCATCGATTATTCCGTCCTGGCCGTGGGTGGTGTAGGGATCCAACGCTACATCCGTAATCACGCCCAGTTCAGGCACGCTAGCTTTCAGGGCACGCACTGCATTTTGCACCAGGCCTTCAGTGTTATAGGCCTCGCGCCCATCTTCAGTTTTTACTCCATCCACAGGACAAGGAAACAAGGCTATGGCGGGGATGCCCAGGGCCACCAGTTCTTCTGCTTCGGTGAGTAATTCGTCGATACTGAGGCGGAAGATACCAGGCATGGACTGGATAGCCTGTCGCTGTTTCTCGCCATCGACAATAAAAATAGGAAAGATCAGGTCATCTGTGGTCAAGCGTGTTTCTCGCATCAGTCGACGGCTGAAGTCATCTCGGCGCATGCGCCGCATACGGCTAACTGGGAACTGGCGGCTGAAATCGAAGTTTGGCAAGGCTTGGAATCTCTTAACTTATGAAATGTGAAGGTTTATAGTCGCTTTTCGGGCTATCTTGCAAGCGCTTTAGCATAGCCTTGTCGATGGCAAGGATAAACTATTAAATCCCCAGGTCCCGAGAAAGTGAACGCCACCCCGCATTGTCTGGCGCCCAGCTGAGAGCTACGCCGTGTTATTCAGAGGTGCCCTAGCTCGTATCTACGTTATTATCTCCATTAACTGTGCTCAAAACCGAAGGTTTAACTTTAGTGAATAAATCGAAAATATTGCTGCTGGGGCTCATAGCCGTCGCCATAGGGTCCTACTTTCTATTCGATCTTGGACAGTATCTGACGCTGGATTTTATTCAATCCCAACTGGCTCAGATTCAGGCCTACAAGGACGACAATTTCGCCACTGCGGCAGCGATCTATTTCTTCGGTTACGTTCTGGCTACGGGGCTGTCTATACCTGGTGCGATTCTCATTACCCTAACGGGTGGAGCCATTTTTGGCTTGTTTTGGGGCACTCTGTTGGTTTCCTTCGCCAGCAGCATAGGTGCCACCGGGGCGTTTCTGGCTTCCCGACTACTGCTACGAGATTGGGTGCAGTCCAGGTTTGGCGACTATCTGGCCCCCATAAACAAGGGCATGGAGAAAGACGGTACGTTTTATTTGTTCAGCATTCGTATGGTGCCGGTATTTCCTTATTTCATGGTAAATCTGTTAATGGGTTTAACGCCCATTAAAACGTCTTCCTACTATTTAGCGAGTCAGGCTGGGATGTTCGCCAGCACTATCGTATTCGTCAACGTGGGTTCCGAGCTCGCTCAAATTACTTCACTGTCAGGTCTGGTGAGTGGATCCGTGCTGTTTTCATTCGTACTTTTAGGCGCGCTGCCTTTGCTGGCAAAGTTTGTGCTCGGCGTGGTTGCGCGCAACAAGGTGATGAGGGGTTACGGCAAACCGAAAAAATTCGACGCCAATGTGGTGGTGGTTGGAGGAGGCTCGGCGGGCCTGGTGGCTGCATTGATTGCGGCTGGTGCGAAAGCAAAAGTCATATTGATAGAAAAGCACAAGATGGGTGGTGATTGCCTCAACACCGGCTGCGTGCCCAGCAAGTCGCTGATACGTAGTGGCCGCATCATGTCATACATCAAACACGCGAAAAAATTTGGCATAGAAGGTGCCACGGGTAACGTCAATTTCGCGGCAGTGATGGAGCGTGTGCAGGGAATTATTGCTGCGATTGAACCCCATGATTCGGTTGAGCGCTTCACCTCGTTGGGGGTGGAGTGTGTTATCGGCGAGGCGAGAATCGAGTCGCCCTATAAGGTCAGTGTCGATGGGCGCAGTATTACGACTCGAGCCATTATTGTGGCTACCGGGGCGAGACCTCTGGTGCCACCCATACCGGGCCTGGACCAGGTCGACTACCTGACATCGGATACCATCTGGGCCCTCAGAGAGCTACCGCAACGCTTACTGGTGGTTGGCGGCGGACCGATTGGATGCGAGCTGGCCCAGGCCTTTAGCAATCTTGGTGCGCAGGTAACCCAGGTAGATATGGCGTCTCGAATTATGCCGAGAGAAGATCCGGAAGTTTCCGCCCTGGTAACGCAGCAGTTCGAGGAGCAGGGCATCAATGTTCTCACCGACCATCGACTAACAAGATTTGCAGCCGTCGATGCTGTGAATTTTATGGAGGCGGAACACAAAGGGCAGCTTGTTAAGGTCGAATTTGACAAAGTACTGCTGGCTATAGGCCGCAAGCCCAATGTTGAGGACTTTGGCCTGGAACAACTGGCTATGCCGCTTACCCCCCAGGGCACCATTGAGGTTAGCAACTCGATGCAGACGGCATTTCCCAATATATTCGCTTGCGGTGATGTCGCCGGCCCCTATCAATTTACCCATATGGCCTCCTTTCAGGCCTGGTTTGCCTCGCTAAACGCGCTGCTTGGCGGCCTCTGGCGTTCGCAGGCCAATTATGACGTAGTGCCCTGGGCCACCTTTACAGACCCGGAAGTGGCCAGGGTCGGTCTCAGCGAAGAAGACGCGAAGCAACGTAGCATTGCTTACGAGATTACTCGCTATGAGCTGGATAAGCATGATCGGGCCCTAGCCGATGGCGAAGCACGGGGTTTCATAAAAGTGTTGACCGTGCCGGGCAAAGACAAAATACTCGGTGTTACCATTGTCGGTTATCATACAGGTGAGCTCATTGGCGAATTCGTCTTCGCGATGACCCACGGTATGGGACTGGGCAAGATATCCGCCGTTACCCATATTTACCCTACCCTGCTGGAAGCGAACAAATTTGCCGCCAATGCATGGCGCAGTGCGAGGTTGCCAGAAAAGTATATTGCCTTGGCGGAGAAATACTTCCGTTGGCTCAGAGGTTAGACGCAACACAAGAATTGAATTATTCGGGAATAAACTAATGAATATCCAGGCGCAGGTCGAAACCAAAGTCTCAGAGCGTTACGCAGAGGGAGCCAAAGAAAGGCAGGAGGCACTTTGTTGCCCGGTGGACTATGACGCCAGCCTGTTACAGTTGTTGCCTCAGGAAATCATCGACCGGGACTATGGCTGTGGCGATCCATCGCGTTACGTAAAAGAGGGGGACACAGTTCTCGATCTTGGCAGCGGCGGCGGTAAAATTTGCTACATGGCGGCGCAGCTGGTGGGCGACGAGGGCCACATCATCGGCGTAGACATGACCGATGAGATGCTGGCGCTAGCGCGTAAGCATCAGGCAGAAATGGCGGAGAAATTAGGCGGGGACAGGGTCCAGTTTTTGAAAGGCTATATTCAGGATCTGGCACTGGACGTGGAGGCGATGAATGAATTCCTCACAGCGAATCCGATTCAGTGCAACGAGTCGATGCAACAGTTTGAGCAGTGGCAGTCCACGCAGCGCAGCGAACGCCCCCTCATTGCCAGCGACAGCGTTGACCTGGTTGTGTCTAACTGCGTGTTGAATTTGGTTGCAGAAACCGATCGCACACAGATGCTCAGCGAAATATTCAGAGTACTCAAACCCGGCGGTCGCGTCGCCATCGCTGACATTGTCAGTGACGAATCGGTGCCGCAACATTTACAAGACAACGAGGAGCTTTGGACCGGATGCATCTCGGGCGCCTTCCAGGAAAAACAATTCGCCCAGGCCTTTCTTGATGCCGGCTTTGTTTTGGTAAATTACGACAAGTGGGACCAACACCCCTGGCAGGTGGTGGAAGGGATCGAATTCAGATCTGTCACTTTAATGGCAGTGAAACCTTCTCCCCAGGAATGTCTGGATATCGGACAGGCAGTGATCTACAAGGGCCCTTACAGCGAAGTGCGTGACGATGAGGGCCACATCTACCCGCGCGGGGATCGCATCGCTGTGTGCGAACGCAGCTTTAAAATGCTCATGGAAGGGCCGCAGCAAGCTGACTTCATTGGCGTGAATCCAGTCGAGCCCAAGGCCGCTGAAATTTTTTGTGCGCCTGCCGGCAGCTTACGTCCGGCCAGCGAAACCAAGGGCAGCGATCACAGTTCGGGCTCGGCTGGTGGCAGCTGCTGCTAACATGGAAATGTAAGCAGAGCCTGACCAGTAGAATTTTTTACTATAGATATTCAGAGGATCCCTGGCTGAAGCATCAAGCCGCTTCGGGCTGATGGCGAAACGCGATGTACATGCAGATGCTGAAAAGTGCAACAAAGGCCACCATGGCCATCTCCGGAATGGTAAGCACGCCGAATAGTCGAAAGTGTACTTCCGCACAATTGCCATCACCTTTCAACAGGAAACTAAGCGTCTCCATGAAGGGGAAATTATCATAGATATAGGTTAGCCCCGGACCGCAGGCAGGCACCTGATCTTCAGGCAAATGTTGCAACCAAATCTGCCGACCCGCGAAATAGCTACCGAAGACACACATAGACGCCGCGCCGAACGCGTAATATTTTTGGCCCATGCTGGCGGGATTATGGATGGCGGAGGCGAGGCAGACGAAGCCGCACAATATGACGAACACGCGCTGGGTGATGCACAGACCGCAGGGCGATAAAAACATCACATGCTCCATGTAGAGCACGATACCAATTGTCGCTACGCAGGCTAGAAATATGCCCGCGTTAATAATTCGGTTGCTGGGAATTACTAATGCCATTATTTATTCCTCGTTCCAGAGCTTGAGAAACTCATCGAAGCTAATATCGTCTTCGGCCTCAATATCTCTTTGATTTAGTTTGGAGATAGCGCTTGTGTCCTGCATCATTTTTAGTGTCTCTGCATCCAGACCATTATTTTGAAAGAATGCTTTATGCTTTTTGCTTTGCTGCATAGAAAAATCAAAGAAAGACAATTGATTCTCTTTCATTTCCTTTATAATTTTTCCTGACGGCGTCAGGTCCGGATCAGCCAACTTGGCGGCCTGGTTTTCAAGACTGGACTGGTAGCCATTATCACCGTGAACCTGATCTAAAATTGTGGCGCTGTGTTCAAGATCCTGTAACAGTTCGTGGGCCCATGCCTGCATCGATTTTGCTGCGCCCTCCTGCATTAACATCAAATCGGGATTGCGGCCCTGTTCCACAACCAATGCCAGGTTGCTGTCAACCTCGAAGAACTCGGCTTCGTGGCACTCGGTGCTTTCCGCCAACAGGCAATGTAGTAAGAAGGTATCGAGAAAGCGAATCTGTTCCGCATCGATGCCCAATGGCAAATACGGATTCAAATCCAGGGCTCGCACCTCCATATATTCGATGCCTCTCTTTGTGAGTCCCTGTAAAGGTCGTTCATTGGGTTCTACGTTGCGCTTGGGGCGGATAGTACTGTAGAACTCGTTTTCCAACTGCAGCAGGTTAGTGTTGATTTGCAGGTACTCGTCGTCTTTTATCTGGCCGATTTTTTCGTATTCCCCATAAGGTGTATTGATCGCCTGATGCAGACAGTCCATATAGGTATCCAATTCGTTATAGCAAACAAATAGAGATTTCTGAGCCTCGCTTTTATAGCCAAGATTTCCCATGCGCAGACAAGTTGCATAAGGCAGGTACAGGCTGTGCTCATCGAATTCGGCTAGCCCGTGGTCTCGCCCCTGCACAAAACACTTGCAGGCAGCCGGAGATGCCCCAAACAGATAAATCAGCAACCAGGAATAGCGATGGAAATTCCGTATCAGGGACAGGTACTTCTCGGTCTGAAACTCCTGCAGCGAGCCGCTGTGTTGGCAAATGCGCTGATAGGGCTCCCAGAAAGACTCCGGCATGGAAAAATTGTAATGCAGTCCGGATATAGCCTGCATCAGACTGCCGTAACGATGGCTCAGGCCGTGTCTGTAAAGGGTCTTCATCTTACCGATATTGGAACTGCCGTACTGGGCTATAGGAATTTCTACGTCGGTTCCCAGCGGGCAGGGCATGCTTGCTACCCACAACATCTCATCATTTTCGAGGTTTTGCAGGGTAAAACGGTGAATATTTTCCAATAATTTCAAGCATTTATCGATGTCCTGGTAGGCAGGAGTAATAAATTCAAGGAGGGATTCGGAAAAATCGGTAGTGATATAGGGATTGGTGAGGGCCGAGCCCAGGGCTTCTGGATGGGCAGATTGGGAAATATGGCCAGTGGGAGAGACTCTCAAGCTTTCTTTTTCAATACCCCGACGCACAGCCCCCCACGCAGAATTGAATTCGGGCAACCGGTAACGCTGCAGGCACTCGGTGTATTGCTTGGCCAAGGTCACTCCTGATACTACTAATGGCGCTACACCTTAATTTGCGTGCGCTCCCTGTGGAGAACGGCATTATGCCAAATATCTACAGGCGGGGGAACTGGCGGCAGAGTTCAGCGAGAACTGACCGACGACCCAGAGAGTTACTCTCCCTGTTTGAATTTGTGGATTAGGCGCCGTTGTTTCTTGTTAGGTTTGCTGGCCGATGGCCATACTGAGGGCTGGGTTTTGCGTTGTACCGCGAGAGCCAGACGTTTGGCCACGCTTGCCTCCGTCTCGGCATACAATAGCTGTGCCTCCGGGGCACCGCGACGTTGGTCTGAAAGTGCTGTTACTATCACCGTTTTCTCATCAAAGCCTTGCCGCAGACTGATTTCCATATCTATTTCGATGTCTTTGCTAGGCTTGGCTCTGTCTTTCTCACAGCGTACCTTACCCCCTTCGACAGCGCGCTTGGCGAGGGCGCGAGTTTTATAGAAGCGCGCGGCCCATAGCCACTTATCGAGACGGACTCGTTGTAGTTGTTTCGAATTGCCTTTGCTTCGTGGCTTTTGCATATGCTGCCTTTACACCAAGCTGAATTTATCGACGGCCGCTTGCGAGGGCATAATCTGCTCAAAATCATCTATCTGGGGAAATTCACCAGGGTCCAGACTCGGCCTCTGGCTGTCAGGTTGTTTGATGGCGTAGAGGTGTTTAATGCCCTCTCGCCTGGCTTGACGTAAAACCGGAAGTGAATCGTCGAACAGTAGCGTGCGCTCGGGATCATATTGCTCGAGCCGTTGCAAACGTTGCCAGAAGCCGTGGTTTTCCTTGGCCAGATTGAGGCTGTGGGAGCTGATAAGCTGGTGGAAGTAGTCGGCTATGCCGGTGTGCCGCATTTTTATGTCGAGGCTGGCAGGGTGAGCATTGGTTATGAGCAGGATTCGTTTGTTCGTGGGCTGTAATTCTTGCAGAAATTTCTCTACATTGGGCCGAATATTTATCTTGTGGCTGAGCGTCGATTTCAAGAAGCTAATATCCAGCTTCAGTTCTCGCTCCCAGTAATCAATGCAATACCAATCCAGGGTGCCGTGTACCTCCTCGTACTTGCCTTTTATTATGTCCCTGGCCGTGTGCTGATCTACGCCGTGGGTCTCAGCGTAAGCGCTGGGTACTAAAGTGAGCCAAAAATAGTTGTCGAAATGCAGATCCAGCAGCGTACCGTCCATATCGAACATAATGGTATCGATGGCTGACCAGGGCGGCATGACCGATCTCCGTTTGGGGAACAAGTTGATAAGTTTAAACCGCTAATGCAACATGCAGCGTCTACAGTGGCGGAAATTATATCTCTTCAGTTGGATAAGTTATATGTGGAACGACCAGCAACTTGACGAAGTTAGAGATATTGCCGTAGCCGCCGGGCAGGAAATTCTGAGCGTATACAATCAGGATAAAAAAATAGAGGTCACGCTAAAAACCGATAATTCTCCTCTAACGGAAGCCGATCGACGTGCGCACCAGCTAATCGTCCAGCGGCTGCAATGCCTTACCCCCGCTATTCCCATTCTTTCTGAGGAGTCGGATGCAATCGATTTCGAAATTCGGCGGAACTGGGACAGATACTGGTTGGTTGATCCGCTTGATGGTACCAAGGAGTTTATCAAAGGTAACGGTGAGTTCACCGTCAATATTGCTTTGATCGATGCCGGCCAGGCCAGTCTTGGCGTAGTGCATGTGCCAGTTACTGCTGTCACCTATCTCGGCAAAATCGGAGTTGGTGCCTGGAAGCAGGATGCAGCGGGCGATAGTTTTGCCATTGCTACGCAAAAAGTGCGGGCGAGCGCCGCCGTGCGCGTTGTAGCCAGTAGAAGCCACCGTGGCGCAGAGGTTGACAAGCTCATCCACAGAATCGAAGCTAAGCTGGCTGCGACCGAAGTTGTCAGCATGGGTAGTTCATTGAAAATCTGTCTGCTGGCGGACGGCTCCGCCGACATTTATCCGCGGCTAGCCCCCACCTGTGAGTGGGATACAGCCGCTGCCCACGCCGTGCTTGTTGCAGCGGGTGGGGAAATTTATACTACTGAATTCGAACCGCTGCGCTACAATCAGAAGCCAGAATTACTCAATCCGTATTTCATTGCGCTGGCAGACACAGAATTTTCTTGGCAGCAGCTGCTTAGCCCGGAGATAGAAGATGATTAAAAAAATTGCACAGCTGTTAGCTTTATCATTACTGCAGTTTGGATTTATCCAATGGGTTACTGCACAAGACATGGAAATCGCTGCACCAGATAGCCTTGGTTTTAACGCCGTAGCACTCGACAGAGCCACCGAATCGCTGCAACAGCACATAGCAAACGGCGACATTGCTGGTGTCGTCGCTGCGGTGGCCAGAGATGGCAAATTGGTTTACTTCAAGGCCTTGGGGCAGATGAATCTGGAGCAGAGCAAGCCTATGCAGAGCGATGCCCTGTTTCGCCTGTACTCCATGAGCCGGCAAATCACCAGCGCTGCCGTGTTGCAATTGTACGAGCAAGGCAAGTTTCAATTCGACGATCCTATCAAGATGTACCTTCCTGAGTTCGAAGCACAGCGCGTGCTACTTGATTCATCCAGCACCGACCTGTCACAAACCAAACCGCGCACAGCTGACATCACCGTGGCGCATTTGCTAACACATACTTCTGGTCTGGGAAGTAGAAGTTCGGCGCTCTATCGTGAGAACAACGTGCGGGACAAAAATATTTCTCTGGATCGGATGGTCGGTAATGCCGCCAGGGTTCCTCTGTTTCAAGACCCAGGCACTGAGTTTCGCTATGGCATCCACGCCACCATCCTCGGCAAACTTGTTGAGATTTGGTCTGGCGAGCCTTTCGAGGAATACCTGCAGAAAAACCTGTTTGAACCTCTTGCTATGAATGACACGATGTTCTGGGCTGAGGGTAGCGATGCCGAAAGAATTGCTGAGCTCTATCGGCCTGCAGATGGTCAGCTCAAGCCCTATCAAATCGAATCAGTCGCCTGGACTGCAAGACCAAAATTGATCGAGGGTGGCGTCGGCCTGCTGAGTTCGGTCATGGACTATATGCACTTCGTGCAGATGGTTCTAAACGGCGGTACTTTCAATGGCAAGCAATTGTTACAGCCGGAAACAGCGAAACTAATGTACGAGAACGCCGTACCGGTACAGGCTATGCCAATCGGCACCCGGGGATACTGGCTCGGATCGGGCTGGACCCTGGGTGGGTTCAACCTGGTGATGGACCCCGCGGCCTACGATTTTCCTGTATCGGCGGGCACAATCTGGTGGGACGGCTCGGCTGGTACCCGTTTCTTTGTCGACCCCGTGCAGGCAACCACTATCGTAATCATGGCCCAGGTTTCGCCTTCCAGTGGTGGCGGGTTTCGCGAAGAATTCAGCCATCTGATCGACGCCGCGCTGGTGGACCGGCGCTAACCCAATTGCTCTATGAAAATTGTTTTAGCCAAGCCCGGTCATGAAGTAATTCTTGCGAACTTCTATGCGGTCAATGAGCGCCACTTTCGCAGGTGGAGCCCGACGGTACCAGCGGGCCATCATTCAGTACGGTCCTGGAAACGCAGGCTCGAAGAAAGGCAAATCGAACTCGAAAATCGCCTGTCCGCTCACTTCATCGGTACCGACGCAACCGAATCCTATGTCATCGGTGCATGCTCCCTGGGTAATATCGTGCGTGGAATGTTTCAGGCCTGCCACATCGGCTATTCGATATCGGAGCGATACCAAGGCTCTGGCTCCATGAAACCAATTGTCATGCACGCCATCGACTATGCGTTTAATGAGCTTAAACTACATCGCATCATGGCCAATCATATGCCGGCCAATGAACGCTCCGCGGGCTTGCTGAAAAGTCTTGGGTTTGAAATAGAAGGCTATGCGAAACAGTACTTATTGATCGATGGCAAATGGGAGGATCATGTGCTGAACTCTCTGCTTAAGAATTCCAACAGCTAACCGCAGTTACACTGCAACTCTCTGATTTAATCCCGTAAGGGGAAATTGATAGCGACGCAGCGCCTGCGTTTGACTGGCTTCCTTTGGCGACGAGACACGATTGCCTACAGTTTTTTGGAGGCTACGGCTATATGTGCGAGTATCCAATCTCCCGACTTTTTGTCGATTCAAGAGTGCGTCGGTTCTATGGTGGATGGTCCGAGCTTATGAAGCTGGTGATAGGGAGAACACTATGAGAAATGGGAAATGATTGGGATTACTGCATACGGTGTTTACATCCCCCGCGCTCGGCTTAGCAAACAGGCGATGGCTGCCGCTAACGCCTGGTTCGATCCGTCCTTGAAAGCCTTGGCGAAAGGCGAGCGTAGTATCTGTAACTGGGACGAAGACAGCATCACTATGGCAGTAGAGGCGACACGGGACTGCCTTTCAGCGCTCGGTGATAAGGCCATCGACTCACTATATCTGGCCTCAACCACATTGCCATTCCTCGACCGGCAAAATTCTGTACTGCTGGGCGAAGCCCTGAATCTCGGTCAGCGTATACGCAGTATGGACGTCAGTTCCTCGCAGCGCGCGGCAACGTCGGCATTAATTTCTTTACTGGAAAGCAAGATCCCTAACAACGCGTTGTTGGCTACCTCCGAACACCGCCGCAGCATGGCTGGATCACGTTCAGAAATGCTCTGGGGCGATGCGGCGGCAACGCTAAGTGTCGGCTGCACGGATGTGATCGCCGAATACCTGGGCGCAGAGACGCTTAGCGTCGATTTCGTCGATCACTATCGGGGCGAAGACGCCAGTTTCGACTATAGCTGGGAAGAGCGCTGGATTCGGGATGAAGGTTTTTTAAAGATAGTGCCTGCTGCGGTGAACAAATTATTAGAGAGCGTTGCACTGAGCAGTGCTGACATAAATCACTTCATACTCCCAAGCGATCAGCTTCGTACCCCGGCGGCAGTGGCGAAGACATTGGGCATAGATGCCGGTACTGTGGTCGATAATCAGATTGCCAGCGTCGGCGTCGCCGGCGTTGCCCAGCCAATACTTATGTTGGCAAAGGCTATAGAAATGGCGGCACCGGGAGATCTGATTCTCCTCATTGGATTCGGGCAGGGCTGCGACGCCTTATTGTTTCGCGTAACCGCGGCCGTCGCTAATTGTGTACCTGCCTCGGGAGTGAAAGGCGCGCTGGCTTGTCGCCGCGAAGAAGGCAATTACAACAAGTTTCTTAGTTTCAATAATTTGCTACAGCGCGATATTGGCAAGCGCGCCGAATCTGATAAACAGACCTACCTGTCCGGCTACAATCGCCGCAAAGATTTACTAACCGGATTCATCGGCGGCAAATGTCGCGACTGCGATACCGTGCAAATCCCCCGGGAGAGGTATTGTGTAAACCCCCAGTGTAATGCTCTGGACAGTCAGGATGATTACCGCTTTGCCGACAAAACCGGCACAGTGGCAAGCTGGACGGCTGATAGCCTGACCTTCGACTGGAACCCACCGGCCTATCTCGGCATGGTGGAGTTCGACGGCGGCGGCAAACTAATGATGGACTTTAGCGAGGTCGAAGCAGGTAAAATTGATGTCGGTACCAAGCTAACGATGCATTTCCGAATCAAGCAATTCGATCCTCAGCGTGGTTTCAAAAAATATTTTTGGAAAGCGGTACCTGAATAACATAGTGCCAGTGTTAAAAGGGAGCGCAGCGTGCCGTTATGGATGCTCAATTGACTTAACACTAAAAGATCATAAAAGGTAATACTAAATGGCCAGCGGCATTAAAGACAAAGTAGTCATCTTTGGAATGGGGTGCAGCAAGTTCGGCGA
>CAVOFA010000068.1:0-14574 GCA_963694865.1 Gammaproteobacteria bacterium | reverse complement strand
TTCTTTCGCATCATCGTTTTCCTCTCGGGTTGACGATGAGCTAAAAGTACCTCTTAAGCAATGGGCCAATTATGTCCAACTAGGGCTGACGGGGTACACTTACCGACAATAATCTGGAAGAAATAGAATTGTCCCTGACAACGGACGACAAATTACACGAATTTATTTCATCTTTATCTGTTCTTAGCAATTGTCCTGCTAACTCCTCCGCAGCGACATGAGAAGACATTAACGAGTATTTTGTGAAGCAACAGGAAGTTAAAATTGAGAAGAATTGACCTCTCGCTATCCACATTAGTCCCAGCCCTGCTGATGAGCTTGCAAAGTGCTAGCAGCTACGGACAAGCGACAAACGAATTTTATGGCAGAGCAGATCTATCACTGAACCACATCGATATGGAGTCCTTCATACCTCAACAACAAGAGTGGCAACCTAACAGCAACGCCTCCCGCATTGGTTATAGAGGCAGTTACCAGTTAACCGACTCTCTTGAAGCCATTTATCAAGTCGAACTGGAAGTCAACTTCGATGACGATGACAGTTTCAGTGCCAGGAACAAGGAACTGTTCGAAAACCGTAATACTTTTATAGGCTTGCGTGGGAACTTTGGTCAAATCATCGCAGGTAAACATGATAGCCCGGTAAAAACTATGGGTCGTGAGGTGGATCGCTTCAATGATCAGGTGCTGGGTGATGTCAAAAACTTCATGGAAGGTGAAGATCGCATCGGTGACCTGCTACTGTATACAACGCCAGACTGGAAGGGCTTTTCTGCCACAACGGGAGTAGTTACAAGGGCGAATCCAAACGGTACCACTGGAAATAGCGGTATCGGCGAGGGCACATCCGTGTCCCTCAATTTCTCCAACGATTTTATTACCACAGCACTGGGTATCAACAATGATATCGACAAACAGGACCTCACTCGCTTGATGGCAAATTTTTACATCGGAGCAGGCGAAATTGGTTTCATGTGGCAACAAGCTGATCGCATCGATAAAAATACCGACGAGGAATCCTGGTTTGTCAGCGCTGAATACAGAATCAACGAGGACTGGAGAATTAAGGGACAATATGGCATGACCGATTACAGCGTGCTCGCAAGTAAGGATAAGCAGTTTGTCCTGGGCCTGGATCGTATCCTCAGCAGCAATACCTTTGTTTTCATTAATTACGTAGAGGATGACCGCGACAGAACGGCAGCTTCTTTTACCGATAGCGGCCTCGCAATCGGTTTTCAGATTCGCTTCTGAGTCATTGTTCAAAGCGCCTCTGATTACTGAATCAGAGGTTCGCTGGATCTGAGTCTGTTTTTTTAAGTCTAGTAACACACCGGAGAGGTGACGGAGTATACTCCGTCACCTCAGTCTAATTACCAGAATTATTTACCTTTCTTACTACCGACATTTTCCTTAATGCCACTTCTTCGTCTCGATAAAATATCTGTTCACTTCGGTACTCATGTGTTGCTGGATGCCGTGGATCTTACTGTACATAAGGGCACCAAGATTGGCTTGCTGGGGCGTAATGGCTCTGGCAAGACTACCTTGATGAAAGTTATTGCGGGAACCCTGGTGGCCGACGGTGGTGAGCGTTGGTTGCGGCCGGGTGTGGAAATCGCCTGGCTGGATCAGTCCTTGCCCGAGGCTAGCGAGCAGTCTGTGTATGACATGGTGGCTGGCGGCTTACCTGAGATTGGGGATTTACTGAGTCAGTATCATCACCTGATCGCTGATTTTGATCACGCTGACATGAATAAGCTGGAGCAGGTGCAGGCTCAACTCGAGGCCCGGGACGGTTGGAATCTGAGTCTGAAGGTAGATACGGTGATTAGTCAGTTGCAGTTGCCGGCGGACAAGATTATGTCGGAGCTCTCGGGTGGCTGGCGCAGGCGGGTTGCGCTGGCTCGCGCCCTGGTGCGAGAGCCGGAAGTGTTGTTTCTCGACGAGCCGACTAATCACCTGGATATTCCGGCCATCGAGTGGCTGGAGAAGCAATTGCAGGAATATCGGGGTGCATTGTTGTTGGTGACTCACGATCGAAATTTCTTGCAGAAGGTGGTTAACAACATTGTGGAACTGGACCGGGGCCATCTGTATCAGTTTGAGGGTGGCTATCACAAGTTTCTTCGCTTTCGGGAGCAGCAATTGGCGGCAGAGGAACAGGCGAATAAACTGTTCGACAAGAAGCTTGCCCAGGAAGAGGTGTGGATACGGCAGGGTATCAAGGCCAGACGGACGCGCAACGAGGGGCGAGTGCGGGCTCTGGAAGCGCTACGGCGGGAACGGGGTGAGCGCCGGGAACTGCAGCGCAGTGCCAATTTCAAGGTAGATGCAGCAGCGGCTTCCGGGAAAATTGTGGCCGAGTTGATCAAGGTATCTCATGACTTTGATGGTGAGGACGTGATCAAAAATTTCTCCACTACTATTCTGCGTGGAGACCGGATCGGTATCGTCGGGGCCAATGGCGCCGGCAAGTCCACACTGTTAAAGATTCTGCTGGGAAAACTGACGCCAAACTCAGGCACAGTTAAATTGGGCAGCAAGCTGGAGATTGCCTATTTCGATCAATTGCGGGAAACCCTGGGCCTGGAGAAAAATCTCATCGATAACGTCTGTGGCGGTCAGGAGTACATTGATATTGACGGAAAGAGGAAGCATGCCATCAGCTATCTCGGCGACTTTCTGTTCGCCCCAGACCGGGTCCGTACTCCTGCCAAGGCCTTGTCTGGCGGCGAGCAGAATCGCGCGATTCTGGCCAAGCTGTTCACCCAACCGGCTAATATTCTGGTTTTCGACGAGCCCACCAACGACCTGGACATAGAAACCCTGGAATTACTGGAAGACATCCTGCTGCGGTTCAAGGGCACAGTGCTGCTGGTAAGTCACGACCGGGAATTTATGGATAACGTTATTACCAGCCTGATGGTGTTCGAAGGGGACTCCCAGGTAAGAGAATACGTAGGCGGCTACGCCGATTGGGTCGCCAAGGGTGGTCGCTTAAAAGGCTTGCAGGACAATGAGTTATTGGCGACTGCCAGCACCGCAAAGAGTAAACCAGCGAAGTCGGAGCCGCAGCCTAGAGCGGAGCTTCACAGTACAGAGAAGAAACTTTCACACAAAGAGCAGCGAGAACTAAATGCCTTGCCCAAGTTAATTGAGAAATTGGAAACTCAGCAGAGCAAAACAGAGGCTCAGATTGCCGAGCCGGATTTCTACAATGATGAAGAGGATAAGGTGCAGCAGGTCTTGCAGCAGTTGTCCGACAATCAGGCAAGTCTGGAGCATGCCTATAGCCGTTGGGAAGAGTTGGAAGGCTAAGGAAGCGCTGATTAATGCAAAAATAGCTGCCGGTAGCGAAAAAACATTGCGCTATTGGGAACATCGCTGGAAATTAAATTTCCCGAAGGTACAATACGTTCAATGCTTCCAGTTAGAGCGTTAATTCTTTCTCCAAGCGATAGAAAAAGGCCTGCCAGCATGACCGAAAATAAAATCCCCGCGCCCGACCTGCAACAATACGGTATTAGTGACGTAGAGGAAATCTACTACAATCCCTCTTATGAATTTTTGTTCGAACAAGAGACCCGATCCGATCTGGAGGGCTATGAGAAAGGCACGCTTACCGAGTGCGGCGCAGTCGCCGTAGACACCGGTATATTTACCGGCAGATCGCCGAAAGACAAGTATATAGTCCGCGACGACACCTCCCGGGATACGGTGTGGTGGTCAGACCAGGGCAAGAACGACAATAAGCCTATCGATAATGCCACCTGGGATCATCTGAAATCAGTTGTCACCAATCGCCTCAGCGGCAAGCGCCTGTACGTGATGGATACTATCTGTGGGGCCAATGCAAATAGCCAGCTGAAGGTACGTTTCATCATGGAAGTGGCCTGGCAAGCCCACTTTGTCAAGAACATGTTCATCCGGCCCAGCGCTGAACAACTGGTGGATTTCGAACCCGATTTCATTGTCATGAATGGGGCCAAGAGCACCAATCCCGACTGGCAGGCGATGGGTCTGAATTCCGAGAATTTCATTGCCTTCAACCTTACCGACAAGATGCAGCTCATCGGCGGCACCTGGTACGGCGGAGAGATGAAGAAGGGCATGTTCTCCATGATGAACTACCTGTTGCCTCTGCGCGGTATGGCATCCATGCACTGCTCCGCAAATATCGGTAAAGACGGCGATGCCGCGATCTTCTTTGGCCTCTCCGGCACCGGCAAGACCACGCTGTCCACCGACCCCGAACGCCAACTGATTGGTGACGACGAGCATGGCTGGGATGACGATGGTGTGTTCAATTTCGAAGGTGGCTGCTACGCCAAGACCATTAACCTCAGCGAGGAAAGCGAGCCGGACATCTACCGGGCGATTCGCCGCGATGCCCTGCTCGAAAATGTCACCGTCAATGACACCGGAGTCATCGATTACGCCGATAACTCCAAGACAGAGAACACCCGGGTGTCCTACCCGATTTATCACATCGATAACATTGTAAAACCTGTGTCCAAGGGCGGCCATGCGGAAAAGGTCATCTTTCTCACCGCCGATGCCTTCGGCGTACTACCTCCGGTGTCCAAACTCACGCCGGACCAGACCAAGTATCACTTTCTGTCTGGCTTCACCGCCAAGCTCGCCGGCACCGAGCGCGGCATCACTGAACCCACACCTACTTTTTCTAGCTGCTTCGGTGCGGCATTCCTGTCCCTGCACCCAACCAAGTATGCCCACGAACTGGTGAAGCGCATGGAGGCGGCGGATTCCACTGCCTACCTGGTCAACACCGGCTGGAATGGCACCGGCAAACGCATCTCCATCAAGGCGACCCGGGCCATCATCCACGCTATTCTCGACGGTTCCATCGATGCGGCTGAAACCTTTACGCTGCCTTACTTCAACCTCGAGGTTCCCCTGGCTATCGATTCTGTCGACAGCAACATTCTGGACCCGCGCAAGACCTATGGGAATGCCAGTGAATGGGATGAAAAAGCACGGAATCTGGCGCAGCTGTTTGTAAATAACTTTGTCAAATTCACCGACAACGACGAAGGCAAAGGCCTGGTAGCAGCGGGACCGCAACTGAGCTCTTCGCATCAGATAAGCAAGGGGTCGGAGGGGGTTTGACAAAACTCCTTCGACCCCTTTTTTATACCTCTTTTTTATAAAATAGTGGCGGGCCCTAGTCTCGAAAGCTATTTCTCAAACCTTCTTAACAAACTCCGATTTTAACTTCATCGCGCCGATACCATCGATCTTGCAATCGATATCATGATCACCGCCTACCAGGCGGATGTTTTTTACTTTGGTACCGACCTTCACCACCGAAGAAGTCCCCTTTACTTTCAGGTCTTTGATCACACTAACCGTATCACCATTGGTGAGGACGTTGCCGTTGGCATCAGTCACGGATTTTTCAGCTTCATCGCTGCTGCCTTCGTCGATTTGCGACCAACTCATGAGCGCATTCCGGACAAACAGACAGCTGCCCATCCTCGTAGGTATATTCAGACCCACACTGTGGGCACTTGAGTAAATCGCCCATCACGTTCCTTGAACTGGGCTAGAAAAGAAAAAGGGTTGGAGAAACAAATTTCTCCAACCCCTGCGATCTTCGATCCTTGCTACTGGCGATTAGTGGGCGCCCACCTCCGGCATCGCAGCGGGTAAAGCCATCGCTGTCAGCGTGGAGCCGGTTTGCAGAATAATGTACTGATGACCATCGTGCACCCATGAACTCATGCCATAGTTGCTACGTGCCGGTACTTCAATCTGCCCCAGGATTTCACCACTGGTCTTATCGATGCCGTACAGCATCGGCGTGCCGTCATGGGCGGAATCTGAATAAACCAGCATATTGCCAGTTACTACCATCGGCACCAGTGCCCCGGTGCCGGTGTTGCCGAGATCGATGCCGGCGAGAGCCGGATTATTCAGGATACGGTCCGAGGTTTCCCCAGTAGGAATCCACCAGGCATGCTCACCGGTGTTCATATCGATAGCGGTAATACGGCTATAGGGTGGCTTCCACAGAGGAATGCCTGCTGGATGTCGCGGCATCCTCGAGGCCGGGCCGGGCCCCGCATTCGCCCACTGCGACAGTGTTGCACCCGTGGTATTTAGATATATCAGGTCGGCTTCCTCACCGGGAATCAGGCGCAGCGCAAAGCAGCCCTTGTGGGAGGAGACATAGAGCATTCCAGTAGCCGGATCAGCCACCGCTGGTCCATGGATGTTGGAGCCGCCACCACCGCCGGGGCAGTTCATGGCGGCAAATTTGCCGGTTGAATTGCCGGCATGAATGGGTGGATTGAACAGCGGCCCCATCTGAAACTCCTCCATGGCCTCGATTGCCTGACGGCGAATCTCCGGTGTGTAATCTGCCAGATCATCGACAGTAATACCCTGCATTTCATAAGCTAACGGTTTCGTCACATGGGGTTGAGTTAGGGACAACACCTCGCCCGGGACGATGGACGCAGGCACCGGTCGCTCGACGATGGGCCACAGGGGCTCACCGGTAATACGATTGAAAGCATAGACCCAGGCTTGCTTCGAAATTTGCATGACAGCAGGCACAATGCCTCGACCCGGCATATTCAGATCCAGCAATACCGGCGCCGTCATATTGTCGAAATTCCAGATTTCATGATGCACCATCTGAAAATGCCAGGCCCGCTCACCAGTGCGGGTATCAAGCGCAATGATACTCGTCGCAAAGAGGTTATCCCCGGGTCGAAAACCACCGAAGTAATCGATAGTGGCGCTGTTGGTGGGAATAAACACCAGGTTGTTTTCAGGATCGGCGGATAGCGGGGCCCAGGAAGACACATCACCGGTCCATTCCCAGGCATCATTTTCCCAGGTCTCATGGCCGTATTCGCCGGGCTGTGGAATCACGTTGAATTTCCACTTCAGGGCACCAGTGCGAGAATCATAAGCAAGGATGTCCCCCGGCACATTTTCGATACGGGATTGGAGGTAACCCTGCTCTGCCGAGTTGCCGACGATAATCGTGTCATTAACCACCAGCGGTGGAGAAGAGGAGGTGATATAACCGATTTCCAGGGGAATGCCTTCATAAGGGTCATAGGGATGTCCCAGATCAGCCAGCAGATCGACCACGCCGGTTTGCGGAAATCCATCGATAGGCACGGGCCGACCAAAGCCTTCTATGGGAACGCCGGTATCGGCATCCAGCGCGGTCAGAAAAAATCCAGGCGAGATGGTATAAATCACACCCCTGCCATCAATTTCGGCATAACCTACACCCTTGCCGTAATCGGCACGCATGGAGTATTCACCGCGGGGGGTATCGGGTTCACGATAGCTCCAGAGGGTTTCACCGGTCTTGGGATCGAGAGCAATTACAGAGCGCTTATTGCCAGCGACAGTATAGAGCTTGCCATTGATTAAAAGAGGAGTAGGGCGGCCACTCACGGCACCGAAACTGGCACCATCCCATTCCCACATGACCTCAAGTTCAGCAAAATTTTCTGCCGTTATCTCATCGGCCAGTGTAGATCGGGTATGGGCATAATCGCCGCCCAGAGTCAACCATTCAGTGGTATCTTGAGCGACCACCAGACTTGAATAAATCACCATCAAGGCTGCTGTAGCCACTGAAATTCTTCTTATTAGCGTTTGCATAAACTTCCCCAGTCTCAATTAACAACGTAACTTCAGTGGCAGGGTACGGGTAAGGAGCACTGAATGTCAACACCCCGAAGAGTACCGGAAAGGGGTACGCACAAACAGATTCTTACCAAAGCTCTGTAACAGCTCGCCCGCCAGATCCAATTGCATAATGGGGGCCAAGTCAGAGCCGACGCAGTTGTTGGCACCGCAGCGATCGAACACCCAGATACTGGAACCATCGGGATGAATCGCCAGTCCCACCGTCGAACCGATGGCGCGGTCAGTTGGTAGCTTGAAATAGTTCTGGTCGAGGACATAGCGATCACTGGCAGCGATGTGAGCCGAGCCAGTCTGCGCCATTGCCCCGGATACGGCAGTCCAGGATATGATTGCCGCCAACACAAGCAGCAGCTTTCTCGTGAAACCCGAAGATTTCACGGCCATGCTTAATTACCGCGTAATGCAAATGTAGACATGGCGTGACCCGAGATCACCGACACGTACTGCACTCCATCAACCATATAAGTAACCGGTGCCATCACAATCTGCCCGCCGAGATTGACATTCCACAGCAGCTCGCCGGTGCGGGCATCGATGGCGTGGAAGTAGCCTTCGCGGCCACCGGTGAATAACAGGTCTGAGCCCGTTGTCAGCATGCCACTGTCGCTGACATCGAATTGATCGTAGGACCAGACCGCCTCCCCCGTCTGCGGATCCATAGCCTTGAGTGAGGCATGACCGACTTCGTTGGTCCAATTGTTGATCGGATTGGTGCGGCCTATGCCTATAGTAGGTGCATCTGGCGCCGGTGCCAGCACGGAAAAACCGCCGCCGAGAAACGCGCGGCCAGGCTCAAACACGGTTTCTTCTGCCCGATAAATAGTGGCGTAGTCTTGCCAGGCACTAAAATAGAAAAGGCCGGTGCGTGGACTATAAGACGGTGGATACCAGTTGGTTCCGCCCTGATTGCCCGGATAGGTCGGCATGCCCTCTGGCTGTGGCGTTGGTATGGGCCGGCCGTTTGCATCGAGGCCGCTGGACCAGTTCACCTTGACATAGGGTTTGCCCACCAGGAATTTGCCGGTGACGCGATCCAGCACATAAAAGTAGCCGTTGCGATTGGCCCACATCATGACCTTGCTGGGGGTGCCGCGCCAGACTATGTCCGCCAGCACCGGAACCTGCACGGAATCGTAGTCGTAACCGTCATTGGGTGTGAACTGGAAAAACCATTTAAGCTCGCCGCTGTCGGCATCCAGCGCGATAACCGAGTCCGAATACAAATTATCTCCCGGACGCTGACCGGCGTTCCAGTCGGGCCCTGGGTTACCCACTCCCCAGTAGGTGAGATTCAGTTCCGCATCGAAGGAGCCGGTGATCCATACTGGCGCCCCGCCATGTTGCCAGTCGTCGCCTTCCCAGCTGTCATGATTGGGCTCGCCGGGAGCGGGTATGGTGTAGGTCTTCCAGGCCTGTTCACCGCTATCGACGTAATAGGCAGCGACATAGCCGCGGATACCGTATTCACCGCCGCCAACACCGACGATAACCTTGTCCTTCACCACCAGCGGCGCCATGGTGACTGAGTAAGCCTGATCCACATCACCGACTTCGACGTTCCACAGCGGCTGGCCATTGATACGATCCAGTGCTACCAGTCTGGCATCCAGCGTACCCATGAAGACCCTGTCACCGAGCACGGCTACACCGCGGTTGTTGGCACCGCAACAGATCCTCGCACCATCGGCAGGCACATGGCGGTATTTCCAAAACACACGGCCGGTAATTGCATCGACAGCCATCACACTATTAGGCCTCTCGGTTACATACATGATACCGTCGACGATGATGGGGTTTGACTGCCAGGCACCGAACACCTGGTTCTGCAAGGTCCACTGTAATTGCAGTTGATTGACGTTCGCTGGCGTTATCTGATCCAGCTGGCTGTAGCGTTGACTGGAATACCCGCCGTTGTAAGTCAGCCAATTCTCAGGCTCGTCGGCAGCATTTAAGATGCGCTCGTAGGAGACCTGGGCGGCAACATTCAGAGCCGCCGACAGCGTCGCCGCGGTGAAGAGGGTAAGCCAAACTGATTTCAGGGTTTTCATTGCAGACCTCGCAGAGTCAACAGGTAGCCAATGACGTCGGCCACCTCATCGCTGGATAGAGTGGTGGGCTGTTTCGAGGGCGAATCACTGATCTCGAAGCTGACCAGGTCAGACTTCTTCAAGGACCGTAAGCGTTCCTGTGAATCGATCACCTGCACCGTGTAGGTGTCTTCATTGAGACGTCTGCCGACGATAGTCTCTTCGTTACGGGTGACAATGCGCACGGCTCTGTTAATAGGCAGCAACGCCGTGGCCGGATCCAGTAAGTTACGTTGCAGGGATGCCGGCGTGCGCACCGCGCCGATGGAGCTGAGATCGGGCGCGGTGCGAGGACCAACACCGTTGACGCGATGACAATTTGTACACTCGCCCTTGCCCTGAAACAGGGCTTGCCCGCTCACAGGATCACCAATTTTGACGGCGATGCCGTCGGGATCGAAGCCGGCTCGGATAAAGGCAATTACGCCGTTCATCTCCTCCGGACGCAAATTGAAGCCAGGCATGCGGCCTTCACCAGCGCCGGATCTAACCAAAGCGCGAAGATCATCATCGGAGCGCACGCTGGGAAACTGACCACGACGCAGGTCAACGCCGTCAATCAGGCCGCCCTCGGGGCCGTGGCAAAGCGCGCACTGCTGGGTATAGACACGGGAGCCCGCCTCTATCGCCTCGGTGGTGTATTGATGATCGCCCGCTTCCTGCGCCATGCCCTGCTGGAAAACAGACAGCAGTAGCAGCAATGCCGTATAGCGCGCGAAGATCGTCAGATAGGGATACTTGGAGGGTATTGTCATAAGAGAATTCATAATTTTTGGAAGTTTTTCAGTTTTTGTGAACGACGAGGATAATCGGTATTTCGTCGAAGGTCTATTGGCATCCATCGACGAATCTGACAATGGGTTTTCTAAGCATCCGACACTCTGCTATATTCGGGTTACTCAACGGCTGTTATCGACTCAAATAACATCCAGGCATCACTCAAATATCACTCATATTTCAAATATAAGATCAACAAAAGCGAGGCCACACGAATGATTTCAAGAACTAGCCAGACTCGGGGCGGCGCCCTGATATCCCTCACGATATTACTCGCTGCGACACTTATCCCAAGCAGCTTCGCGCAAGACAACAGCGCCGGCCGCTACCGTCCGGAAGGGCGGCAAATTGGCTTTACTGCAGGCCGTGAATACGACGAACGTGTCTTTGAGGTCCGCACCTATGACCCTGTTATCGATCTTGCCGAGTTTGCCTCGGCGAGCATTTTTTACCCGCTGACGCTTAGCTTCGACGCCCCCAACGGCGCCATCGCCTTCGTGCCAGGGTATGGCGCCAGCAAGGACAACTACGAATGGTGGGGGCCAACGCTGGCTTCTCTGGGCTACGTGGTGATGATTATGGACACCAATGCACCCGATTCTTCGCTGGACGAGCGCAAGCAGGCGGTGATCGCGGGCGTTGAGTTTCTGCGGAACGAGAACAGTAACAGTGACAGCCCGCTGAACAACAAAATCGACGGCTCCAAGATTGCCATCATGGGCCATTCCCTGGGTGGCGGCGGCGCCCTCGAAGCCGCGGTGGAACTCGGCGATAGCATTAAGGCAGTTATTCCTCTAACACCCTATTGCTGTGAACTTGGACAACCGTATGCCGGCGACCTCAGCGGGCTTACCGTACCGACTCTCATTGTCGCCAGCGCCGAAGACACGGTAGCACCACCGGCGGACCACGCACGCATGCTCTATGACGCCATTCCCGCTTCCACCACAAAAATCTATATGGAATTTGCCACCGGCAGTCACAATCTGCCAGCCAATGGTGGGCCTGATTTGCAAACCCTGGGTATGGCTTCGCTGGCCTTCCTCAAGGTGCATCTCGATGGCAAGCAAAATCTGGCGAGCTATATTGATGAGGATATGGACGCTGACTCGGCGGCTAAATTTTCAACTTATCTGACTGCACCGTAAGAGTAGCCGGATACTACCAGCGTTCCAAAGCGCAAAGACGAGCACATCGAATTGTGTATCGTCTCCCGCTCGGGTCGGCGTTAACCGTTCCTTGGCATAAAAGAACCCGTTTTCAAATAATGGATGGCGTGATCTATAACCGTGTTGTTACGCATCATGAAGGTGTGGGTAACTGGTAGTACCAGATGTTGTTTCATGCCTGCGACCTTGGTGCTTTCTACCGTGACAATGCCATCGCTGGGGCCCGCTTGAAACAGCTTAAACAGGGGAAAAATATTGCTGTTACCGGCAATAATTCCCAGATCGAAGTGTACGGGTCCTAACTGCGGAACCACACTGTCCGCATCCGTACCCAACTCTTTACTCACTGGCCCGAGAAACCAGGCAACTCCTGGTATGGGGATCAATCCATTAAGCAATTCACTGGCCTGATTTGGCGGCCCCAACATGACGACGTGACTAAGTTCATCGACTTCATGCTCATGCAGATAAACCCGTAGTAAAATTCCACCCAGAGAATGGGTGACGAAATGCACGGTATCGGTGGCCATTGCCTGGCAGTGAGTCAAGCCTCGACCGACGGCGTCTGCCGCCAGCGCCGACACGCCAAAGCGTCGCGATGGGTAATTCACGTTTGCGACCTTGTAACCGGCGTGCTGTAGTTTGTCTTCCAATTCACCCATGGCATTGGAAATACGCGCCAGGCCGTGCAGCAGCACAACACACTCAGCCTCGGCCAGAACCAGTTGTGGCGTCAGCGACAAGCACAGTAGTAGAAGTGTTTTTTTCAGCATAAACGGGCTTTAGGTCAGGGTAGTTCAGTTATCGCATAGTGTCTTTGTTGAGCTGTGAAGTACAGTTGCAACTTTATTCACATTAGCTTCCACACTAACTGTAGACCGGCTCAGTAGCCGATCTATTTTGTCCTGGCGCTGTAACATCAATTCCTGCATGCCGTCGTATGAGCGAATCGTATCCAGAATTGTCTGGCCTGTATTGAGCAACTGGAAGCAGTCAAAACAGCCTGGGCGCCTCTGAATAACGGGGCGTGGCTCTCAGGCTTGCTATTCCACCAGTACCTGATCAATACCGACGCCGTGGATATATCAATATCGTCGGTATGGCCTTCTACCGTGATTTTGCCGTCGATATCTAACAACACGTTGCGTAGTTTTGCCATTACCGGAACGAACTCCAGCTGCAGCTCAGCAGAGCCGGAATCAAACGATCCTTTCTCTTTGATTCTGATTGTAATCGACCTGAAACCCGACTCCAGATCGATGAAGCCACCCTGAATTTCATCCTCTAAAATTTCTTCAAGTTTTTCGATGTCCATCTCGGTTTCCTGCATCAGATCCCTGAGCATCTCCAACATCTCGGCCTTTTCGATTTCTGACGAATCCACCGTAGGCGCTTCTTGCAGATAGTTCTCTAGCGGTGCAGCAGACCAGGACGGGTTTTTGGTTGCCACTACTTGCTGTTGAATACCGAAGGCGTTCTTCATCGACCCTGCAACCAGCTTGTATTTCTGTACATCCATTTCAGAAAATGAGAGCAGCAATACAAAAAACGTCATCAGCAGAGACATAAGATCGGCGAAGGTTGCCATCCATGCCGGACTGCCAGAGGGGCCTTCATCTTCTTCTGCCGCAAATTCAATCATAGTATTCCCGCCTGCAGATCAACTGGCCTAGGCTGCCTCGGCAAGCTCTTCGGCGGCACCTTCCTGGCCTGCTTCTTTGGCTGCCTCAGCTGCCGCTTCCGCAGCGATACGTTGCTTGGGTGAGAGATACACTTTCAGCAAGCTGTCCACTACCCTGGCCCCATGTCCTGCCTGGATAGCCTTTACTCCATCGATGCAAATAGCCTTCAGGCGGCCCTCTTCTATCTTTCTCCAGGCCAGTTTGTCGGAGATTGGTTGGGCAATCATATTCGCTATGACGGCGCCATAGAGCGTGGTCAGCAATGCCACGACCATAGCCGGGCCCATAGATGCGGGGTCGGCCATGTTAGACAGCATTTGCACCAGACCAATCAGTGTTCCAATCATACCCATCGCCGGAGCTACATCCGCCAGTGAGCTAAACACTTTAGCTCCCCATTTATGCCTGTCGACGGTAATCGACATGTCTTTACGCATTAATTCATCAATAATTTCTGGCTGCTGGCCATCGGCTAACATTTGGATACCCTGGCTCAGAAATTCGTTGTCCAACTCCATGCCGTCCAAAGCCAGGGTGCCCTGCTTCTTGGCAACCTGGGAAATTTCTACAATTTTAGCAATCAGTTCTTCCGGTTCATCCAGCTTGGATTTAAACGCCTTACCTGCCACCTTGATTGCACCAAGAAACTGGGCCAGTGTGAACTTCATTAACACCACAGCAAGTGAGCCAATTACCACGATGAGTATGGAAGGAATGTTGACGAAGACTAATGGGCTCGAATCTCCGGCAAATAATGCGAAGGTAACGATGCCAAAGGCTGACAAAATTCCTATTAGACTTGCCAAATCCATGCTTATTTCCCTTAATTATTAATAAGTTACAACCACATCGAACTAATAAGTAAGTTTTCTCGAAACAGCACACAGCACTGCCTCGATTCCTTGCTTGCCTTCTAATTATGGGTGGCTGCAACTACAACGACAAAAGCCAGATAATACTTAAGCAATATTTACTGTTAATTTATCAGGACTTATCTCGGGATATTCGGGATTGGGACAAACTGAAATGGATAAGGTACTAACGGAGAATCGGGTGCAATAGGCTAACTATAAGCTGACCGGTACAAGCGCCTGCCTACAGAGTTAATTTGCGGAGAAGTTTAACTTGATGCCAATGTAAGCGGCTCGATCCGGA
>CAVOFA010000067.1:0-15377 GCA_963694865.1 Gammaproteobacteria bacterium | reverse complement strand
CAGTGCAGGCGCCGAGTTCCGGAAGATTGCAAACACACTTTGATTCAAGGTCTAACACATTTAAAGCAGTAGTTTATGTCCAAAGCAGTCTTATTACTTAATCTGGGTACGCCGGCAGCGCCAACGGCGAAGGGCTTGCGCGAGTTCTACAAGTATTTCTTCGCCGATCCCTTCGTCTTCGATATGAATCCACTGGGACGGTGGCTGCTACGCAATCTGATTATCTTGCCGTTGCGGGCACCGAAGACTGCGCAAAAATATGCCTCGATCTGGACCGCTGATGGCTCGCCTCTAAAGGTGTATGCGGATAAATTGCAGGCAAGCCTGCAGTTGGCTTTTGACGCGGCGAATGACGATGTGCTGATATTTAACGGCATGGCCTATAGTGAGCCATTTATTAGCCAGGCTATGGCCGAGTTGGAACGCAGAGGGGTGTCAGATATTCTGGTACTGCCGATGTTTCCCCAGTATTCGACTGCCACCACGGCATCTGTCTTTCACGGCGTGAAGGCCGCTGCCGCACACTGGCAGCAAACACCGGCACTGCATTTCGTCGATGATCTTTACTCCGAGCCCGCTTTCATACGCGCCTGGACTGATTTGCTAACGCGCGAGCTTGCCGATGGGAACGTAGAACACGTAGTGTTTAGCTATCATGGATTGCCGGAACAAAGTATTCGCAAGGCGGACAAGGAGGCTTACTGCAAATTCGGCCAGTGCTGTCAGCAGATAACCGAGAAGAATCGCTACTGTTACCGGGCTCAGTGTATTGCGACTACCCAATCTATAGTCAAGGCGCTGGGCTGGGAGGAGGATCGCTATTCGATCGCCTTTCAGTCTCGCTTCGGCAAGCAGGCCTGGATCCAGCCCTATCTCGATGAACACATTATCGAGTTGGCTAACAAAGGCGTCAAAACGCTCGCCATTGCCACCCCCTCATTTGTTTCCGATTGTCTGGAAACTATTCATGAAATTGGCATCGAGTACCGGCAGCAATTCATGGCAGCGGGCGGCGATGTTTTTCAATTGATTCCCAACTTGAATGACAACCCATCCTGGTTTAATGCCGTCTATGAAATTGCCTCCAGACAGTTGCAACAGATCGAATCACTTCATGACATGAATCAAAATCTCAACGATTAATCTAGGTATGCTTTTTCGACTTTCTAATTGTCGAGGACGAGCCCATGAATGTGGCAGATCAAGTACGTGACGCGAGATTGATACCGGTGGTTGGCACTATATTCGTTTGTACTATCTGCATTATCGCTGGGGGTTACTTTATTGGGAATTTCATTTTTTAGTCAGAGCGCCTGCCGTAGCGCGCAAGTAGCTGCGTAGTTAAGAGGGAATAAAAAAAGGGGATAGTGAGTGTTTCACCATCCCCTTCTTGTAAAGCCTATCTGGTTTACGCGCTAATATGACTGCCTTGTTACGCGCTGATGGCTCTCTTGATCAGGTTTTGCATCAGAGGAATCTTAAAGCCATTATGTGCCAGTGCGCGGGCGCCATTGGTTGCCACTGCAGCAGCAGATTCAGCCGTTGCGGCATTCCTGGCCTGGCCCCGGATAGCATTTTCCGCAGCGTTTACCCGCCGTGGAGTGGTCTGAACCGCGCCGCAAACTATTCGAGAATCTTCGACGGTGCCGCCGCTCACCTTGAAGGCAGCTGCTACACTAACCAGCGCAAAATCCCACACGTTGCGATCGGCCACCTTCTCAAAATAGAAGGAGGCGTTGGCCCATGTTGTTGGAATTCTTACTGCCGTGAGTATCTCGCCGGGACGCAGTACGGTGGTGTTCTGAATATCGATTGCGGGACCGACGAAGTAGTCTTCCGCCGCCACAACCCGTTCACCATCAACACTTCTAATCACCATGGAAGCATCCAGTGCCACCAGTGCCGGTGCCGTATCCGAGGCGCTAGCTGCAACGCAGCGGCTGGTTTCGAATAATGAGTGCTCACGGTTCATGCCCTCGGGCGTGTCGGCATAACAGAGGTTACCACCGGCACGATAACAGGACAGCCCACGCCGGTAGTACCAGCAGCGTACATCCTGAGACACGTTGCCACCGAGAGTTCCGATGTTACGAATCTGAGGGCTGGCGACAACACTGGCGGCCTCGGACAACAGCGAATACTGTTGCTTGATAAGCGAGTTGTTAGCCACTTCCGTCAGCGTGGTGAGGGCACCGATTTCGATACCGTCCGCGGTTTCACGAACCCCGCGCAGTGATTCGATGGCGCTCAGATCGATCATGGCATCGACGGATTTGGCTCTGTCTTTGAGCCAGCCGTAAGTGTCCTGACCGCCGCCGACCAACCAGCCTCTCTCTGCGAGTCGGTCAGCAATCGCAAGCGCGTCTTCAACCTGTACCGGTTGGTACAGTTCCATATTTGGCATTACGTCATGTGATGGCATAGTAACCTCAGAAAGTATTGGTTTTAAGGGACTTAGTGCTGTAATCGTTACCAGCTAAGTGATCGATGATCATATCCGTGGTAGTCGGTGCTGTGTTAAACAGATGACCATCCAGGGCATTAGATATAGCGCTTGCCAGAGCAGCTGCCGAAGCGCCCTGAGTAGGTTCACCGATGCCTCTTCCGCCAGTGGGGTTCTGAGGATCGGGGATATTTACCGCACCCATTTTGGTGTCAATGCTGACGTCCATATTGGTTGGCGGTTTGCTTTGATAGAGGCCGGTATTTGCTGGCAAGCCATTCTGCGGGTCGTAAACATGTCTTTCCAGGCTTGCTAGCCCTACACCCCAAACTGCTCCACCGCGCATGGAGTTATCGAAATTTTTGGGGTGTACTACGGTGCCGCAATCGGCGATAGCCGCATAATCCAGAATCTCGTACTTGCCAGTATCCTTATCTATTTCGATTTCGCAGAAACCGACCTGAATGCCAGGAGGTTGCCCCTGACCCGGGATATTGTCTTTGGCAACACCGATCAAGCCGGTTCCTGCCAGAGCCTGTACTGCCCGTTGCGTAATAGGATTAATATCATCCGGATATTCCTGGCCGCTGTACTTGCCGCCCAGTTCCATAGCACGCTGTGCGGCCTGCGCGTAAGTCATGCCCTGGCTAGTATCAGTGCTAAGGAAAACCCTCTCGTCACCAATCTCGTAATCGTCTGCTGCACCGCCAAGATCGTTGGCCGCGATTTCCTTCAGCTTGGTAATGGCGTCCTGTGCCGCCACCCAGTTGGTTCGGGTGTGGGTGAAGATGGTGTTGGAACCACCCTGGCCCGAGCTGTGGGGGAGGTGATTGTCAGTTCTGCCGCGCAAAATCTCACAGCGTTCCCAGGGCATTTGCAGGGCTTCCGCCGCCGCGCGACAGCTTCCTGCATAGGAATAGGTGCCGAGGTTGCCGACACCGCTATGGATGTAGAGTATGCCGTCCGAACCAATCCTCACCAGGCCGTCGTAACCGCGCCCGCCGGCACCGTGATAACCAATGCCAACGCCGATACCACGTACTTTGCTGCCGTTCTGCCTGGGTAGCGCGAGCTTGTCTTCCCAGCCAAACAAACGTCGGCCCTGATCCAGTGCTTCGCGCACGAAGGCGCTGGTAACCGGGCCCTGACCGCCACCCTGGAAGCCATCACTGTCGAGTACGTTTACCCGTCGGAAAGCGATGCGATCCATATTTACGGCGGCTGCTGCTTTGTCCGTCATCGGCGCTAGCACGGTGGCCATTTCGTTCTGGCCGGGGCCTCGTTGCGCCCCGCGCGGAGTGGTGTTGGTATAAACCGAAATACCACGGTAGCGCATAGCCTCAGGCTGATAGGCTACGGTGACGTGTTGCGCTGAAGAGTTGCCGCTACCACCGCCGGTGGCGCCGCCATCGTTGACGATAACCAGGTCCACTGCAGACACTTTGCCGTTTTCTTTAACCCCGATCTTGATCCAGCCTTGCATGCCGGAACGGGCAGAGCCGATATAGAACTCTTGCTCGCGGGTAATGCGAAGTTGAACTGGTCGATTTAATACCCGGGAGAAATTGCCGGAGATTGACATTATTGGATAGGCGCCGATCTTGGAGCCGAAACCACCTCCAGTTGCTTCATTGATGAAGATTAGATCCGCTGGATCGATATTCAGCATCCGCGCTAGGCCGTTGTCGTTGGCACTCTGACTCTGGGAAGAACCGTGGAAATAGCATTTGCCATTTTCCCAGTAGGCCATGGCAGTTCTGGCTTCCAGTGAATGGTGTGGATAACCAATGGTAACGAAAGGCTCTTCGATGATCGCCGCCGCTTCGGCAAAGCCAGCGTCAATATCACCGAAATTCCACTCGGTGGTAAATTTACCGCCGACGGGGTCTTTGCCAGCCCGAATTGAATCGATGGCAGACTGTGGCCACTTGATGTCCTTAATTTCGGCGCCAATGATTGGAGCGCCTTCCGGGCCTTCTTCCCGTGTTCGCACCAGCACATTGCCTTCGGGATAGGCGTTGCTGCCACCGGGAGTCAGACTCTCCAGCGGATCAACGACAAAGTCTCGACGTTCAAAGTCGATCTTGATTCTATCAATTGCCGATTCGGCGATTTCTTCTGTAATCGCGGCAACCGCCAAAATCGGCTGTCCCACATAAGTTACATATTCAGATGCCAGTGAAGGGTTGCCCGGAGGAGCGATTGGTGGCAGATCATCGGCGGTGAAAACACCCACCACGCCATCCATTCGCAATGCTTCGCTTGCATCTATATTAATAACTCGACCACTGGGCAGTGGGCTAGTCAGCAAGCGCGCGAAAACCATACCTTCGCGCTTATAGTCTTCAGCATACTTGATTTCACCAGTCACCTTGCCAGCAATATCTGGTGGTACGAAGTCGACACCTATATGAGTAGTCATGCTAATTGCCCCGAGGCGCGCATCACGCCATTAATATAATGTTCATAAGCTCCACAGCGGCATAGGTTGCCAGACATTGCCTGGCGTACTTCGGTACGGCTTGGTCGCGGGTTGCTGTTCAGCAGAGCTACCGCTGAGACAACCTGACCGGGTGTACAGAATCCGCACTGTGGCGCATTTTCGGCGACAAAAGCCTGCTGTACCGCGTGCAATGTTCCATCCGCAGCCTTTACCCCTTCGATAGAGATAACGGCCTTGTCCTTAACATTGTGCGTAAGCACCGAGCAGGAATAATTAGGCACACCGTCGATCATCACCGTACAGGCACCGCACTCGCCACGATTACAACCGATCTTGGTGCCGGTCAAATCGAGCTTGTAGCGGAGGGTGTAAGCAAGGGTTTCCTGGGGGAGTACATCAACAGGCCTGCTGCGACCGTTAATGTTGAGTGTTATCAAGCGTTCGGCAGTTGATTGCCCTGATTGGGCATTCGCTGCGAGGTAAATTCCAGTGCCGGTTGTAGCAGCGGCGCCGGAGAAAATTACCCCCTTGATAAAACGTCTGCGTGTAGTTTTGGGATTCACTGACGTAGCTCCGTTCGTTGTTTTGGGGATGCAGGCAAAAGCTGGATGCTTGCACGGGGTTTTCGTACTTATATGGCTACCAGCAAGGCTAGTATTTTTTGGCCTGAAAAGCAACCGGTCTGAGTTCGGTGACGCTGTTGAAATGCCCAAAGTACGTGGCTCAGGCGGCAAAAGTCACACTCTGTCACAATATTTGGGAAAGCAGTTGCCCAGGCGCTAGATTCGGCGCTCGATTTGTCGTGGCGAAAACACGGTTAGTGCCGCAGGTTTGCTACGGGACTACCGCGATTTCCCGGCTGCAAGAATTGGGAAGAGCTTCCCTAGTTGTGGGTAAACAGCACGCTATAGGGATCTATGCTGCCGCGGTCGACAAGCAGATGTTGGTAGCTGGACTGTGGACCGGATGCCCTGACGTAGTCTGAATCTGCGAAAGTCTTCACATCGGCACGATAGCGATCATGCAGGTACTGGCTCAACTCAAGGTGTAGGTGTCGGTGTAGGCGTCATTGGAACGCGTCGAATCGCCGCTGCGCAGGCTGCCGCGCTCGATGCGAGCGCCTATAATCAAATTGGCACCGTTGATGAGACGAAGCGAGCCTGAATTGAATAGTGCCCGGAAGTCGCTGGCATCGTCACCAAAGTCGACCTGGCGGTCCTGGGCAACAATCGTTGCTGACAAGCACAGCGAGCTGATTACGGCTGCAATCAGTCTACAACCAAAGTGCGCTATGTTGTTTATGAAAACCCTCGTGATAGGCTTTGAAAGCAAATTGCCCATGGAACCCTGCCGATACTCGTGCTTCGATTAGTGTCGCAGAAAGATAGCTGTGCAGTTTGCTAGCAGCCTATCCAATTCACTAGAGTGAAGCAAGACAGTGATCACAGATTGGTTCGCTCCGAAGGCCTGAAGCGTAATTATTCAGAGCTTCCCCAGCACTCTCTTGATGTACTTGCCGGTGTACGAATTTTTGTTGCTGGCAACTTGCTCGGGGGTACCTTCGGCTATAATTTTGCCACCACCACTGCCGCCCTCTGGTCCAAGGTCGATGATCCAGTCGGCGGTCTTTATAACATCCAGATTGTGTTCGATCACGACGATGGTATTGCCGTGGTCACGGAGGTGGTGCAACACCGCGAGTAATTGCTTGATGTCGTGAAAATGCAGACCAGTGGTTGGTTCGTCGAGGATATAGAGAGTCTTGCCGGTGTCGCGCTTGGACAATTCCCTGGAAAGTTTAACCCGCTGCGCTTCGCCGCCGGATAGCGTGGTAGCGGCTTGACCCAGGCGCACATAGGAAAGTCCCACATCCATCAGGGTTTGCAATTTGCGCGCAATCACCGGCACCGGATCGAAAAACTCGCGAGCATCTTCGATGGTCATATCCAGCACTTGGTAAATATTCTTGCCCTTGTATGTCACTTCCAGGGTTTCTCGGTTATAGCGCTTGCTACGGCAGACATCACAGGTCACATACACATCGGGCAGGAAATGCATTTCCATCTTCACCACACCGTCACCCTGGCAGGCTTCGCAGCGACCCCCTTTGACGTTAAAGCTAAAACGTCCCGGTTTGTAACCCCTGGTGCGTGCTTCCACGGTGCCGGCGAAAAGCTCGCGCACCGGTGAAAAGATGCCCGTGTAAGTTGCTGGATTCGAGCGTGGTGTACGCCCAATCGGACTCTGGTCAATATCGACAACCTTGTCCAGTAACTCCATGCCTTCGAACTCATCATGGGCCGCCGCAGTGAGTGTGGTAGCACCATTGAGTTTGCTGGCGGTGATCGGGTAAAGCGTGTGATTGATCAGCGTAGATTTGCCTGAGCCGGAGACACCGGTCACGCAAGTAAACAGACCCAGCGGGATGCTGACGTCAATATTCTGTAAGTTGTTACCTCTGGCGCCTTTTAATTTAATTAACTTATTCTCGTCGTATTTGTGGCGAACCGAAGGGATGGCAATACTCTCGGCACCTGACAAATATTTTCCAGTAAGTGATGCCTTGGAGCCGGTAATGTCTTTGAGCTCTCCCTGGGCGACAATCTCTCCGCCGTGCACGCCCGCGCCAGGACCAATATCGATAATATGGTCCGCACTGCGAATCGCTTCTTCATCGTGTTCTACAACGATGACGGTATTGCCAAGATCCCGTAAATGAAAGAGCGTGTTGAGCAGGCGGTTATTGTCCCGCTGGTGCAGGCCTATAGAGGGCTCATCGAGAATATACATCACCCCGACCAGACCGGCGCCAATCTGACTGGCGAGCCGAATGCGCTGAGCTTCGCCACCAGAAAGTGTGTCGGCGCTGCGATTCAGGGTGAGGTAGTTGAGCCCCACATCCACCAGAAACTTGAGCCGGGCCTGCAGTTCTTTGAGTATCTTATCTGCGATCTTGGCGCGTTTGCCGCTGAGTCTGAGCGTGTCGAAATACTCGGCAGACTCGGCCACGGTCATTGCCGTGATAGCAGGCAGGTTCAAGCGGTTGATGAGGACATGGCGAGCATCGCGCTGCAGTCGTGCGCCGCCGCAATCCGGACAAGATTGAGAGCTGAGATACTTGGAGAGATCTTCTCTGACATGGTTGGACTCAGTCTCCCGAAAGCGTCGCTCCATGTTTGGCAAGATGCCTTCGAAAGGATAGCTTCGTGTAACCGTATCACCGCGGTCATTGACGTAGTGAAAATCGATTACTTCCTTGCCACTACCCCGCAGCACCAAATTCTGATACTTCTTGGGCAGCTTGTTAAACGGTGTCTCGATCTTGAAGCCATAGTGTGCCGCCAGCGAGGTAAGCATCTGGAAATAATAAATATTGCGCCGATCCCAGCCTCGAATTGCCCCCTCTGACAAAGCCAGCGAGTCATCCACAAGGATGCGTTGCTCATCAAAAAACTGCTTCACTCCCAAACCATCACAGCCGGAACAGGCTCCTGCCGGATTGTTAAAAGAAAACAGTCGTGGCTCCAGTTCAGAGATACTGTGACCACACCTGGGGCAGGCAAACAGGGATGAAAACACGATGTCCTTGTGTTTCTTGTTCTTCTCCGTCTTCTTGTCCTTGTCTGCCACCAGACTAACCACCGCGAGACCATCGGCCAGTTGGATCGCAGTCTCAAAACTCTCGGCCAGACGCTGCTCTAGATCGGGCTTGATCTTTAATCGATCAATTACCACATCGATGGAGTGCTTCTTGTTTTTTTCCAGCTCCGGTGGGTAGTCGAGCTCACACACCAGGCCATCCACCCGCGCCCGAATAAAGCCGCCGCTGCGCAGCTCATTAAATACATGCAAATGCTCGCCCTTGCGCTCCCGAATAATCGGTGCCAGCACCATAATGCGCGTGTCGTCAGGCAATGCCATGACCTTGTCCACCATCTGACTGACAGTCTGGGATTCCAGCTTGATGTTGTGGTCCGGACAATGGGGCTCGCCAACCCGCGCAAACATCAGCCGCAAATAATCATAGATCTCGGTAATCGTCCCGACAGTAGAGCGAGGGTTGTGAGAAGTGGATTTCTGCTCGATAGATATAGCCGGCGACAAGCCTTCGATGTGATCGATATCCGGTTTCTCCATCATCGAGAGAAACTGCCGGGCATAGGTGGAGAGCGACTCTACATACCGGCGCTGGCCTTCGGCATAAAGCGTATCGAACGCCAATGAAGATTTGCCTGAGCCGGACAGTCCTGTAATAACTATCAGTTTGTCGCGGGGGATCGAGATATTAATATTTTTCAGATTGTGGGTGCGCGCCCCACGTACAACAATATGATCCATGACAAACCCAAAGCAATTAGCGAAACCACCCATTATCTTCAATTCCCCATACGCGAGTAAAGCCCAGTCCACGAATATTTTAAAAACAGCTCAAATAGACATCAAATTAGACATCGAAAACAGAAAAGGAGGTTGCCGAAAAGAACACCGAACACAACAGGGGCTTGGGACGGGGTGTTGTTTTATCGTGACTAGCGCCCAGGGATGGAGCGCGGTGCAGGCGTTTGCTCCTCGGCAATTGCTCCTGCATTGCTCTAATAAGTGACATCCATGTCACGATGCAAAACCTGCATACCGTACATCCATGTGCAAAACGTCCAGGGATGGCCCACTGGAACGATAAAATAATACCCCGTCCCAAGCTCCGTTCTGCGCATCAATTACCTACATTCCTCTACAATAGAACCATTACAGCTGTGGTTAGATGAATTCCCAATTCGAACTCGCTAGATGTTTTTAGAAGTCCTGGTTTGGTTCTGGCGAAAGGGCAGGTCGGGTGTAGTTATTCGCTCGCTCCGGTGGGCCATCCCTGGCCCGTCCCGCGCTCCATTCCTGGGCGCTAGTCGCTCGCGAACAACTACACCCGACCTGCCCCCGGAAATTGGCGATAGCCTCCGGGGTCAGGGCTTTGGTTCTTTAGAACACAAAATTAGGGAAATTGGTGGGCTTTTTTGGTGGAATATTATTATTGCTGGCGTCCATGGTATAGACTTAGTGGATTAATAAAATTGGATTTAGCAGGAGATAGAAAGTGGCGAGTCGAGGCATAAATAAAGTAATTCTTGTAGGGAATGTGGGCAATGATCCTGAGTTCAGAGTGATGCCCAACGGTAACGGCGTTGCCAATGTTTCCATAGCCACAAGTGAGAGCTGGAAGGACAAGACTACCGGTGAGCAGAAAGAGAAAACCGAGTGGCACCGGGTGATATTTTTCAATCGCCTGGCAGAAATCGTCGAGCAGTACGTTAAAAAAGGCTCGAAATTGTATATCGAAGGTCGATTACAGACCCGCTCCTGGGAACAGGATGGGGTGAAGCGCTATACCACCGAGATCGTATCAAACGAAATGCAGATGCTGGACTCCCGTGGCGGCGCCACGCCTGGTGATAATCCGTTTGGTCAGAGTCAGAGCCAAGGTCAAGCCAGTGCCAGCCCGGCGCCAGCTGCCCAGGCGCAAGCCGCTCCGGCTAATTTCGATAATTTTGACGACGATATTCCTTTTTAGGAGTCAGATTCTGCTATTTCCCATAAGAAAGCTGGCTCACGACTGTAGCGGTTCCAGCTTCGAGCCGGGTGGCTGTGAGTTGCCGCCACCCAGCTTATGCTTGACTTCACGACGACTTTGATCGAAATTCAGGCCTTTCTTACAGAATTCCAGGTTAGTACCCTCATTGAAACTATTTTTGGTTGGAGCCAACAGCCCCACAGGTAAGGGATTGATTGAAATTTTGCGTAAACGCAAAATTCGGTTTATGGCGCCTGCAGATAAGCATTTTATGCCTGAGAACGCGGTCGAAATCGCGAAAATGGTGACAGACTACTCACCCACGCAAATGATTAATATGGCGGATTTTATATCCGGCAATCACAGTGCCCTGAAACGGGCGCAATCTTCCGAACAGCGGTGTCGGCAAATAAATGGCTTACTGCCGGCGACACTCACCGAGATTAGCAATCATCTCAATATTCCTCTGGTGCACTTGTCCAACAGCTATGTATTCGATGGCAGCAAGAAGCTGGGGTACAACGAGAATGATGAGACCAATCCGCAGGGTATCTATGGTCGCTATTCACTGGAGGGTGAGAAAGCGGTTCAGCAGCATCACTCCCACATTATTATTCGATCAGGTTGGTTGTTCGGAAAGCACAAGAAAGGCCTGATCAAATCCTGGATTAGAAGTGTGAAGAAGGGCCAGGGGCGACTGGAGGTCGCTCGCAGGCACTTCAGCCCTACTTACACTGGAGATTTAGCTGCTGCTATTCTAGCGGTTTGTCAGCAAGTGGATTGCAATGCGAATGCTTGGGGTACTTATCACTACAGCGGCCTGGAAACAAAAAAAGAAGTCGAGTTTGCAGAACAAACTATTAAGTATGCAGCGAACCATGAGGAAGCAATATATCAGCTGTTGGATACGCTGGTGATTTCTGATCAGGAAGTCAGGTTGCCCGAGATCCCCAACTCCACTCTCTCCAGCAAGAAAATATTTGACACCTTCGGCATTAAGCCCAAAACCTGGCATGGCAATTTACAAGCGACAATCAAGTCTCTTTACACCTGCCGCACCGGCTCCTTACCGGCTATTGTTGACGAGTCAACGGATGATGACGGTCTTTCTCCCGTAGCTGATGGCTCTTCCCCTGCATCGAGCAGCGCCTGAGCATGGAGCAGATATGACGCAGACAAGCAAAAGTGAGCTTACCCCCATAGATCAGGCACTGAGAGATCTGTTAGCAGGATTGAAGCGCATTGACGAGCGTGAAACGGTTCCGATACTAGAGGCTAACGGTCGAATTCTGGCGCAGTCGGTAGTGGCGGCAATTACAGTACCACCTCATGATAACAGTGCCATGGATGGTTATGCAGTTACCGCTGCGGATGTGGTTGGCGTGCCAGTTACCCTTCCTGTCACACAGAGAATTGCAGCGGGTCAGGTGGGACGTCCTTTGGTAGCCGGCGAGGCGGCGCGTATTTTTACCGGAGCACCAATGCCAGCGGCTGCAGATGCTGTGGTTATGCAAGAAAATTGCCGCGCGGAAGGAGACAATGTAAGAATTTTGCAGGCGGTGAAGTGTGGGCAAAACGTGCGCAGAGCCGGTGAAGATATTGAGGCAGGAACTACTTTGTTTGCGGCGGGACACAGGCTTCGATCACAGGATATTGGATTGATTGCTGCGCTGGGGATATCGGAGCTGGCGCTTACCCGCAGAATGCGAGTCGCCCTGATGACTACCGGTGATGAATTGGTGCAGCCTGGCACCAAACTAAAACCTGGTCAGATCTACAATTCCAATTTCTACAGCTTGTCTGCCTTGCTGCAGGTGTTCGATGCCGAGGTGGTCGATGTCGGTGTAGTGAGTGATGATTTTGAGAGTACGCGATTGGCGTTAGCTAGCGCCGCCGAATCGGTGGATTGTATTATCAGCACCGGCGGTGTCTCCGTCGGTGAAGAAGACCACGTTAAGGCTGCGGTGGAAGCAGAAGGTTATCTGGATCTTTGGAAGCTCGCCATAAAACCAGGCAAACCCCTGGCCTGCGGCAAGGTGCGTGGCACCCAGTTCTTCGGCTTGCCCGGCAATCCGGTGTCAGCGGTGATCACTTTTCTATTGGTGGTCAGGCCGTGCTTGTTGCGCATGTCCGGTTGTGACAGTCTGACGCCGATGAGTTTTTCAATCACAGCCGACTTCACCCGGCCCAGGTCTGGACAAAGGCAGGAGTATCTTCGGGCGACATTGCCGCGAGGCAAAGATGGCAGTCAGGTGCTGCGGCCGTTTGACAATCAAAGTTCTGGCGTCGGCTCTTCCCTGAGCCTAGCCGACGGTCTTGCCATTATTCCTCCCTATACTTCTGTAGCTGCGGGGGATAGTCTGGAATTCATCCCATTTTCAGAGCTACTCAACTGAGCCACATTGGTAATGCCACGAACGCTACTTACATTGATAGTTATTGCACTAGCGCTACAGGCCTGCGAGACAACGGAAGAGCCGCCAGCCGTTCGCGACGACGACGGCGCAGCTCGCGAGCCGCCATTGAATATCCGGGTAATCACGGATGCGCGGGTTGCGCCCGGTGACGCGTCAGAAGCACGGCGACAATTGATTGCAGATATTCTGTTTGAAGGCTTGCAGGCTCTGGATGCCGACCGCCTGCTGACGCCGATTGACGACAATGCCCACGCACGCTTTATGCGGGTTCTGGCGTATGAGCCAGACAATAAAATTGCGCTGGATGGACTGCAGGAAATTGTAGTTCGGTATTTGGCATTGTCCGAAGAATCTGCGCGCCGTGGATTCTTTGATGAAGCCCAGCTGCTGTTAGACAGAGCCCGCTTTGTAGATGCAGATCATCCGGATATTGCTGCCACCGGTCTGGCACTGCAGGCAGAGATGAATTCCGGTGATTTGTTTTTTACCCTTGATGAGCGCGAATTTTCCCGGCGCAGCGAGGCAGCAGAATCTACATTGGCAGACATTGCCACGCAGGCAAGAGATCATGGAGCGCTGTTTTTGATAACAGCTCCGAATGATGACCTCGCCCGTTGGATGTTTTCGATCATGCGCAGTGCCGTGGAAGGTTATCGGCTGCGTGGCAATATCGAACTCGCCAGTCGCACCAGTATCAGGTTGCGGCTGCCAACGGAGTAGGCTGGACTTATTTTAAGAGACGCTAATGGCCTTTTTCAAAGACTCACTAATGGCATGGCCCGCAAAAATTCGGTTTTCCGTTGGCGCTAAAAGCTGGAGCAGATGGCTGCTTACGGCTTTCGGGTTTGTCATTATCGTGGTGGTGTTGATTGGGTTTTACTGGAGTAGAGAGCCTGCTTCGTTCTCTGTTTCCCAGGCCACCAACGAGCAGTTGGCCGCGACTGGCCATGAGTATGTGGTCGGCAGTGCGACCACTGCCGCATTAATCTCTGCGGGTCAAATATTGTTGGATAAACCTGGTGGCTACCTGAGCAACGACAAGATGCCGCCGGGACTCTACCTGGACAATATTCCCAACTGGGAATTTGGTGTGCTGGTGCAGGTGAGGGATCTTAGCCGATCGAAGCGGGAGAGTTTTAGCCGCTCCCAATCACAGTCGATCGAAGACCCTGATCTGATTCTTAGCGAGCCGCGCTTCCATTTTGATAACAACAGCTGGCTGTTTCCCACCAGTGAGGGTGAATATCGGGAGGCGATCGCTTACTTGAAGTCTTACCTGTCACGCATCTCCGATCCAGATATTGCGGATGCACAGTTTTATGCCCGCGCGGATAACCTCGCCAGCTGGTTGCTCACTGTTGAATCCAGGCTGGGTAGTTTGTCACAGCGTCTTAGTGCCAGTGTGCGGCAGCAGCGAGTTAATACCGACACTGCGGGTGAGCAGGGTGCGGCGCAGTCGACGCCAAGCCGAGCGGAAGTGCAGGTAAAGACGCCGTGGTTACAAATAGATGATGTGTTCTATGAAGCCCGAGGCGCGACCTGGGCGCTGATGCATTTTCTGCAGGCAATAGAAATCGATTTTGAGCAAGTGTTGGAAGACAAGAATGCTACTGCCAGTTTCAGGCAAATAATTCGAGATCTCGAAGCCAGTCAGCGCAATGTATTCTTTCCGATTATTCTTAATGGTTCCGGCTTTGGCATACTCGCGAATCATTCTCTGACCATGGCTAATTATATCTCCAGAGCCAACGCCGCCATTATTGATCTAAGGTCATTGCTTGCGCAGGGATAAATAATCCTCAGCTGTGCTCTGCAGGGCTAGAACCTAATCAGGCCCAAGAAAACAAAGCTAAAGAAAAGGATTTAGGAACCGCTTGACTAAAAAACTTCCCTCTCGCGTTATTTTCCAATTCTCGATTGGGGTCGCCGCTATGGCAAAGCCAATCTGGTGGATGATTCTATCGCCGCCATTATTGTTGCCATCATGCTTATTCCGCAATCCCTGGCCTACGCTCTGGTAACCGGTTTGCCCGCTGAGATGGGCTTGTATGCCAGTATATTCGGACTGTCAGTCTATGCCGTGTTCGGCACCAGCAGTGTACTGTCGGTGGCACCGGTGGCAGTTATATCCTTAATGACGGCGGCGGCGCTGGGCAGCCTTGAACTGGCCAGCACGGCCGAATATATCGCCGCGGCGCTGACGCTTGCCTTCCTCTCCGGTGTGTTTTTACTGTTGCTGGGTTTACTGCGCTTGGGTTTCATGGCCAATTTCATTTTCCACCCGGTGGTGAGCGCGTTCATAACTGCTTCGGCAATCATCATCGGTTTCAGCCAGCTCAAGCATTTGTTAGGCATAGAGGCATCCGGCCATAACCTGATCGAACTGGGGGGCTCTCTCTATGCCTCGATTGGCAACACCAACTTCACTACCCTGGCGCTGGGCATTGGATCGATAGTGATTATCCTCTGGTGTCGAACTGGACTTAAAAAGATTTTAGCTCGCCTGGGCTT
>CAVOFA010000066.1:0-15406 GCA_963694865.1 Gammaproteobacteria bacterium | reverse complement strand
AATGACGAACAGTAAATCATCAACAATACCCAGGGGGTCGGCATCACCGGCGCTGAATTTACTCCAGGTCACCCGTAAATCCTGTTGCGGATCGATGTTATCCGACGTTACCGATTTTCCATTCTGGTTTAGATAGATCTGCGGGGCTTTGGGTATACCTGAGCCGGTGGCATTGGGATTACCCAGAGTCACGACCTGGCTGACGGCGCCGATACTGGGCGAGTCATAGCGAAAAATGTAATCGCCGTCGGGGTAGGCAGCCTCCAACTCGGCCTCGGATTTGTAACGGCCGCCGTGCATCTCCAGTGCATAACCACTGTCGGCGAAGGGTATGCGCACGCCCTGACTCAAAGGAGTTTCCAGACTGGAATTTTGCGCTTCACCGTCAGATTGTAAAAAAATCTCTGCGAAGAAATGGAAGTTGAGCACCGAGACTTCCCCGCTGTGGCTTTGCCGGTGATTGCTGGTTTTGCCAGCGACGATAAAGGTGATGTCAGTTTGCTCGGTCGGCGGCGACATCGCGACATCTATGACAGCTTGCTGCGGGCTATCGCACGCGGTCAGGCACAGCGCCAACACCACCATCAAATATTTACCCGGCATCTCCCACTCCCTGTTCACGAACGCTCGCCCCACCACCAGGAAGATTTATGCCTACCCCGGTCGTTCATTTTGTCATCCAGCCATAGCGCCAGTTTGCGCAGGGGCGTGCCAGCCAGTTTTTTCCACCAGCGGTTATACCATTTAGTGTAGTCGCGGTTATAGGGACACACCCTTATACATATCGAACAATCGGTATTTTGATTGGCCCAGAATTTAAAACACTTTTCCGCATCTACTGTCCACTTGGATACTCCGATCAGGTTAGAACGGTTGTGAACAGTCGTCGATGGCTCCTCGAACGGGATCGCCTTGGGCGGGCAACCGCTGGCACAGCGATCGCAAATATCGCAGAAGGCTTTTACCCCGAATTTCTTAGGCTGGCTATGCACCAGCGGCAAATCGGTAAAGATACGGCCCAGACGCAAGCGCGGCCCATATTCTTCAGTAATCAACAGACTGTGGCGTCCTACTTCGCCAAACCCGGCCTGTACCGCCAGTGGAATCGCCAGCGATGAATCATTCATAGTGGCGTAGGCGCGATAGCCAAGGTTGCGAATGTACTGGGCCAGCGTTAACAGGGTTAGTGCGTCATAGGAATAGCCCAGCCCGGTGGCGCTGCCTGCCAGTGCTGAGGGCACGGTCTTGGTCAAATCCACATCCATCGATTCGCCAACCACAATGACGGTAGGCAGGTCCTGGGGTATATCCAAGGGCTTGCTGTTGAGCACGCTCTCATCAAAGATTGCGCTGTACATCCAGCGTTCATCGTACCCGCACACGCCAAACAAATCCGCTCCGCACAAGCCGGCAACCTTACGCACATCTGCGGTCGCCTGCTCAACACTGTCGAAAGCGAAGGGCTCCGGCCAGCCTTCGTCATGGGTAGTGAAGTGGTCAAAGAAACCCTCCTTGCGGCCAGTCTCCTGTCGGTTAATATCGCGCAGTACATTGGTAACGTGCCAGGTAGCATTGCGCAGAGCGTAGTCGCGCTGGCTAAAGCCATCGCTCTTGCGTGAGTGCGCGTCGGGCATGAAGTAACCCTGGAAGAAGCTCGTGGCCTTGGCAGACATTACCTCGGGGTCCCATTGCGAACGACAGTAGATATCGTTGCGCTGGTCAAACTTCTCAAAGTTCTCCAGCACATCAAAACCGGTCAATTCATCTATGGGCCGTTTGTTGTTATTTTCCTGCTTCATAGCACCCTATCCTATAGCCAACCCGCCAGGGTTAATACTGCTGGCTGGCGACGTCTGGTTGCCCCATCTGAGGAGTTATAGTAGGATATCCAATTGTTTGATATCAAACAATATTTTTCAGCGCAGGGAAATGAACAAAGCACTAGACGAATTTGGCCTCGACCTCGGTAACCTGCCCGATATGGTGGGTGTAGAGCTGCGCATGGGCCAAATTCTCGCTGAACGCGCTTTTAGTGAAATCAGCCACACCCAGGTATCCCCGGGCCTGTTTATGATACTGGCACTGGTGAGGAATAATCCCGGACAGAAGCAAACTACACTGGCCGGCTCGGTCAAGCTGGACCGCTCTACCATGGTCCCGATTATGGATCACTGTGAGCGCCAAGGTTGGGTGGAACGCAAACCCTACGCCGGCGACCGCCGCGCCCACGCCATATTTATCACCCGCAAAGGCCAGGCGCTGGTGCAAAAGCTGGAACAGGATGTACTGCTTCTGGAGCAGAAAATCGCCGCCAGAATGGGGCAATCAGAGCGCGACCAATTACTGCGCCTGCTGAAGAAATTTCACACAGCAGTCACCGACTAGACGGCAGGGAGATACCACTATGAATACTTTCGTTAATGCCTTCGACCATTGGATTCGGGGCGCCTTTGTTGAGATGAACACCGAACTGGAAGAAACTTACTTCGCCCAGCAGGACAAGTCTGCGGTAGAGGACGTGGGTACGGCTACCAAAAACCAACTGGTGGAAGAGGGCCGGGGTTTTATCGCAGACCTGCTAAATGAGGGCAACACCGACGAAGGTTTCGACCAGGCCTTTGATCTACTCGGTAATGTCGGCCTGTATATGGCCGCCTGCCGCCGTCACGACATTACCGAACCGTCCCGGGAGACCAGCTCACCCCTGACGGAAGCCTCTGGTCTGGCCATGCACCTGGGTTCATCCCTGAACGTTACGCCGCGCTTTGCCACCAGCCACCTGACCACACACAACTCGGCGCTGGACGGCCATTACAAGAGCTTCACCTCGCTGCCAGACGAATACCTGTTTATCGAATACAACACCCGTGGTGTCTTCGCCTTCAAGCGCGCCGCCGATGCACTGGTACGTATACTGCCTTTGGGTATATCTCACCCGGTTAGCTACCACCTGTTAATGGACGTGAAGCTGGCGTTGCAGGACGTGGTAAAGATTAACGAGCAATTGTTTGAGCACCTGGATATCCAGCGCTTCTTTTACTGCGTACGCCCCTATTACAAACCCTACCGGGTCGGGCAACACGAATACCGCGGCGCCAATGCCGGCGATTTCGCGGGTATCAATGAACTGGATATCCTGCTGGGCCTGTGCAGTGCCAACAACACCTCCTACTCTCAGCTACTGGTAGACAAGCTTCTGTACATGATGCCTTATGACCAGCAGCGATTGCGTGAAGTTATGCGCCAGACCAGTTTACTGGACAGCTTCCTGGCAGCCAGCAACGACCAGACTGACCAGGATTGGTACCAGCGCAATACAGCCCTGTTTCTGGATGTCTGCGAGGCGCATGGTGAAACCGCCGCGCAGCATCACGATCAGCTAGTTGGTAAGTTTATCGAGCGGCCGTCAACCGCATTACCTGAGCAGCGCCTGAAAAACATCACCGCCAGCGGTCCGCCTTTACCGGTGCTAATCAGCGCTTTGGAAAAACTGCGTGACCTGCGCACGGCAGCGCAACCCGATGCCGCCCGCCGCGACGACATTCCATCGCGCTACGCAGACTACGATCGACTGCGCGCCAGTCTCCGGTAGTAGACGATGCACGCCGACAAATTCAGCACATTAGAGGAAGGCATTTACCTGCTCAATCATTCGGTGGGCCGGCCTCCCGTTTCTGCCTACCAGCAGGTGCAGGCTGGGTTTATCGAACCCTGGCAAACCCTGACTAACGACCTGTGGCCGCGCTGGATTGAACAGATCGACGAATTTCGTAAAGCCACTGCGTTGCTGCTGAATGCATCGTGGCAGGATATATGCCCCCAAACCAATCTCTCCGGCGCGCTCAGCAAATTATTACCGGCCCTGCCCCACACCCCTGACCGCAACGTTATTGTCTACAACGAACAGGACTTCCCCTCCATGGGCTTCGTCTTGAACCAGGCCCAACGTGCTGGCTTTCAACTGCGCTGCATCCCCACTGACAGTGACCCACTGGACCTGCAGGTATGGGACGATCGCCTCGATAGCAGTTGCGCCTGCGTCCTCGTCACCCATGTTCAGTCCAATACCAGTGTGAAGGTCGACGTCGCAGGCATCTGTGCGCTGGCAAGAAAATCCGGCGTGATACCCATTGTTGATATTGCCCAGTCGGTAGGTGTTACCGAAATAGACCTGAGCCAATGGGATGCAGATTTTGTTCTCGGCTCCTGCGTAAAGTGGTTATGTGGTGGTCCCGGCGCCGCTTTTTTGTGGGCCAACCCGGATATCATCGAGCAATGCCTGCCCACCGATGTGGGCTGGTTCTCACATGCCGACCCCTTCGAGTTCGATATTCACGATTTTCGCTACGCCAAGGGTGTGTTGCGATTCTGGGGTGGCACCCCCTCGGTCATACCCTACGTTGTTGCCGCCAACAGTATTAAGCTGATCGCGCAAATCGGGGTTGATCAGGTGCGCCGGCACAATCTGGCATTAAACCAAAGGCTGCTCGACAGCCTGCCTGAGCAGGTAGCAATCTGCCCCGTCCTACCTGAGCTGCGCGGCGGCACCGCGGTATTGAACTTTGGCCAGCAGCAGTCCACAGTAGAGCAAAATCTGGTCGACGCCGGCGTGCACTTTGATTCACGCCCGACTGGCCTGCGCATGTCGCCCCATATTTACAATAACAATGCAGAAATAGATGTCGTTACGGAAACCATTCTAGGTTGCCTCAACCACTAGCCGATAATTCCCCTTCGCTGGCCGCAGGAATCACCATTGTTGCCGGCACCGCCGTAGGCGCCGGGATGTTTTCATTGCCGGTTGGCTCTTCTGGTATGTGGTTTAGCTGATCGATTTTGTTACTGGCATTGACTTGGTTCTTTTACGCTCAGATAGGTTTCGACCCCAATTATTCCTTACGCTCTAAACACTCTCTTGCAAACGCCCTAATATCATTTACTAGCAAATCAGGTTGCTCTAAGGCTGCAAAATGGCCACCCGCTGGCATCTGGGTCCAGCGCTGCAGGTTAAACATCCTCTCAACGTAGGTACGTGGCGGCCAGGTCGACATTTCGGCTGGGAATAAAGCAGCTGCTGTTGGCACACTGATTTTTTTGAAATCGCTGGGGAAAAACCGACCACCCTCTTGCCGCCGGCCATAATAAATCCATGCGGCTGTATTAAAGGTTCCAGTCAGGATGTACACCATAATATTTGCCAGCAGGGTGTCTTTTGAATAAACACTTTCGATATCATCACCGTCAATATCCGACCAGGCATGAAATTTTTCCACGATCCAGGCTGCTATACCGACCGGGCTGTCCATCATGGCAAAACTGAGGCTCTGGGGTTTGGTTGCCTGTTGGGTCCGATAACCTTCCTGCAGGATCTGTTCCTGCTCAAACTGGACCTGCCAGGCTTGCTCTGCGCTGGTCTGTGGTCCGTCAGGCAAGCGCATGGTGAGAATATTCAGGTGAATCGCCTGGCACGAACCGGCGTGATCATAACCGAGCCAGCTGGAAATGGTGCCGCCCCAGTCTCCACCCTGAGCCAGATAACCGTTATAACCTAACTGCCCGGTCATTAAATTATTGAAAATAGAGGCTATTCGTCGTGGACCAATGGGCGCAGGAGGCGCCCCGGAAAAACCGAACCCGGGTAGAGACGGCGCCACCACATCAAACGCATCGTCAATGTTCCCACCAAACCGCTCCGGGTGGGCCAGTTTCTCTATGATTTCGAGAAACTCGACCACGGACCCGGGCCAACCATGGCTGATCAGCAAGGGTTGGGGCTTCGGGCCACTGCCCTTTTCATGGATAAAATGAATATCAATATCATCAATTCGGGCGATGAAGTTGTCAAACCGGTTGATCGCTCTTTCATGCCGGTACCAGTCAAAATCGCTCACCCAATAACGGCAGAGTTCCTTCATGTAGGCTGTATCGGCACCTAAATCCCAGCCGCTATTGTCGGGCAGAGCCTGCCAGGGATAGCGCTCCACCCTGGCGTAGACCTCGTTCAGAGTATTCTCGGGAATAGCTAGGTTAAATTCTCTGATCATTACCTGGCGGATGAAAATGTCCACGACACCGCGGGATTTAAGCAAGCTAGTCGAGCCGCCACCGCGGGAGAAGGTGGGTAGGTGTTGGACATCAGGGCGCGTCCATGTAGTCGCTTAGTGCATGTAGAACAGCCTCGTTTTCATGGTCCACGCCTATAGTAATGCGCAGAAACTCATCTGCGCCGCTGGCCGGGCGAGGAATAATTCCCCTGGACTGGAGAAAGGCTGCGGCTGCTCCGCCGCTTTTGTTGCTGTCTTTGGCGAACCTCAAGAGATAGAAGTTTGCTTGACTCGGTATGACTTCAATACCTATTTCCGTCAGGGTGCGGCTGATGCGTTCGCGCCAGCTAGCATTATGCGTCCGAATTTCCTCGATATAGGCAGTGTCCTTGACCGCTGCCGAGGCGGCGGCCATAGCCGCGCCGTTGGTGTTGAAGGGCGTGCGAATGCGTTGTACCAGATCGACGATGCCAACTGAGCAATAGGCCCAGCCGATTCGCAGGAAGGGCAGGCCGTATATTTTGGAAAAAGTGCGTGTGACAACGACATTGTCGAATTCGTCTGCCAGGGCGATGCCGGTATCGTAATCCTCGGCGGTAGCATACTCAGCGTAGGCCTCGTCGATCAAAAACAGGCAGTTATCCGGTAGGCCGGCATGCAAGCGGCGCAGCTCACTGCCGTCAATATAAGTTCCGGTTGGGTTGTTCGGGTTGGCGATAGTGCAAAAGCGGGTTTTATCACTGACCAGCGTTAGCATGGCGTTCACGTCGACCTGATAATTGCGTTCCGCTGCAATGACCAGGTCGGCACCCTGGGCTGTGCAGTGAATATTGCTCATTATAAAACCGTTCTCTGACAGCAGCGCCTCCTGCCCGTCGCCCACATAGGCCCTTGCCATCAGCTGGATCAGTTCATCGGAACCGTTGCCGCAGATAATGCGTTGGGGGTTCAGGTCGTAGGTCTCGCCAATAGCCTCGCGCAGCGCACTCTGGCTGCCATCGGGATAGCGGTTGAGTTGCGATGCTGCCTGCTGATAGGCCTCTATAGCCAGCGGTGAAGGCCCCTGGGAGGATTCATTAGAGGACAGCTTGATCGGGTTGCTAATCCCTTCGATGGCACTTTGTCCCTGCTGGTAGGGGGACAGCCGCATAACACCTGGTCGGGCCTGTGGTCCACTCACTTGCAAACCTCCTTGCGGTTTTGCGGCATCATCAGAAAGGGCCAGGGCGGTGGGAAAAACTCCTCCACCGTTACCTCGATGATAGAGGGGCCTTCCTCCAGAAATGCCAGGCGAATGGCAGCCCGCAGAGACTCGGCATCGTGCGCAGCAAAGCCGGCAGCGCCGAAACTTTCCGCCAGTTTTACGAAATCAGGGTTGTGCAGATCGGAGCAAATCACCCTGCCGTCAAACCACTCTTTTTGCTGACGCTGTACATTGGTAAATCGACTGTCGTTGAAAATGATGGTTACCAGGGGCAGCTGGTACTGCACTGCGGTGGATATCTCCTGAATGTTAAACATAATGCCGCCGTCACCGCTGATCTGGATAACTCGCTTGTCCATATTGCCTGCCATAACCCCCAGCGCAGTGGCGTAGCCGAAGCCCAGAGTACCCTGGTAGCCCGCGCTGATGTGTTGACGTGGTTCGTAGACCGGAAAACCGTACCAGGAGGCGAAGCCTACCTGTGTCACCTCGTCAACAAAAATCCCATCGCGGGGTAACTCCTCGCGTATTACGTCCAGGTACGCCATTTGCGGGGCGACTTTTGATCGCACTAATTTGTCGATTTCAGCTCTCAGAGCGAGTAATTCTTGTTCCCGAGACTCCGGCTGGTGGTCGGCATCGGACAGCGCCACTGAAATCGCCGCAGAGACGTCCGCTGCGTCACCGACAATGCCCAGCTCTGGTTTACAGATACGTTCGAGCTGCACCTGGTCGATATCGACACGTATCAGTTTAAGCTCATCGTCTTTGCCCCACATTACCAGGGGCCAATGCAGCCGGGTGCCGATGGCCAGTACTGCGTCTGCCTCGCCCCAAAGGCGATGCCCCATGGGGTGGTTGGCGCTCAGGTAGTGTTCAGATGAAATAACGCCTTTGCCCGCGCGAAAGGCGACCACCGGGGCTTGCAATGCCTCTGCCAGGGCCCGGATTTCCCTGCTGGCTTCCAGCGCGCCAGAGCCGACATAGATCAGCGGTTTCTTGGCATTGACCAATATTTTCACCGCCTCGGTAATCTGTGCAGTATCGATCGGTGGCCTTGGGTAATCAGAGATTGCCGGCAATAATTCCACTTCTGCTTGCAGCGCCATAATGTCCATAGACATTTCTATTTCGACAGGCTGAGGGCTGCCCGTTGTGAGCTGTTTGAAGGCTTCTTGCACACGGTCAGGCGCAAGACTGGGATGATCAATTCGTTCCGCCCATTTGGTGATATGGCTTATCATCCCCAGCTGGTCGTTAATTTCATGCAGGTCGCCATACCCTTTACCGATCGCCGTGGAGGGGATTTGGCCGGAGATACACATGACAGGCGTGAAGTTCGCCCAGGCTGTGCACAGGGCGGCCGCGGAGTTGAGCAGGCCGGGCCCGGGCACCACCGTATAAACGCCAACCTTGCCGGTAGACCTGGCATAGCCGTAGGCCATATACGCGACGCCCTGTTCGTGTCGGGTGTGAATCAGACGTATGTTGTCGCCTTCTTTGTACATGGCGTCAAACAAATAGTCGAGTTGCCCTCCGGGCAGACCGAACACGGTATCAACCCCGTTAACCGAAAGTGATTTTATGATGGCTTCTGCGCCAGTCATGACTGTCATTGATTTTGTTCCTTAAGTGTTTGTCATGGCCGCGCGCTTTTTAGCGTGACGCCGGCGGTAGCGAATAAAAAAAAACGGAAAGCCGATCAAGTAGACCCACACCATGGGATTGACCAGTGCCTTGCCTAGTGCCGATAACACGTCATCCGGGCTGATATATACCTTGCTCTGCATGGCCTGGCTTTTGTGGCTGTGCACAATCAGGTGGTCTTTCTTGTATTCAAAACGCCCGAATTCAAAATCGATATCGGCCAGTTTACTTTTCACTTTCATGGCATTAACTCTTTTTCAGTCGCCCGGTCTCCTGGGCGTAGGCAATACGTTTTTCCAGTAGTTTGGAAATGTCTTCGGGCTCGTAACCGTGGGGCGGTGTGAACTGACCGCGGGCGTACAGGTCATCAAATACTTCCTTGCAGATCGATATTTTATCGACCAGGGCCCTGGGTGGCTTACCGGAGGGGAAGCGGTTGGGCGGGTAGATGGGGTTGGTATACATTTCCCTGAAGCCCTCGGTGCGCACATCGATCCAGCAGTTGTGATTAGTGCGGGTGCGATAGTGTCTCAAGGCTTCAATATCAATAGTCACTGAAAGCACCTGCTCCGCGGGGTAGGGCGCCTCGCGCAGCAGCATGCCAGTATAGTCAATGGCAAAAGAGTGGCCAGGGCAGAATGCCTTGGGGTAGTACTCGTAGTTCACGCTGCCCCAGTTAGCACCGAGCAAATAACACATATTGTCGTGGGCCCTGGTGCGTCGGGTAAATTTCCAAAAATCCCAGGGTTCTGACACGCCTTCCACTTCCTGAATAGCGCCGGGGTGACAAATGATTTCTGCACCGTTGTAACCCAGCGCCCTGGAAACCTCCGGGGTACAACCGTCGTGGCAAGTCATGGTTCCCAGTTTGCCGATTTCAGTGTCGATAACCGGGAACAGATCTTTTATACCGCCGCCAAAATGGGCTGTATATTCATCAAAAATATCGTGGGGGCTGGTGCCCAGACCCAATGAGGCGTTGATGTGCCATTTGTGGTACTTCAATACAACTTCGCCGCTGGGCCCGACGATGAAATTGGTGTTGAACCAGCGATCGGGAAATTCGGGAACCTGCTCTACGACGCCACCGCCGCATATGTATAGGCCGTATTCCTTGGCTATTGCGCCGAGCTGGTCAATTTCCGGCCCCGGAATGGTTACCGCCTTTTTCATCTGGTCTTCAATTTTGCTTTCACCTTTGCCCGGTGTACCCACCCCCTGCATGAAATACTCGGGTAGGATGACCAATCGCACCGGCACTTCCCAGGAATAGCCGACACCAAAGTGGATCATTTTGATCACCCGGTCGAGGTTCTTCTGAATACCTTCCCGGTCTTCTACGACAGTCACTTCAGGCTGAACGATTAGCGCTGTATAAGGTTCTATTCGGTCTCTCATTGTAATTCCCATCTGTTTAATCGGTGCCGTAACCCAGGAACTAGAAGTCGCAGCTTAAAAATCGAAATCGTCATCTTCTTCAATGACACCCATATCCAATAAAATCTCATTGGCGGCTATAGTGCCCATGCCGTTGATGCCGCCACCTGGGTGGCAGGAGGGTCCGGTCATATAAAACTTCTTTACCGGCCCGCGGTAATTGGCATAGTTGGGAATGGGCCGAAAGGCACCCATTTGTGACAACGTGCGTTCGCCGCCTGTGGTCACCCCCCGATGGAAGCACAGGTTAGCGCGCTCTAAAGTCGGCCCGGTTTCAACATATTCGGCCAGAATATTGTCGTTTGTCATGTTGGTGGTGTAGTTGCGCAATTGGCCTAGCAAGGTGTCACGGCAGTACTGCGCTCCGATAGTTTCCCAGTTTTGGCCGCTGGCCAAGTCCACGGGAACAAAGGTGTCCATAATAAGTGTGTGCTTACCCTCAGGTGCTCGCGTTGGGTCCATTGTGGTCCAGGCGGCCGTCCACAAGAACGGGTCTGTGGGTGCTAGCCCCGCGGAGATCTCCTGATATTGCTTGTCAATATCTGCCATGGTGCCAAACATACGTTGATAAGCGGTTTTGTTCATTTCCGGGCCGTTCTTGAATTGCGGTACCTCGTCCAGCGCATAGTGCACCCTGGCGATAGAGATATCGCCGAAGGTGAAGGCGCGAACCTTGTCCTTGAAACCGGCGGGCAGCTCATTATCTTCAAAGCCAGTGAGGAAGGTTTGGTAGGGGTCTAGTGAACTGACCACAGCATGACGCGCAAAAAGATCATCACCATTTTCCAGCCGCACACCTTTACACTCGCCGTTCTCGGTAATGAATTTGCGCACGGTTGCCCCGGTCATCACCTTGCTGCCTTGAGCTTCAATATAGCTTTTCATGGACTCGGATAGCATGCCGCTACCACCTTCGGGAATGGATTGGCCGAAGTAGTGAATGCTGGGAATCATCACATAAAAACCTTGGGCGGTACCGAGTTGGTCTGGCAGGGTTTGCGGCGCCATAGCCCAACCCAGGATGAATGCACGGACATGGTCGTTTTCGAAATTGTTCAGGGTGAACTGCCGCGAACTAAGCTGGTAGTCCCTTAGCCGCTGAAGCCCCTCCGGGTTGTTTTCAAGTCCCTGGTACAGGTAGCTCGGCGGAGAGGGTGGCGCAAACATACCTTTTATTACACCGTCCTGGATTTCACCAAACTCATTATATATTTCCTTATAGCGGGTAGCGTCCTTCTTAGAATACTCAGCGATGGTGTCGCAGGTCTTGTCGACATCCTTGTAGACAATAATGCCCGCCCCTTCATACTTATTGGGGTGGCCGGTAATGTGGTCATCTGAATAGATGTACTTTAGTCCGTGTTTCTCCAGTTCGGGGCGAAGCTTCTGAAAGTCAGGGTTGAGGTGAATCCAGACGTGAGAGGAGCCGAAAGGGTCGTGCTTAAAACCGGGCAGGGTCAACTCGCGGGTGAGTACCCCGCCGCCCACCCATTCGTTGCGCTCAAGGACCAAAACCTTGAGGCCATTTTTAACCAGCATAGCCGCGCAAATTAAGCCATTGTGGCCGGCGCCGGCGATGATGACATCATAGTCAGACATGGGATCTCCTAAGTGAGGCAGCATTATTAATCCCATTAATGAAATTTGCAAGTATTTGCCAAAAAAATACAAAAGTGGCCTATATACTTGGCTAAAATCGATTTTAATTTCTATTAAAGGTGCATGCTTCGGTAGTTATAACCATGGATGGCCAAAACATTTAGTCTATTTAATCCCATAATAGTTGTGTACACTGAGCTGGCTTTAGTAATGATCAGAGAAGAACTTGATGAGTTCCAAGAAGTCCACGAGGGGACAGGTGCCAGCGGTGGTGGACATACTGGGCTTTCGCATGGCCGCGGGTGAATATCAGGAGGGTGAAGTTCTACCCGTTGAGCAAGACCTGGCGGACAGTCTCGAAGTGGGCCGCAATGCGCTCAGAGAAGCTGTGAAAGTGCTCAGTGGCAAGGGTCTTATTTCCACGGCGCCTCGCAGCGGTACCAAGGTGCGTCCGCGGGGCGAGTGGAATATGTTGGACCCCGATGTCCTTCGTTGGCATGCAGATCCGGATATCGCCACTGAAAAATTCATGCTTGATCTTATCGAGATGCGTGGAATTATAGAGCCCAAGGCGGCGGAGTTGGCTGCCGTGCGAGCCACCAAGGAAGATTTGGCCACTATCTTGTCGGCCTATGACACCATGGCGGGCAGTGGCGAGGACAGGCAGGCGCGTTTGGAGGCCGATATCCTGTTCCACTCCGCGATTCTGAAAGCATCCCATAATGAGGTCTTGAATCATTTCAAGTACGCGATTGCCGCCTACCTAAAGGCACACTTTAGGCGTGGGGGGGCGGTTTCGGACGAGATTGATCAAAAAGATCTTGAACGGCATCGCCAAATTGCCTGGGCGATTGCCGCCGGCAAGGTTAAGTCGGCCTACAGTTTGATGGTGGAAATGCTCAATTCTAACCATAGTCATTTCTCCAAGGATGAGTGATTCGCCTTGGCAATTGTTGTAATTACAGGCTGTAGTTCGGGTGTTGGCTATGACAGTGCACTGGCCTTTGCACGCCGAGGCGACCGCGTTTACGCCTGTGTCCGAAACCCTGAGCGCGCCGCTTCACTTGCGCAAAAGGGAGCTGAAGAAAAGCTCGATATTCGAATCAAACTTCTCGACGTTACCGCCAGTTCGAGCTTTTCGGCTTTCTTCGAGGCGATTGTTGCTGAGTCGGGACGTGTTGATCTGTTGATTAACAATGCCGGTATTCTGCACCCGGGCGCCTGGGAGGATCTTTCCGAGGTTCAGGCCAGAGCGGTCATGGAAACCAATTTCTTTGGCCCGCTGCTGTTAAGCCGTGCGGTCTTGCCGCAGATGCGCTCACAGGAGAGTGGTTACATTATTATGATTAGCTCCCTCTCGGGAGTAGCGGGTTTGGCTGGTGATGTTGCCTATAGCGCGAGTAAGTTTGCGCTGGAGGGCGCTACAGAGGCTCTGCGTCATGAGGTTGACCGTTACGGTATCCGGCTGGCGCTTGTGCTTGGCGGTCAATATGCAACGAAAATTTTTCGCACATCAGGCGCCTCGCAGCTCGACGGTGATGAGGTTCTGCCTCCGGGCTATCCGTTAGATTCTGTCTATCGGGAGCTGGTTGAGTGGAAACTGAAGCAAGTACGAGATAGCTGGCCCGACGCGATGGACCCGGCGGTAGTGGCAAAGCTGTTGCTGACCATAGCGGATTCCGATGGCAGTCAGCTGCGGTGGGTTGCGGATGATTCGGCATCGAGGGTGCTGGCTACTGTACATGGACAAAGCGACACCGAGCGCGATGCCTTTCTTCGCTTGGCCGGGGGAGCCCAATGGTGGAGCGAGGGGTTATCGGCGCCCAAGGTCACTGAGTCATGAGCGCAGTTGTTCGCCTGGCTCACATGTGTATCGAATCCGTTGATCTGGAAGCGAGCGAGGCCTTCTATGCGTTGCTGGGTGCCAGAAGGCAATTTGAGTTTTGTAATATGCAGGACGAGTTTATCGGTATGTATCTGAACTTCGGCGAGAGTAGGTTCATTGATATAGTAAAGATCACTGAACTGAACGAGACGGGGGCGATTGTTCATTTTGCCATGGAGGTTGAGGATGTGCTGCATTGATTACACCCCTTGAAGATGTCGGCCTAAGACCTGATCCAGGCAAACACAGAAAATACCATGGCTGTACTTTTCGATCAGATTACACTGGAGTGAGACGATGTCATTGATACCTGCAGATAATGTATTTGCCCTGGGTGCAATTTTATTTTGCGTGGCCTGGCTGGCTTTTCTTATCGATACTAGGCCTATAGGTAAAAAAACCTCCGGTGTTATTTGGGCGCTGGGTGTATCCATGCTGTTGTCCAATACCGGGATAATCCCTTTTAGCAGTCCGACTTATGATTTTGTGGGTGGGTCTTTGGTGCCGCTTGCCATACCCCTGTTGTTACTCAAAGGAGATTTGCGGCGTATTTTTCGCGAAAGCGGCGGTGTAATGATCTTCTTCTGTATTGCCAGTATGGCGACGGTCGCAGGGGCGGTAATTGGTTTTTATATAATGGACCTGGGCGAGATAGGGCCGAAGGTGGCGGGTGTTTATACCGGTGGCTGGATTGGTGGAGCAGTTAATGTCCTGGCTATCTCACAGGCGGTGGAAATGACGTCGCAGGAATTTAGTGTGGCGCTCAGTGCCAGCAGTGTTGTCAGTATGTCGGCGCTTATGCTGCTCATTGCCATTCCATCAATCGGACTAATCAAGCGGATGGTTCCTACCCAGGTCGACAAGTCAGCGCAGGTGCTGCCGATAGAGCCAGAGCAAGACGAGACACCGACACTGCACCTCACCCATATCAGCGGTGCCCTGGCCTTGAGTTTTATTATTTGTGCCCTGGCGCAGTCGATAGCCCAGTGGTTGCAGCTTACCCAATACAGCATACTTTTTATTACGGTTCTCACTATCGCGGTGGCCAACGCCTTTCCCGGGAAAATGGCTGGGTTGAAGGGTGATTTTGAATTAGGCATGTTGTTGATGTATTTGTTTTTTGTAGCTGTCGGAGCCGGCACCGATGCGATTTCTTTTATCGCATCGGCCTTCCATCTATTTGTGTATGGCATGCTTATCATCATTATTCATTTGGTTCTTGTACTGTTTGCCGCGCGGGTGATGAAAGTTGGCATGGCAGAGGCGATTGTCGCCTCCTCGGCAGCTCTGGTGGGGCCGGCGGTAACCGCTGCCATCGCCACGTCCAAGGGCTGGAAGCATTTGGTTACCCCGGGAATTATGTGTGGGGTCTTTGGTTATGTCATTGGCACCTTTATTGGCGTAACCGTCACTGCAGTGCTGGGCTAGCATGAGTGAATCGCGCGCAGGACAATTTTTCGTACTGGGGGCTATGGCGCTGGTCTGTTGCGGGGTGTTCGCACTGGCCTCCAAGTTGTTTCTTGGCAGTGGTGTTGGCGTGGGCAGTTAGCGTCTGGGCAGCCCTCTAGGTAGCGCCAGTATATGACTCGT
>CAVOFA010000065.1:0-15665 GCA_963694865.1 Gammaproteobacteria bacterium | reverse complement strand
TGGCAGGAAAACGACAGTTTCATTGTGACCGAAGACCCGTCCCGGGAAAAGTTTTATTGCCTGTCGATGTTCCCCTATCCCAGCGGCAACCTGCACATGGGTCACGTGCGAAATTACTCTATTGGCTATGCCATAGCCCGCTATCAACGCATGCTAGGCAAGAATGTCCTGCAACCTATGGGCTGGGATGCGTTTGGGCTGCCGGCAGAAAATGCTGCGATACAAAACAAAACGGCTCCAGCCAAGTGGACCTACAGCAATATCGACTATATGCGCGAGCAATTGCAGCGCCTGGGCTTCGCCTACGATTGGTCTCGCGAAATAGCCACCTGTCATAAGGACTACTACCGCTGGGAGCAATGGTTCTTCACTAGACTCTTTGAAAAAGGCCTGGTCTACAAGAAAGACGCCGAAGTCAACTGGGACCCCGTCGACAAAACCGTACTCGCCAACGAACAGGTAGTTGATGGTCGGGGTTGGCGATCAGGCGCGGTGGTCGAGCGCCGCAACATACCGCAGTGGTTCGTCAAAATTACAGACTTCGCCGAAGAGTTGTTGCAGGACCTCGATGATTTGGACGGCTGGCCCGAGAAAGTTCGCGTTATGCAGAGCAACTGGATCGGACGCTCCGAAGGCGTCGAGCTGAATTTCGAAGTAGCAGACGAAGACGATGAGGCACTCAGGACCTTATCGGTCTATACAACGCGGCCGGATACACTGCTGGGCGCGACCTACGTCGCTGTGGCTCCTCAACACCCGGTGGCGGCGAAAGCTGCAGCGTCGAATAGCGCGCTGGCGGAATTTATCGAGCAGCAAAAAAACGTCAAGGTGGCGGAAGCAGAACTGGCGAAGATGGAAAAAGTGGGTATGGATACTGGCCTGGAGGCCATACACCCAATTAGTCAGCAGCGGGTCCCCATCTTTGTCGCTAATTTTGTTCACATGTCTTATGGCTCCGGCGCGGTAATGGCGGTGCCAGCACACGATCAGAGAGATTGGGAATTTGCGAAAAAATACGGCCTTGAAGTCAAACAAGTTGTAGAGCCGGCGTCAACTGATACAGCTTGCGACCTTGAGCAGCAGGCATTCGTTGAGAAAGGCATTCTTATCAATTCCGGTGAATTCGACGGGCTTAATTTCGAAGCCGCCTTCGAGGCCATCGCAGCACAGTTGCAGGCTCAGGGTAAAGGCGAGAAACAGGTCAACTTCCGCCTGCGAGATTGGGGTGTGTCGAGACAGCGCTATTGGGGAGCCCCAATACCAATCATCAACTGCGACAGTTGTGGGGCTGTTGCCGTCCCCGACCAGGATCTGCCGGTGCTACTGCCCGAAGATATCGTTTTTGACGACAGCGGTTCACCGCTGCCAAAGCTAGCCGAGTTTTACGCAGTCCCCTGTCCGCAATGTAATGCACCAGCCACCCGGGAAACCGATACCTTCGATACTTTTATGGAGTCTTCCTGGTACTACGCTCGCTTTGCCTGCCCTGATCAAGACAGCGCCATGTTAGACCAGCGCGCCGATTACTGGTTGCCGGTGGATCAATATATAGGTGGCATAGAGCACGCGATCTTGCACCTTTTGTACGCCCGCTTCTTTCATAAACTAATGCGCAATGAGGGCCTGGTACACTCAGACGAGCCTTTTACCCACCTGCTAACCCAGGGCATGGTGATTAAAGATGGCAACAAAATGTCTAAGTCCAAGGGCAACGTGGTCGATCCCCTGCCCCTAATCGAGCAATACGGTGCCGATACCGTGCGCCTGTTTACCCTGTTTGCGTCTCCACCCGATCAGTCTATGGAATGGTCTGACACCGGGGTAACTGGCGCCCATAGGTTCTTGAACCGCCTGTGGAAGATCGTAGCTGCGCATCGAGCCTGCAAGCTTGATGGCTTCGCGAATATGGACTTAAGCGAGACGCAGAGGCTAATGCGCCTGAAAACCCATCAGACCCGGCACAAAGCAAGCGATGATTTTGGTCGCCGACATACGTTTAATACGGCGATAGCAGCAACCATGGAATTACTCAACAGCTTGAGCAAATTTCTCGATGTCGCCGAGGGCGATATCGACAAGCTGATAATTCAAGAGGCTCTGGAATCAGTCATACTCATCCTGGCACCCATTGTTCCTCATTTTTGCCACGTGTTGTGGCAACACCTGGGCCACCAGGGTACGGTAATGGATGTAGCCTGGCCCGAGGTAGATGCATCAGCTCTCACTCAATCCACTGTGTTAATCGTGCTACAGGTAAATGGCAAACTTCGAGCCAAGATCGATGTCCCCGCGGACATCGACGGCGAGGCTCTGGAGCAGATTGCGCTCAATCACGACGCCATTAGGAAATACACCGACAACGGCAGCGTGCGCAAAGTGATTGTAGTTCCCGGGCGATTGGTTAATATCGTAGTGAATTAGCCCGGTTGTTAAATATGCTCCCTGTCTCCCGACTTCTTATTACCTGCGGTATTGCTATCAGCCTGACTGCCTGTGGCTTTGCGTTGCGTGGAAGCGACGTGCTGTCAACCAGGTTTCAAGTTATTCAGCTCAATATCCAACAACCCAACAGTGAATTTTCCCGTTTATTGCAACGTAGCCTGGCAATTGCCGATGTCGACGTCGAAACTGTGTTGCTGGACAGTGTGAATTCGGACTCACCGGTACTGATGATCGGCAGCGAGCAAAGAGTTAGCCGCCCCATTACAGTGAACGCACGGGCGCGCGCGGCCCAGTATGAGATGCGCTTGTCGATAGATATTGCCCTGGGTAGTGTCGAGGAGTACCTCATACCCCCCGAAACGCTGGTAGTGGAACGGGTTTATTTTGAGGATATAGCCAATATTGCCGGCACCCAGGAAGAAGTTGAAATCATTGCAATTGAAATGCGCCGCGAACTGGTCAACCAGCTCATGCGGCGACTGGAAGCCGTCGAATAGACTAGGCCGCTCTTAATAACACGGTTAGCACACCCCGATGATTGCAGGAAGAGTGAGAGCATCGATTGAAAATCAAAGCTGAACAACTGGCGGCAACACTAGGAAAAGCTGCGCTACCGGTTTACTGGCTAGCCGGCGATGAACCACTGCTGATGCAGGAAGCCGCCGACCAGCTTCGACAACATTATCGCAATCGCGGTTATCTGGAGCGAGAAGTATTCAATGTCGACAAGAGCTTCGATTGGAGCCAGTTTTCAAATACTACAGGCAATCTTTCTCTATTCTGTGAGCTAAAAATCATCGAATTGCGACTGAGTTCAGCGAAGCTGGAAGACGCTGGCAAGAAGGCGCTACAGGCTTACCTACAAGACCCCAACCCAGATTTTCTACTCTTGATTCTAAGTCCCAAACTGGAAGCCGCCGCCATCAAGACCAAGTGGTTTAGCCAGATTGAAAAGTTGGGGGCCCTGGTGCAAATCTGGCCGGTGCACAGGGAAAATCTGAACAATTGGTTGAGTCAAAGACTTCGGCGCGAGGGAATCCACGCAAACCACGATGCCATCCAGCTGCTAGCGGACAAGATTGAAGGCAACTTATTGGCAGCTGTGCAGGAAATTGAAAAATTGAAGCTGCTGGCAAATGCCGAAGCAGGCAAGACCATTGAGCTGGACGCAAAAACTGTGATGCAGGTGGTTGCCGACAGTTCGCGCTACAGTGTTTACCAGCTGGTCGATGCTGCGCTGCTGGGGGATTCAGTAAGAACCCAGAAAATGTTATCCGCCTTGCGCAGCGAAGGTCTGTTTCCACTGGTCGTTTTGGGGGCGATAACTCGCGAATTGCGGGCATTGCTGCCGATGCTGGAGAAGCAAGCACAGGGCCAGCAGACAAACTCCATTATTCAATCGGCGCGAGTCTGGTTCAATCGTAAACAAGCCGTATCGGCAGCTCTCAATCGCATGAACGTGGCTATGGTCTGGCAGCTGTTGGATCACGCCCGCCTTGTCGACCAGTCCATCAAGGGCATGTCCAGCGCGAACACCTGGGACGAACTAAGCATAATGCTCTTGCGCTTGAGCGGAACTGTGACCAGCACCATGTCGCGGGCAGCGAGTTAGTCGCCTGAGGTTTAGGGACTGTGGCTTCGAGACTTTGGTTTGGAAGCTTTAGCTTCGAGACAATGATCCTAATTTAAACCTCGGCGTTCCAATAACGGCTGGATATCCGCATCTCTGCCTCTGAAATTCCTGAATAGAGTCATGGCATTTTCACTGCCACCTCTGGATAACAGGCTTTGTCGAAAATGATCGCCGTTTTCGCGCGATAAACCACCGTTTTCCTTAAACCACTCAACGGTATCGGCGTCCAATACCTCGCTCCAGATATAGGAGTAGTACCCCGCCGAATAGCCACCCATGATATGAGAAAAATACGTGCTTCGATAACGCGGTGGCACAGTATCCAGAGCTATTCCGGCGGCCTCCAGTGTTTGTGCCTCAAAAGCCATGATCTCATCAGCGGCAGGTATCTGCTCCGGGGACAGTTGGTGTAAGGCCTGATCGACAATTGATGCTGCCAGATATTCTGTAGTACCAAAGCCCTGGTTAAATTTCTGCGCTGCCAGCACTTTATCTAATAACTCAGCAGGCATCGGCTCTCCGGATTGGTAGTGAACCGCGTAGTTAGCCAATACTTCCGGCCAGACCGACCACATCTCGTTAACCTGAGAAGGGTATTCCACAAGGTCTCTGGGCACACTGGTGCCAGCAAAATAGGGGTATTGCACGCGGGAGAACATGCCATGCAGAGCATGACCGAACTCATGAAACATCGTCGTCACTTCATCAAACGTTAACAGTGTGGGTTTGCCGGCGGGTGGCTTGGTGATATTAAGATGGTTCGCCACCACCGCCTGGCTGTTCATCAATTCACTCTGCGAAACATAGGCATTCATCCAGGCGCCGCCACGTTTACTGGGTCTGGCGTAAAAATCGGCTAGAAAAATCGCCAGCGTCTCCCCTTCTGCATCATGGACTTCGAATACCCGCACATCCTCCTGATACACCGGTAAATCCGTACGCTCTTCGAAGCTAATTCCATACAGTCTTTCGGCGGCATAGAACACACCCTTTCGCAGCACGTTATCGACTTCGAAATAGGGCCGCAATTGAGCTCCGTCGAATTCGTAGCGCTGGGTACGCAGTTTTTCAGCATAGAAATCCCAATCCCAGGCGGCCAGCTCGAAATCCTCGCCTTCTGCTGCAATCATCTGTTGTAGGTCCGCAGCCTCACGTCTGGCATTTGCTGCAGCGGCCGGTGCCAGCTCGGCAAGGCGCTGATTCACCGCCGCCACGGTGCCGGCGGTTTGATCGTCCAGAATATAATCGGCGTGACTCTGGTATCCTAGCAACTGCGCGCGTTCCGAGCGCAAGCCCAACACACTCGCCAAAATTTGCCGATTATCGAATTCACCCCCCCCTGCTACCACGGGAGAGTGAGGTAGTATGTATGCGCTCTCGCAGAGCACGATTCTGCAAACTAGCCAGTGCCGGTTGACCACTGGTATTTAACAAGGGAATTACGTATCGGCCCGCCAGATCTCTGGCAATGGCTGCCTGTTCCGCCGCAGCAATGGTCGCGTCATCGAGCCCCGTCAACTCTTCCCGTGAGTCGATCACGATGGCCAAAGCATTAACTTCACTAAGCACATTCTGACTAAACTGAGTTTCCAGCACCGCCAGCTGTGCGTTGATTTCTTTGAGCCTTTGTTGCTGCTCTAGCTCCAACGCGGCGCCCTCGCGAACAAAATCGACATAGTATTGCTCCAGCAATCGCCTGGACTCAGCATTCAGCTGCAGGGAGTCGCGATTATCATAGAGTGAGCTGATACGTGCGAACAGCTTCCGGTTTAACAGAATGCTGTCGCTGTGCGCCGCCAATTGCGGCGCCAGCTGTTGTTCAAGCTCGCGAATATCGTCGTTGGTGTGGGCCCCGGAGAGGCTAAAAAATACATTAGATACACGCCCCAGGAGCTGACCAGACAACTCCATTGCTAAAATGCTGTTGTCGAAGCTGGCGATGGCATCGATTTCTGCGGCCTGTTCCGCCATCCCGCGCTCGAAAGCCGGCAGATAGTGATGATTTTCGATTTGATCGAATTGTGGATAGTGCAGGAACAGCGGACTCTCCTCATACAAGGGGTTTTCACTGCTCTGAGTGGATTCAACGGTGCTCACGGCCAGCTCTTCTCCTTCCAATTGGGTGGTGACTTGGTCGCTTGTGGAATCTGAACATGCCGTTAGTGCAGCACAGACAGACAAGCTCAAAAATGTATGTCTTAGCATCATATTTGTGTACTCTTAAATCTCTGATGGTCAATTGCTGCGGAGAATTTCACATGCAAAGGCTATTTAGTCAACAATTACAGCTTTAGCTCGTCGCCAAACCTACTTCATAGTATCAGGCATAGTTACGCTGAAAATTGCTTTGGTATTGAAACCGTGGTCCTCTGATCTGTGAAATCCGCAGAAATCACAAGAATAGTTGTTCAAAGAAGTCACGGCAGTAGAGCCTGTCTGTTGATATTCATCGCCTGCCTGTCTTTCGCTGCCGGCAATCTGTGGGCAGCTGAGCTTAACATCAGGCAAAATCAACTGCCCATTGCTCTCGGCCAGTACCTGGACTATTTCGAAGACAGTAGTGGGCAGTTGTCGATCGATGACATCCTCGTTGCTGACTTTGACTGGCAACGGTCCACCCAATCAATCCCCACCCTGGGCATGTCTACCTCAGCCTTCTGGTTTTATATCCTGTTAACCGGTGCAGGCCAGGATGTAGTGCTTAGCCTGGACCCTCCCTCTTTAGACCGTGTGGAATTTTATTTCGTCCGCAATAGTGAGGTAGTTGCGAGCACTGTTGTCGGCGACACTATACTAGCCTCGCAACTGACTCACCATTACCGCATCCCTGTCGTTCCCTTTGAACTCGCATCACCGGGCGTGGATACCCGAGTTTATTTTAGAGCCACGTCAACGACTGGCATCGAGATCCCGATCACGCTGTCTACTATGCCATTGTTCTCCCAGGCACAGCAGACGCCACTGGCGCTAATTGGCGCTAATTGGCGCTAATTGGCGCTTTTTTTACCTTCCTTGGGATCAGTTTTAGCATTTGCGCGGTCCTGTACTTTTACTTGAGAGACCGACAATACCTCGCCTATGCGCTTTTCTTTGGCGCCATCATTGTCCAATTTCTGAGTGGGACAGGCATGGGCAGAATCTGGTTCTGGGGCGAATCAACTGAAATCAACACTCGCCTGCTATTCATCTCGACAGCATTTTTAGTGATGAGCTTCTGCCTGATCGGGCAATCCCTGCGGTTTGAACATCGCTATCGCGCTTCCGTAAATTTAGTACTGCGATTTCTTAGCATTGCCATGCTACCGGTTGCTTTTTATTTTCTTCTGCTACCTTTCGATCTGTATACACCGGGCACTTGGTTATCGATATTAATTCTCTCGCTGTTGGTTTTGTTGGTCGTGTCAGTGATGGCGGCTATAAGTACCATACAGGGATCACGCTCTGCGCTTTACCTGTTTTTATTCTGCTTGGTATTGCTGCTGGCGTCTCTGTCATATCTCGCTTACAGTTCTGGCATTGTTGAAAGAGGTGCTTTCGCCGTCAGCATGGTAGAAATTCTGGCGAGCATCGCCGCCTTATTATTACTAGCATCACTGGCGGAATTTGTGCGGGCAAGAAATGAAGAATTCGACCGGGCCAGGCTGGAAACCAAAGCCAAGGGCGATTTCCTGCGCAATGTCTCTCGCGAATTTCTTACGCCGGTGCATTTGGTTTTGGCTAATTCAAAACGACTATTGGCAGCCAAGTCGAACAAGCTGGACGACGCCACCAAGGCGCATTTAACAACTGTCATCCAGCAGAGCGACTATCTACACAATCTCATCAATGACCTGTTAGAAATGGCTGAACTCGAATCGGATACTTTTGAACCCGAGTTTGAACTCCTGGAGATCTCTCATTTCCTCACCGAGGTCAAGGACATGATCCTGCCAACGGCAATGGAGAAGGGACTCGAAATAACTACAAATTTTGCCGCAGCCAATCTATTGGTTCAAACCGACAAGGTGAGATTGCAGCATTCACTACTTAACATTCTTACCAATGCCATTAAATTCACCGAGCGTGGTACGATTTTAATCGGCTACAAGGCTGTTTATTTCCGCCGTCGGCTGGGCATTGAGATATTTATTCAGGACACCGGCAGAGGCATGAGCAAAGAATTTCAGCAGCGTTTATTTCAGGAGTTTTCCAGAGAGGATGAGCCCTCCGAGAAGGAGTCACGAGGAACCGGTCTCGGATTGGTTATAGTCAAACGCATAATTGAAAAACTGGGGGGCGAGATAAGCTTTGTATCGGCGGCCAGGGAAGGCAGTGAATTCTTCATTCGACTGCCGCTGCGAATCAACACCGATGAAATCGGTAGTTACAACTCATTTACGACTTCGAGGAGGTGACATCCTTTTCCAATTGGTAAATCAAGTCCCCGAACTCTTCAATTTTGTGTTCGAAGGCTTTTAAAGAATCGGCCAATCCCTGATTGTAATAGTAGTTCCCAACTTGCTCGGAGAAAAAATCCAGCAAAAACTCAGCCTCAAAGCCACCGATTTCCTGCTGCAGCTCCTCTGTGAAGTATTTTTGCAGCTTGCCTACTACTTCTGCTTTGACTTCCTTATCCAGTTTGATTTTTGCCAAACTCAAGCTCCAAGCTGTACTGCCAGATCCAGAAAATCATTGGCAGTATAATCAAACTCACCATCGGGGTTGGTGTTTACCGGGCGGCCAGGGCCTCGTTCCAATGGCCTGATTACATAGGCCGTACGCAAGCCAGTGCGGGCAGCTGCGCGCAAATCACCGGGATGAGCCGCTACCATCATCACTTGTTCCGGACGCAGCCCTAACAAGTCAGCAGCCTTCAGGTACGCCTCCGGGTCGGGTTTGTAGTGCCCCGACAGCTCAGCTGAAAGCACAGCGTCCCAGGGCATACCGGCGTTTTTCGCCATATTGGTTAGCAGTGCGACATTGCCATTGGACAGGGTGGCTATGACAAATTTCGTCTTCAAGCGGTTCAGACCGGCCACCGTATCCGGCCAGGGTGAGAGCCGGTGCCAGGCGCGATTAAAATGGTCCAGATCCGCTTCGCTCATTCCCTCCAGCCCGTACTCCAGCACCAGGTCATTCAGAATCATACGGTGTAGAACATCTATTTTTGTCCACGGCAGCTCTCCAGTTCTGACCTTATTCATGGCCGGCCCATAACCCGAACGCCAACTGTCGGCGAAGGCGGCCCAGTCAACGTCATAGCCTTTGCGTGCCGCTAACAACTGGCCTTCCCTGATAATGGAAGCACGCCAGTCCACCACGGTGCCAAACACGTCGAATACAAGCGCCTTAACATTTGCTGCTAAATCCGCATCGGCGGCAAACAACGACCCCGGTAACAGCGCCAAGCCAGACGCAGCAGGCGCCAGCAGCGTCGTTGTCAAAAACCGGCGTCGGCTGAGAATGGTTATGGGTGCAGAGGAATCTATTGTTAGTCTGGTCATGATTTTTACTCTCAATCGAATTTTGTTGAAGTAAAACTGGTTTCGGAGCATGAAAAACTGGGTCGTGCGCGGCGTACTATTTCCAGCAAACGGTAGCATATCTGCTTGCTGATAGCATTAGACCTACAGCGCGGAGGCTCTGACCACTGCTCCAATGTTTCTGCGTGAGCTGCAACGTCACTACTGGAAATAGACCAACAGTATGGTAAGCGGGCAAATATATTTAACGTAGAACGGCCAGATTTTCCAGAACAGTCCGGCTTCTACCTCGGAGTAACCTTGTTTTATTTCTGCCAAAACTTCATTGCGGTGCCAGATCCAGGCCACGAAGACACAGAAGAACAAGGCCAGCAGCGGCTGACTGAACTCGGTGGTATAGGTCACCACCATGTCAAACAGGGGGTCGAAATTGAACACGATGAACAAGGAAATCACGGCTATAAACGAGCCTATGGCCAGGGCTGCCTTGTGGCGCTCTACGCCATGGTGCTCGATTGTATAGGACACTGGCACCTCAAGCATGGAGATCGAAGAAGTGAGTGAAGCTATCGTCATTAGCAGGAAAAAAGCCATGGCGACAAATACCCCGGCTGCACCCATAGTCTCGAACAAAGCAGGCAGCACCGAAACGATCAATCCGGGTCCGGCGATAAAAGCGCCGGCCTCATCGAAAATCTCAACGCCGTTGGCCAGCGCAACATACATCGCTGGCAATATCAGTAGACCGGCCAGCACGGCTATGCCCACATCCAATAGCGCTACCAGGCTACCGATGAAGGGCATGTTTTCCTTCTCACTGATGTAGGAGCCATAGACGAGCATGGTTCCCACTCCCAATGACAGTGAGAAAAACGCCTGTCCCATTGCATCAACCAACAGTTCCGGGTCCGCAATGCGGGAAAAATCAGGCACCAGATAAGCGCGCACACCATCCATCGCACCGGGCAGAGTCATCACATACGCAGTGAGAAGCAGCAGAATAATGATAAATGACGGCATCAGCCTGGAGGCCCAGCGTTCGATGCCATCCTTGACTCCTGCGCTGACAATAATCACCGTCATCAACATGAAGAGAACCACGAAAATAGCATTACGCGGTACTGCATCCAGTGTTAACCATTGCGCCGCGCCATCCATGCCCAGTAAGCGCATGAAGGGGTCGAAGAAAAATGCAATCATCCAACCACTGACAATGGCGTAGAAGCTGAGGATAAAACTAACCGTGAGCATACCTACAAATCCCACAGCAAGCCCCAACAGCCTGCTACGGGGTCCCGTAGCAATAGATTGCAAAGCAGTGACTGCGTTGGCCCGGGCATGTCGACCGATAATTAGCTCAGCCATCAAGGCCGGGTAGGCCAGGGCAAATGTAAGAACCAAATAGGCGACGAGGAAGGCGGCACCACCATTGGAAGCAGCATTGGTAGGGAAGCCCCAAATATTTCCCAGGCCCACTGCCGAGCCGGTCGCCGCCATCAAGAACCCAAAACTTGAGATAAATTCGCCTCGAGCTGCAGCCATTGATTGCTTATCTCCCTTTTATTTCTGTTAAGTGCACGCGACCATAACACTCAAGAGTAATGCTTTCTCGAACCGCGTTGCTTCCATAGGAAACACTAACCTATGTTTTGAATTACTGCTTCTCATGGGTATAGCGGATGGAGCATAGGTTAAGTTTCATGATTATTCAACTTCTCTATGTGAACACATGACACTGTCAAAAATCCGGCGAATGAGGTTGTAGCCAGCCATTGTGCCAGCCCTTAGTTAAGCTTCAAAGCTGGAAGCCAGCCTGCTATAAGGTTATAATTCATGTTTTCCATCCAATCAGAATCCTCCCTATTATTATCTTATCGTTCTGTAATACATAGGCCTTCGGTGCAAACGCAAAACCACGTTTCAATCAATTCTGAGAATAACAATTCAGAAAATTTAGCTGACAATCCCGAGCAACGAAATTCCGTTCGCCGCAGTTTGTCTCCCCCCTCTCTCGGTATCGGTGTAGATTACGGAACCAGCAATAGTGCCACCGCCGTATTCGACGGCAGCAAGATTCAACTTGTGCAATTAGAAGCAAGCACTACCGTAATGCCTTCAGCAACTTACATTGATCGTAATTTCCAGATCAAAACCGGGCAAGCGGCGATTAATCGGTATATTGAAGATAACGTCGGAAGAACTGTCGAACTCAGCGCCGAAGTAATGGGAGAGTCACGCACAGGCACCGGGCAAATAGGTGGTGATGGCTTGCCGGAAGAGGCTTCGACACAAAAAGTCTACGGTCAATCCTTCGTCGATGGCGGCCAACAGGGACGATTGTTTCGTGGCATAAAAAGACTATTAGGAAGTAGCGAATCCAAGCGCATGATGGTATTCGATCGTCCCTTTCGCATAGTAGCGCTGATTACGCCATTGCTGGCACGCGTAAAAGCCAGTATCGACTACCAAGCCCCGCAGTCAAACCAACAAACTAAAACGAGTGGGCATGCCTGTATTGGCCATCCAGTGAACTTTGAAGGCACCGCTGCCGACCGCAATCGCAGTGCACTGAATTTATTGTCAGAAGCGTACGGATACGCAGGATTCAAACAGCAGTCTTTCTATCCTGAACCCATAGCTGCGGCTTTGAGCTACCTCTACGCGAATCCGAGCACATTACAACAAACGATATTGGCGGTGGATTTTGGCGGCGGCACATTGGACCTGTGTATTCTGGAGTGCCAGGGTAAAAACTTTAAGGTGGTAGCTACCCACGGCATCGGCCTTGGAGGCGACCATATAGACCAACTCCTGTTTCGAGAATTACTGTTCCCGCTGCTAGGAAAAGGAGAAATGTGGACCAGAGCAGGAGAGGATCGTGAAATTGAAACCCTCTTTCCTTTCGAGGGTTATGAAGAATTTTTGCTAAATTGGGCGGTAAGTTACATGCTCAATCAGAACAAATTTACGACACCACTGATGCAACGTATTGAATTCGCCGACTCAGCGTCACAAAAATTTCAACGCCTGTATGATCTGATAAAAAACAATTACAGCTATCTCGTGTCCCAATCACTAAAAGACCTTAAAGCCGAACTCTCTTCTCAACAATCTGCAAAACTGGATATCCCCGAACTGGATATTGAAATTGTGGTAACACGGGAGGAATTCGAATACCTGATCTCAGGCCTGTTGGAAAAATTTAAAGACTCTATTAGCCATCTTCTGCGAATGACTAAGCTGACCCCTGCAGATATTCAACTGGTCATTCGTACCGGTGGCTCCTCGCTGATACCTGCGGTCAAACATATTCTCGAAGATCAATTCCCAGGCAAGGTGGTTGAGCACGACCCCTTTACCAGCGTCGCTGCTGGCTTGGCAATAGCTGAGTATCTGGGCCTGGGAGAAGTACCTCGCTCGCAGAAGAAATAAGTTCTTGGTAGTCTGACGCTACAATTCCACTGTCAGTTCGTCCACCGCTTCGGTAAACGACAAACTCAACAGCTGCCCGTCATGATCTATGTTAACCAGATTGGCCTGGTCCGGCCATATATCACGCAGCGTCAGATTGATAATGGTCAGTGCAGTAATGGAGTGTGGGTCACTAATTTCCTGGTACACCCAAAGAAACTGGCCATCGATCTCCTGCCCCAGATACTCAAGATCAAGCGCTATTTGCTCACCACTGGCAATCCTGGCCGTTATAGCGAAGCGATTAATAACATAGCTGCTGAAAAGCTCCCGTGACTCTGGAGATTCAAGCAGATTTTGGCTGCTGCCAAAAATCATGCTTGCTGCGTGTTCCGCATCGTGCACCAGGAAGCGATGCATAACCTCTATGTTTCCGGTTCTTTGATTAAACAGTATCCGTGTCACCGCCGTGCGTTGTTCGTGGGCGTCAATCGCAGTAAGACTACATGCGGCTAACACACAGGCCAGCGCCAGGCGCAGCGAAATGCGTCCGTTGCCGCGCGCCAACCATTGCCGGCCACTAGTTTTCGTCTTCATTCTCGGCTTTATCATCATCTGTTCTTAGCTCAGTCTTGATGTCCTGCATAATATCCCTGCCAGTGAGACAACCACCGCCCTCAAATTTAAAACTTTCAATACGGGAAGGGATAATTCGGCGCGGGTAATAGTTGTTCTCGATATTAACATCGGCAGTTTCCTGCATCGGGTCTATCAGGATATTAATGATTTTGTTTTCAGCCACCAGCAATTTCTTGACCTGACGTGGAGACCGCCGCCAGATCTCAGCAGGTAAGCGAATCTCCTCCTTAACGCCATTGTCGTATTCGACTTCGAGAATGATCGGCATCACCAGGCCACCCTCATTGGCAAACTCGAGTATGTAGTAATTCAGATCTTCGTCGACGGCTCTCGCCAGCGCGGTTCGCTCCCAGTCTTCCAGGCCTTCGAGAAAGCTGTTGTAGCGGTTGCGCTCCTTGTTAGTCACGGTGAACTGATCATTGTCATCATAAAAATCCCGCACATCAGGATTGCGCTGCACCCAGGTGAGCAAGCCTTGATCGGCATTGCGCTGGCTATAGAGCGACGGTGGTAGAGCCTTGTCGATGTCACGTCTTCGCTGGTAGTCTATATCCGGATCTTCGGTATCGAGTCGCATTTCGTATACGCTATTGAGGGCAATATCGACATGATCTGTAGTGTAAAACCAGCCGCGCCAGAACCAGTCCAGATCGATACCCGACGCTTCCTCCATAGTTCTAAAAAAGTCTGAGGGGGTTGGGCGTTTAAACTCCCACAACCGAGAGTACTGCTTGAAAGCAAAATCGAAGAGTTCACGCCCCATTATGGTCTCCCGCAAAATATTGAGGGCTGTCGCCGGTTTTGCATAAGCGTTAGACCCCAACCTGAGCACACTGTCAGACTGGGTCATAATCGGCACCCGGTTCTGAGAGCGCATATAGTCCACGATATAGCGCGGCTCAACCCCCCAGGGAATGTCGGCATCCCACTCCCGCCCCGCTACGGAGTCCAGATAGCTGTTTATGCCTTCATCCATCCAGGTCCATTGACGCTCATCGGAGTTCACTATCATGGGGAAATAGGAGTGACCAATTTCGTGGATGACAACACCGATCAGGAAGCGTTTATCAGACAGGGAATAGGTTCTGCTGCCGTCATCCTGCAATTCCGTGCGCGGGCCATTGAAGGTAATCATTGGATATTCCATACCACCTAAAAATCCTGCATTGATCGACTGTGCAGTAGGGTAAGGGTAATCGAAGGAGAAGCGGCTATAGACTTCCAGAGTGTGGATTACCACCTCGGTAGAATAATCCGACCACAGCGTGCCACCTTCCTTCGGATAAAAGGACATGGCCATCACCAGTTCCTGATCAGCACCAGCTTGCGTCATGCCCTTGGCATCCCAGATGAATTTGCGTGAAGAAGCCCAGGCAAAATCTCGCACATTGTCGGCGGCGAAGCGCCAGGTTGCGGTGTCAGACACCCCTTCTGCTTCGTTTTCCAGCGCCTCGTCTGGGCTAACGATAAATACCGGTCTGGTTGCCGTCTCTGCCTCTTGTAATCGGTCTCTCTGTTCCCGGGTTAGTACCTGGTTGGCGTTCTGCAGTTCACCGGTGGCGGCGACGATGTGATCTGACGGTACCGTTATGGCAACCTCGTAGTCACCAAATTCCAGCGTAAACTCCCCGCTGCCCAGAAACTCCTTATTAGTCCAACCCTCGTAGTCTGTGTAGGCGACAAGGCGCGGGAACCACTGTGATACAGCGAAAAGATAGTTCCCGGCGCCCTCACGCTCATCGGGAAAGTGCTCGTAGCCTCCACGAGGTCTTAACACATCGCCGTTGACTATCTTGTAGGCATAGTCCACCGCGAATTCCACATCCTGGCCGGAACGTAAAGGTCGCGCGAGATCGATCCGCATCAAGGTGCCGACTATGGTGTACGCCAGCGCATTGCCGGAGCCGTCGGTGACCGAGTTAATCTCATAGCCATGATTTTCATCCTGCATATGTACCCCGTCAGCCCTAGTTGGACATAATTGGCCCATTGCTTAAGAGGTACTTTTAGCTCATCGTCAACCCGAGAGGAAAACGATGATGAGAAAGAAAAGAAGTGCCGAGAAGACAGTTCGTGAT
>CAVOFA010000064.1:0-16230 GCA_963694865.1 Gammaproteobacteria bacterium | reverse complement strand
CCTGAGCCTACGCTACAGCTATGATGATCAAAACTGAATAATCCTGTTTACCACAGCCGTCAACCCCAGGCATCTCTGCCCCCGGTCGTACCGGGAAGTCCGACTTCTTAGCCTTGGTGGGTGAACAGGACCCATCACCAGCGGCTGGAGTATAACGACCCGAACGGCAGCGCAGGTGGGTCACGTCATAAATCGATGCGCCGTTGTCGAGCTCCCAATTCTGCCTGCCGTCAGCAGCCCGGGGATGCACAGTCAGCATCGCCTGAGTCTGGCGGTCACCCGTGACCATATAAATACCAGCAGGCATCGGAAATTCAGGTTGTTCCATAATCAGGCCGTGCTCTTCCAGCCACCAATCCTTGCTATCGAAACTCCATTTAGCCGGGGCAACACCGCCGTTGGCTTGCAAGCGCTCGTAGTCATCCAGATCAACGCCACGGGGACCAGGATCTTTGCGCCATAGGCCCCATTCCTGGGCATTACTGCCGGAGTGCGCCTGAGGATCACCTAGCGCGGCGATGAACTGGGTTGGAATACGTCTGAATTTTGGGCGTGCCAGTTGTGCCAGTGCGACTGGGGATAACAACAGTGTCGCAGCCGTTGCGGTACCAGCGACGAGTAGGTCTCGTCGGCTAACTCTGCTCTCAAGTGGATGGCCTGATTTAGCCCAGCCGAAAATCTTTCGCTCTTGCTTTTGGCTCATAGCCGTCTCCTCTTGGTACCGTGCTGACGAGCACTCAATCAACAAGCATTCGTTCAAAGTGCTACCGGGCGGTCACCTAGTGAATTGCATACAGAATAAACAACTCCCTCCAAAACGTCCAGCGGCAGCCCTGGAGGCTATAGTTATCACCAGGTTGCAGCAAATTTCCTGGTCCGCCGGGGAAACCAGGCTGCCTCCTGGCGAAAACTACTGTATATTTACTCTGACTCTGTCTATACGGTTACGGTGAAGCGCCATGCATAGTAAATTCTTACTCTTTGTTTCTATCCTGATAGCCCCTATTACCTTGTCTCTGGCACAGACGGCTGAAGATTACGTCGTGCCCAGAACAGAATGGGGTCAGCCTGACCTGCAGGGGGTCTGGAATTTTAATTCCAGTACACCAATGCAGCGACCCGAGCGCTTTGGAACGCAGGAGTTTATGACTCCGGAAGAAGTTGAGAAGGATCGCCTGCGTCAGGCAGAAAGGCGTATAGCGGCGGATGCGGCAGAGGCCGAACTGGTACTTAACCCGGAAGCCCCACAAGTGGGGGCCAGCACCGGTGGCTATAACAATTTCTGGTATGAATCGGCCAGTATCGGCGAAAACGTTCGCACTTCTCTTATCGTCTACCCGCCAAATGGTCGTCTACCGGCAAGAGTTGAAGGCGCGGCAGTGCATACCGCCAATCTGGGCCCAGACGTTGAAGGTGAGCGTCCAGTGCTTGCAGTCTTCGGCGGCATTGGCAAGGACGGGCCGGAGGATCGCGGTCTATCCGAGCGCTGCCTGATAGGTTTTAACGCCGGGCCCCCCTTCACCGGGGGTGGTTACAACGCCAACGTGCAGATTTTCCAGAACCGCGATCACGCCGTAATTATGACGGAGATGGTGCATGACGCCCGCATTGTTCCACTAGATGACCGCAGCGTTATCGACGACGATATTCGCTTGTGGTCCGGCGATTCCAGAGGCTACTGGGAGCAAGACACTCTGGTGGTCGAAACCAGAAACTTCACCGGCCTGACGCCCAGCTTCAGCCGTTTCGGTACCGCAAAAGACAAGACGCTTACCGAGCGCTTTACTCGAGTAAATCCGTACACGATTGAGTACGAGTGGACACTTGAAGATCCTTCTACCTTTACGGATAAGATTGTTGCCACCATGCCAATGACTAAAGTAGCTGGCACCTTGTATGAGTATGCCTGCCATGAAGGCAACTATGGCATGCTCAATATCCTTCGCGGTGAGCGCATGAAGGAGCGACGCGTAGAGTAATCCCGGGTCAGGTCCCGCAAGATGGATACCCCGTGGGGTAAGCAGCGACTACATGTTTATTCTGACCCCAATTGCCAGGGTGGCTATGAGCGCTTGCTGCATAGATAGCGCTACGATTTCTGAATTCGAAAAAATACGAGGTCTGAATTGGGGCAGGTCTTGCATATTAGCGTCTAAGTTCTGCCGAATTCATGGAAACCATCATGAAGAATAGTAATCTGCTGATTCTACTATGCTGTTTTTTACTGCAGGGTTCCCTGCCTTCCCTGGCCGCCGAAGACTATGTAATCCCTCGCACCGAATGGGGACAACCGGACCTGCAGGGTGTTTGGAATTTCTCTTCCAATGTGCCGATGCAACGAGACGAGCAATTCGGAGAACGACAATTTCTCACCGCTGATGAGATCACCGCAATTCGGATTCCGCATTTCGAATTAGGGGCAGGGGCTGACGTGGCACCGCCAGCGTCAGGAATCGAAACTTTCTACAATGATATCTGGGTGGAAAACACAGGTAGCAACGGCAACGTGCGCACATCACACATAGTCTATCCACTCAATGGTCGCATTCCGCCATCGGTGGAGGGAATAGAAAATCAATCCGGTGGGATAGTAGAAGCTGCCGGGCAACGTCCGGTGAGGTTTGTAGTCGGCGGCATCAGCCGGGATGGTCCGGAAGATAGAGGCCTGTCTGAACGTTGTATTGTGGGTTTCAACGCCGGCCCGCCGTTTACGCCAAGCTTGTATAACAACAATGTGCAAATCTTTCAAAACCGAGATCACGTGGTGATCCTGACCGAGATGATTCATGATGCTCGTATCGTTAAACTCGATGGCCGCGCGGCTTTAGATCAGAGCCTTAGGCTGTGGTCAGGCGACTCGCGCGGTTACTGGGATAGCGACACCCTGGTTGTGGTAACACAAAATTTCAACGACTTGACGCAAAGCTTCGATGGCTTTGGCACCTCCAAAAACAAAGTGCTCACCGAACGATTTATCCGCATCGGACCGCAATCTCTCAACTATGAATTCACTATCGATGACCCCTCCACGTTTACTGATAAATTCACTGCTGTAGTACCCATGACCAAGGTGGCGGCGCAGTTGTACGAGTATGCCTGTCACGAAGGAAACTATGGCATGGCGAATATGCTGCGGGGGGCACGCAGAAAAGAAGTCAGTGAAGTGTCAGATCGAGTCGCCAATTTGTTTCGCCGACAATAGGATCAAGAGGGCAGAGTAGTTTGATTTCTATCGATCAGGGTCCACTCTGATAGTTGAAGTTTCATTTAATATTTCAATAATTGCCAACTTGTCTTGTGCGGTCAAATGTTCAAACTCCGGGCTCTTATCCCGTCCCAGAAGCACGTCGCCAATAGCCGCGAAAAGGTCAACCTTAACTTGCTGTGGCAAGGCTTCAAAAGCTTCAGAATAAACCAGATAGCTAAAGGGATATTTAAACAGGCGGTCAGTCAGATCCAGTTCTCGCAACGAGCGCCCCCGGGAATCCTTGGGACCGATATCATTGAACATCCCGGTAAAGCCTGATACGCCAACAACGGGACTGCTGAGAGCGGGCTGCCCAACCATGAACAGGGAATGCAACAGTTCATTGCTGAGTGATTCAATCTCGCCCTGCGCCTCGGGAGAATCCCACGTTGCATTTTCCAGCGCTGTTCTTGCGTAATAATTCAGCCGCGTTATGAGGTTCTGCACTTCGATTTGATGCTCAACTATCAGCAGTGCCACGATATCGCTATAGGGAGTGAGATAAGGCTCCGTGTCTGTCAAATGACTTACACTGGATATATTGACGGTTTTTGTAAGATTCTCCGGTTGCAGGTCTGCTGCATTTTCAACCAGAACGTTGCCCAGATGTAACTGCTCACCGTGATTCCCAGTTACGAACCATCCACCCCATCGATTTCGTATGGGAGTACGACTGGTGGTCATAATATGACTTTCGTGCGAAACCAATTGGCCCTGCTGCCCGGTGTAGCCTGAACTCATCATAAACCGAGGAGTACCACCGCCTGTCAGGCTATAACTATCATGGCATCGCACGCACTGATGCATTTGTCGCGCAAACGTGGGTCGTCCGGTTTCCTGCTGACTCAAAGTGTAAAAAACCGGACCCAGGTTTGGATCCATGGAGGCGATCTCAAGCACATTCGACCCTTGCACCCAGGCGACGTACACCTGATCATTAAAATAAATAGCACGGGGAGTCGATGAGGAAATCAAGCCCACTTGCAAGCTGGTTTTTGAAAAAACCAGCAGCTGTGTTGAGCTATACAGTTCCAGTGTCCTCAGTACAGAATCCAGGTATCCTCTGCCCTGATTGAATTGCAGTTCCACTTCGCCACGATCCATTCGCTGCTGTAATTTAGCAATGGCATCCTCAGCGCTCTTAGTCGCGTAGCCGATAACTGGAAATTCCCTATCGTAGAGCAAGGGAGTTTGAGTATAGGCCAGGCTAGCCGCGAGAGCCGAACATAAGCCAGCCGCTACAAGGCAAGTAATCTTCAATAGTTTAGCGATCATAAACAGACCACGGTTGCAAAAAAGACAGTAACATTAAAATATTTTTTCCCGAAAAGATGCCGACGAGAGACTCGGTTCGAGCAGTCCCTCGGGCAGGCCGCGCTGTTCGGAAAAGGCGACAGCGATGGCGTGGGTGCCAGCATTTACGTTGAGTGTTAGTTCCAGGTCGTCATCCGCCGTCTGTTCATAGGCCGAGGCGTACATCACTGCAGCCCAGGGGTTGATGATGCCGTCTCCACCGATGGTGTACTCGGCGATACGTGCACGATCCAGACGTACCTCAATGTCCTGGGGCCGGGCCAGTCCGCGGATTTGGTTGGCGTGGGTCCGCTGCAACCGGATCTTCACCCGGTATTCGCCGTCCAGCGGAAAGTAGTGACTTACGGACGTGCCACCCCGCGTCCCGAACGGCTGCGCTGCACTGGTGCGGCCGTTCTGGATCAGTGTCGTGCGCATGTTATAGGTCTGGAGTGTGGGGCGAATGCCAGGATCGCCGACGGCAAGCTGGCTGATCTTCGCCGCCGCGATCATATAGCGTTCCAACAAGCTGGGTGAAAGGCTCAGCACGTCGCCGATGTTGTCGAAGCCGTAGCCGGAATCGTCCGCGGGCAGGTGCTCACGCCCATCGATCTCCAGTGCCAGCAAGTCCCGGATGGCGTTAGTGTATTCGGCACGGTTGAGCCGGTGGACGACCGGCCGACCGGGGTTAGGCGCAGCTACGGCGGCGTTGTCGAGCGACGCTTCCAGCCACGACGCCATGCGGTCGTAGTCAGGCCGCAGCGGTCGCGGGAGTCCCACTGGGGGCATCTCTCTCGCCCGCAGCTTCTGCACCACTTTCTCCCAGACGCCGATTTCATCGGCGTGCTGACCGACCCGATCCAGCGCTATGGTTTGCAGCGTCAGATCGGCGGTGCGGGTCTGATCGTTGTGACAAACGATGCAGTACTGATCGAGCAGGGCCCGCTGCCATGCGACTGACGCAGGAGCCTCGGCAGCCTGCAGCGACACAGTAGTCGCAAGTCCAAACAGCACAGCAGATAGCGTTAAGCTTCGTAGCACCTTGTATCCCTCCGCAACTCCCAATTTATTACTATTTAAACGAGAATAACACCCACAGTCAAAAACGTAAATATAAAAGTAAAGAATCACGTTTGATAGTAACCGCTACAGTGTGCCTGCTTCCTTTGCCAATCTGCCCATCAGCTTGCATGTTTATGCGCATCGATTGGTGATGGTGGCAAAGGAGAAGGTGATTGCAGAGCATCAGCGAGTGTTCACACGAGACCACAACCAACAGGGACAAACCCTCTATGACCGGCGTCATTACCTGTCGGTACTGCAGCGCAAGCCCGGCGCATTGCGTAACGGAGCCCCGTTCCTGGAGCTACCAGAGAGCTTCCGTAAACTACAAAAGCAATTACTCAAGCACCCCGGCGGAGACCGGGACATGGTCGATGTACTGGCACTGGTGCTGCAACATGATGAACACCCAGTCGAGAAAGCCATTGCCACAGCACTGACCAGCGGCAGTCCTTCTAAACAGCACGTCATTAACTGCCTTAATCGTCTGCTGGACAAGCCAAAACCAGCATCGCTCAAACCCCGCCTTGAACTCACCCTGGTAAAGGAACCTAAAGCCAATACTGGCCGTTATGATCGCTTGCGGGGGAAACACCATGTCCGTTGATGCCACGATCGCAACGATGAAGTCATTGAAACTCCACGGCATGGCGCAAAGCATTGCAGAACTGTCTGAGCAGGCATCACCTGCTTACAGCAAAGCAGAGCCCATATTGCAGCAATTACTTAAAGCCGAAGTTGCTGAACGAAAAGTGCGCTCTATCCAGTATCAAATGAAGGTGGCGCGCTTCCCTGCATACCGCGATCTGTCGGGCTTTGACTTTAGGCAAAGCGAAGCTAACGAAACACTGATTACGTCACTGCATCACTGTGAATTTATGGAAGAGGCCCAGAATGTTGTTTTTGTTGGCGGCCCCGGCACCGGCAAAACCCACTTGGCCACCGCCATTGCGGTACAGGCTATCGAGCAGCACCATAAGCGTATTCGGTTCTTGTCGACCATTGAACTGGTTAACCTGCTGGAACAGGAAAAACAAATTGGCAAGCAGGGACGCATGGCCAACCGGTTGATACACACGGATCTGGTAATTCTGGATGAGCTGGGTTATCTCCCCTTTAGTCAGGCAGGAGGCGCCCTATTATTCCATCTTCTCAGCAAGCTGTATGAACGCACCAGTATTATCATCACCACCAATCTGGGCTTTGTTGAATGGCCCAATGTCTTCGGTGATGAAAAGATGGCGACGGCACTGCTTGATCGACTGACTCATCACTGCCATATCATTGAAACCGGGAATGATAGCTATCGCTTTAAAAACTCAACCAGCAACAAGGAAAAATCTAGGCAAAAAGCGAAGAAATGAACCATAATCCGACTTGATTAGGTGGGTCAGTTTTCAGTGCAAATGGTGGGTCACTTTTGAATGCAATTTAACAGGCATGCTGAAGAGTCTGTACGACTCCCAACAATCGACGCTGATATTTGTTATTTCTGCCATCTTCTTGCTGTTTCTGGTGCTGTTAAGATCTCCTGTACTCGCCTTACTTGGACTGTTGCCTAACATTCTGGCGGCAGCCACGGTGCTGGCAATTATGGGCTTCGCAGCAATTCCCCTGGACATGATGACTATTACCATATCGGCCATTATTATCGGCATTGGTGTGGACGACGCTATTCACTATTTACACCAATTTCGACAGGAAATTGACAATGGCTCGGACGTAAGAACCGCGGTTCAGAACAACCATCGAAGTCCCGGCGATGCCATCTACTACACCTCGGCTACCGTCGTTATCGGTTTCTCTGTATTGGCTTTTTCCAACTTTATTCCCACCGTGTACTTCGGCGTACTGACGGCGACCGCTATGGTTCTGGCATTAACAGCAAATCTTTCGGTACTACCTGCATTACTGATCTTTTTTTATCGAAGGGATGCAACGGCCAAACCAGTAACAAGCTGACATCCAAAAAGTCACATTCAAGACTTCGTGGTTGTCACCTAACAATAGACCCAGCTAAACGGAAAATACAATGAGGCAATTGAAAGATAAGGTCACCAGGCGGCTGCATCCATTTTGCAAAGCAATAGCAGTACTTGTAATCGGTTTTATTGTGACAGCAGCGATTGCCGAAGAAAATAATCCTCATCAAATGATCAGAGCATCTGCCGATCTCATTATGGCGACCATAGAAGACCAGAAACAAATACACGGTAATGAGGTCACCGAAGACTTTATTCAAGCACTTATGGTAGTGCTTAAACCCATCATTGATTTTGAATCGATTGCCAGAGCGGTAACTGGACGGCATCGAGACAGTATCAATGCAGATCAAGCCGAGCAATTGTTGCGTGTAGTTAGTAACACCATGGTTAAATTGTACCTGGAAAGCTTTATTGGCTTTGAAGTTCAAGCCGTTGAGGTTCTAGATCCTGAAGCAAATTTTGATGTGAGCAGCGGGCGCGCCACTATTCGTACCGAGGCTATTGCAGCCCGCAGTACCTATGCGGTGAATTACTCTATGCGAACCGATGGGGCAGGACGATGGAAAGTCAGGAATGTGATTATCGATGGTATTAACCTTGGTCTAACCTATCGAAATCAGTTTGACGGAGTCATGGCTCGCTATGATCAGGACGTCGATGAAGTAATCGCCAACTGGGATAAAGATGTAGTCGTGGAGCAGCAATGAAGCAGCTGCATCCTCCGAGCACCAGGCAGTCACTTGCCAAGTTGTGAGTATCTCCTTATTTCTAACGCCTGATAATCTCGATAGCGTTGCCGCTGGGGTCTTGCGCAATTGTAATTCTACCCGGAGTGTATTCTGTCATACCAAGGCCCTCAAGTTCGAGGCGAGCGATGACTCCATCGTAGTCGGAAGTGGATATAGCCACTACTGGAAAGCGGCTTTTCACTAATTGTGGTTCAACCTTGGATTCAAATAATGCCAGAAAGGCTCCTTCACCAAAGTTCATTAAAACTTCGTCATAGGAATCCGATTTGAAGTAACGTAGCGGTGGTATTTCGAACACCCGCGCGTAAAAATCTTCTGATTGCTGGCGATTACTAACGATAAGTTTGGAACCTCCTACGTTTGCCACATCGCCCCGGGAAACAATCTCAACCACATTACCGCTGGGATCTTCGGTGATGCCGATGAATAATCCGTCGCCGCCTTCGCTACCGATATAACGCACCGGATAGCCTGTGGCTTCCAGTCGATCGGTGATTGCAGTCAGATTGGGAGTGTTGAATAACACTACCGGATGGCGACTTTTTACTAATGGCGCTTCGAGCTCGGGGTTTGGCTCAAACAGGGCGACGTTGGCCCCCTTGCCATAGCCGAAGATGGTTTCGTCGAACACCTCCAGGCTGGTGTCGATGCGACGAAGTTGCAGGACTCCGAGGAAAGTTTTGTAAAAATTCTCAGCCCGGCCCAGGTCGTCAACAATAAGCTTGGGTGCTGAAATGCGGTGTGGAGATGAAAATGCTGTGGAGGGTTCATTCTCCTGGGCGCTGCTATCGACGCTTGCAAGTCCGAATAACAGTATGAATACATTGAGAATTACGGAGTTTATTTTTATTATGATTTGCTCCTTTTTGTTGAAGCTGTATGTTGCCGTAGAGGGAGTCGATGTGTCAAGCTCGCAGTCCAACTATTCTTACATCTATGATTGAATAAACAGGGCAATTAAGACAAGTAAAAATGATCTTCCTTTCGTTGTTACTTGCAGCGTTCACTATTGAATTCACAGAGAATAAGGAATTGGAATTTCCCCGCGATTAAAACCGGAACAAACCCATGAGTTACGAAACAATATTATATGCAATAGATCGACGCGTTCTTACTATTTCCCTCAAGCGGCCCGACCGGCTCAATGCCTTCACAACCACAATGCGAGATGAGTTGATAGATGCCTTCCAGTGTGCCGATGACGACGTTCGTGCCATCGTCATCACTAGCGCGGGCCCTGGCATTGTACCCGAGGTCTGCTCCAACTGGTCCTGCCAAAGATAGTCGGCATAGCCAAGGCGCTGTAATAAGAGTGACCGCTCTGTCTGTTGCTGGTGTAGATGGAATTTGGGCGCTGGGAGACTGTGCGCTGATATCCAATCTTGACGATGGGAAATATTTCCCGCCGACAACTCAATTTGCCGATAGACAGGAAAAACACCTGGCCAAAAAACATCGTCAGCCGGCTGCTAACAGGAAAAACCAGAGAATTTTCCTATCGTCCTCTGAGGATGTTTGCTGCCATCGGGCCCAATAATGCTGTCGCCGAAGTCTGTGGGATACGCATTAGCGGTATCTTTACGTTGCTTCGACACCCATGGGAAACATCACCAGCCCACTGCCTGCCCATCCTTGCGGTGGTCGGAACCGGCTCTGTAGACACCGTTCACAGGATGGTCCTCGTTGATACTTTGTTCGGTAAAGACCGGCTCTGGCATCGAGACATCCCTGGTAAACAAGATGCCCTGGTAACCACCGACACGACTGCCATCCACCGATGCCACGCGGTGGCCCTTGGCTTTTAACGCGGCTCCAACCAGATTATAAAGATCCGCCTCCAGCGATAATACATTGCTATTTTGACTGTGGGTAAATCTTGCCGCATCGGTAGTCATCTGCACATTCATCCCATTGTCTATAACATTCACCATATGTTGAACATGGGTTTCAGGTTGTACCGCACCGCCCATGTTGCCGAAAGTCATCAAGGGTTCGCCAGCTTGCAGGACAAAGCCAGCGATAATGGAATGAAAGGGACGTTTGTGTGGAGCTACAACATTAGGATGACCGGCCTCCAGTGAGAAAGCGACACCGCGATTGTGCAGTATCATGCCATAGGGAGGGATGGTCGCGCCGCTGCCGTAAACCGAAAACACACTGTGAATTAGCGAAACCATATTGCCCCAGCGGTCGGCCGTAGTCAGGTAGATGGTGCCCCCACCGAGACCACCGGTAACAGAAGGCGCGGCAGCCACATCCATATCGATGCGATCACACAGGCTTGCAGCGTAGGACTTCGACAGCAACTTCGCTACCGGTATATCGCTGAACAGTGGATCGCCGTTATAGGCCTGCAAATCCGAGTAGGCGAGTTTCTTGGCTTCTACCATAAAATGCCAATAGTCGGGGTGTGATGGTCCCAGGGACGCTAGGTTTACATCATGCTGGGGCGCACACACCTCGAGAATATTCAGCATCTCCAGGGCCGCAAAGCCCTGACCCGGAGGCGGTAGCTGGTAGACATCGTAACCGTGGTAGTTAGTGCTAAGAGGCTCTATCCATTCCGACTCGAACTGGGCCAGGTCCTCATGGGTCATGACACCGCCGTCGGCTTGCATCTTGGCGACAATGGCATCGGCTATGGCGCCCTTGTAGAAAGCATCACGACCCTGCTCCTGAATTAAACGCAGTGCGTCGGCCAGTCCCGGATTGCGGATAATGCTGTACAGCGCAGGTACTTCGCCATCATTTAGAAATACGGCGCTGGAGTCCGCGTCACGATTGAGCTTGTCCTGCACACTGCTGAGGTCTCGATGCCGACGCTCTGCCTGGCCCCAGCCTTCCTCCGCCAATTGCGCTGCCCGTGCCAGGGTCTGTTTGAAGTCCATAGTGCCAAAACGATTTAACATGGCGTCATAGCCGGATATCGCGCCGGGTACAGTGGCCGCGTTGACGCCGAAGCCCGGCACTCTATCTACCCCGAGCTTTTCCTTGAAATATTCCGGGGTCCAGCCTGCCGGCGCCCAACCTGCGGAATTTAACGCATACAGCTTCTTGTCCCGGGCACTCCAAATTAGTGCGAACAGATCGCCGGCGATGCCGGTATCATTCTGCGAGGTGACATCCAGCACCGCTGCTGCAGCCACGGCTGCATCAATAGCGTTGCCTCCGCTTCTCAGAATTTCCAGACCCGCCTCCGCTGCCAATGGATCGCTGGTGGCCACCATGCCATGGCGAGCTATTACTTCCGATCGACCCTGCCCCAGCCAGCCCTGGCCACGGGAACCCGGTGCGGCGACTATGTTCGCCGCGGGATTAGGTGCCGCCTGCGTAGGAATACCGAACGGATTGTTGGATTGTGCGCTGAGCGAGCCACTGTCAAGAGCCAGGCTCCATGCCGCTGCCATTAGCAAAAACCGCCAGGGTGTTGCGGTAAATTTATTATCAATTTTAGTCATTTTAATTCTCCGCCTACGTAAATTTTACAAGGGGTCAGGTCCACTGCTGTCCTACATAGATTACTTAAAGCCAGATGATGGCTCAGTGACAGACATGAATTTGTGAAATAGCAATGGGGTCATGACCCTTGTCTTAATGTGGGTGTGTAGCCAGATGCTGAGCTAACAAGTCCTTGCCATAGTCATTGCCATTTGGAGTTCTGATAACGGTATGAATATGGTCTCTGGTTGGAGTGCCGGCTGTGTTTTTCTGGCGCGTGCCTACGGGATTTTCATGATCAAATTCGATGAGAATTACCGGGCTGTGAATCCTGTAATAAAAAACCGAATCGTCTTGTGCGGCTCCAATCCAGGCGAAATAAGTGTCATCGATGTACTGACCGATTTCATCCATGGTCACCGCCGCGTGTGGGTCTCGCAAGTTGCCTACAAATGCTCGAATCACGTCCAACAAGCGCAATTTTTGTGCGCTGCTAAGCTCGCTGCCGATGATACCTTCGTAATCTATAGTCAGATTGTCCTTATTCGCCTCTGCCCTATTGTCATTACCGGTCTTAACCGCCTTGATAGTGGCTGCAGCCTGCTGCGAGCTATCCAGTGACTGCATCAGTGCCAGCCCAAGATCCTGTTCGTCCTGCATAATCTCATTGCCAGCATACTTGCCGGATTCCGTAAGCACTGGCTCACCTCCGTAAAATGCCGGCGTCATGACCATCTGATCACCCAGCACAAAGAAGTTGATCACCAGATGATGTCCATCCAACTGAAAGCCCCAGGGCTCAGCTACCGAGGGAATTCCCATAAACGTCAGATAGTATTTTTCTTCACCATAGCGAATCGGCTCAGCATTTATTTCCAGCAAAGCCTGTTCGGTTCGCATGATGCTCTGGGTTTGATCCAGACCCTGGCTACTCAGTGCCACTGCCAGCAGTTCCCAGGCCGCCGTTTTTTGCGCTGCCGCCATCTCTTCCAGACTAATACCATGACGGGCAAAGATGCCAACATCCACGTTCGACCAGTTGCGCCATTCCAGGTCATCGACCGCGAATTGGGCGCGACTGAGTTCTCCGGAATCGAGCGTCGCCAGAAACTTCGCGGCGGCGGCACGCACAGCTTCGGTCGACACGCCAGTATCACGCAGCGAAAACAGGCCGTTGACAATACCGCTACTGGTAGCGACCCCACGGTAGGGCTCCGCCATGGCAGCGGCGGCACCACGGGCAAAATTATTCTTCTGATTGAGCAAAGCTTGTGGGTATTGCACTGAATTCTCAGATTGAGACAGGACCACGGTCTGCGACGATAAAGCTACGCTTGCCAGCGCAACAACCGCAGAAAGTATTCGAATTGTTCTCATAATTGATGCTCTAGCTGGAATTTTGGGACAGGTAGCCGGAAAGGCTATCTGCTTATGCGCTTAGCTGCAAGTAGAGAAAGAGAGTTTCAGAACAGCATAGTTAATGGCGCTGGCTGCTTTGGTTCACCGATGGCACACTGCGCCGCCGCTGATTGTTTGTAGATCTCGAGAAAAGCCAGCTCGAAGCCGTGTTTCCAGGTCTGGATTTATGCTTCTGACATTACCCGCTTGAGGGCTTCGGGATCCCGCCAGTGCCCACTTTGCAGGCGCCAGACATAGACCACGGCGATAGCCAGAATCATTACCACGAACGCCAGCCAGGAGGCTTTCGGACCCCACTCGAACACCCGGATAATGAGGTACTGCGCCACCAGCATCAGCCAGTGCAGAGACACCGATGCATACATTAACCAGCGGGTGTCCCCTGATCCCCGTAACACACCTCCGGAAACTTGAATGACGGCATCGGCTATAGCGTAACTCGACAAACCAACCATCATAAAACCCGCCAGCTCTAAAATTTCGCTAAAATCTCCTGCCGGCGGCGCGAACACCTCCACCAGCGAAAACCTGAATGTTATGTAACAGAAAGCCAACACAGCCGAATACGCCAGGCCCATAATGAAAGCCGCCGAAATCACCTCGTTAGTGCGCTCCATGTCCTGGGCACCGACGAAGCGACCGATCAGGCTGACGACTCCAATGTTCAAACCCACCATTGGAACGAACGATAAGATATCCCAATTGAAGACGATGGCCGCCGAGGCTCCTTCCACGATGCCGTAGCCCTGAAACATCAACAGGAATATATTGAAGGCGGCAACATTAAGGAACAATTCCATCCCCGATGGAAATCCCAGACGCGTGAATCGCTTGAGGATGCCACGATCCAATTTGAATGACTGCATGACTTTGAATTTGTCCCGGTGTTCTTTCCCGAAATAGAAGCCGACGAACAACAGGAACGCGAACAGCGTGGCAATGATTGTAGACAGTGCAGCGCCCTCGATGCCCATTTCAGGACATCCGAACTTGCCAAACACCATCGCATAACAAAGCGGTATGTTTAGAATAAGTCCACAGACATCAGCAACCATCACGATAGTAGTTCTACCGATGCCGGCAAAATAGGAAGAAATACAAATTTTGGCCAGGGTAATTACGGTTCCCATCATCAGTAACAGGTAGTAACTGCGCTCCAGTTCAACCTGTACCGGATCATGTCCCATGCCCTCAAAAATCCCCGCCACGAGTATGGCGATGATTGCCAGCAACGGCGCACTCATGGCGGTCATAATCAGCCCCTGGGTCACAACCCGTGGACATTTCTCGATGTCACCGGCGCCCAGATACTGCGCCGTCAGCGCGTTGGCGTAGGAAAACACTCCGGAGAAGAAGCAGAAAGAGAAAAACACGGCCACACCCCCGCCCAACGCCGCAGCCATGTGGGTTGGGTCGATCTGCGACATGAAATAGCGATCGGTAAAGATCATTACAGCGAAGGTACCCTGGGAAACCACCATAGGTATGGCGATCTGCATAAGCTCGCGCAGGGTGACTTTATTAAAATGAAGTCGGTCTAATAGCATGGCGCTGGGCTAAAAATAGGAGTCCCCTGTTTCCCTGCCGCGAATTAGGCCGTATTCTGTCACAGTTTGAACTCGAGCAACCACTGTCAGCCGCCAGCAGCAGAATTGGCGGCAACTACTGAATACTTTAATTAATAAACTAAAGGTACTGGTTATGAAATCACTTATCACTGCTTGTATTGCCGTTTTGACCTTACTAACCGGCTCCGTACAAGCTCTGGATGCAGGCTCTTTGGCCGCGGCTCTCAGCAATTCTGCCAGCAGGGCAGATGCCGACAAGGCAAGGGACGCGGGTCGTAAGCCGGCTTACGTAGTCGAGTTTCTGGGCATAGACGAGGGCATGACTGTCATCGACCTGATTGCTGCAGCTGGCTATTACACCGAGGTGTTGTCCCATGCCGTAGGCGCATCTGGCACGGTCTACATGCAAAATCCGCCGGCGTCGCTGACCGGCGAGCGCGGTGCGCGCACCGCTGGTGCTATCGACACAAGACTGGCAAACAATCGACTGGCAAATGTAGAGAGACTGAACAGGGATTTCTCAGACCTGGGCCTCGCCCGCAACTCTGTGGACGCCGCCATACTGGCGCTGGAAATGCATGAGATGACCAATTCCGGTAGCAACGCCAGAATCACCGAGTTTCTATCAGCCCTTTTCGCCGTGTTAAAGCCAGGCGGCATATTGGGTGTGATCGAACATTCCAGCAGTCCTGATAACGACAACACAGCGCTGCACCGGGGCAGTGAAGTCGCGACTATAGCGGCCGCCGAAGCCGCGGGATTCACGGTAGTAGCAACTTCAAACCTGCTGCGCAATCCTGAAGACGATCGTAGCAAGATGGTCTTCGATTCCAGTGTTCGTGGCAAGACAGACCGATTTGTTTTGAAACTGCAAAAACCATAGCCTTTCATCGGCGGCTGGGGGCTAACTAAACCTCCAGCCGTTGCCTTCAAGCAGGCCCCAGGCCGGCAGCATCTACGGGCAGGGACAGAGCCTGGCTTATCATGCCGCACCGGACTGCTCGAAGCTTGATCTGAGCTTGGAACTCAACTGGGTATAGGAGAAGGGTTTTTGAATGAAATTTATTTCCATCCCGCCCCTACTGTAATCAAGCTTGAAATCTTTGATATGGTCTGACATATAAACGATTTTCAGTGAAGGGTCCCGTTCATGTGCTTCTTTCGCTATCGATGGCCCATCGATGGCACCCGGCAAGACCACGTCGGTGAGTAGCAGATCGAACTTGTTTGCGTCATCCATGCCGTCACGAGAGTTCTCTATACTGATGAACAAACGTCCGCCACCCGGTTTGCCTGGCTCGCATTCATAGTCAGCTTAGAAAAGATCTGCTCGATCTGTTATGTCCTGGAATGCTCCGATGACCTTAACCGTTTTGTCATTCTCTACTACCGGTTTGCCAATGGACTGCCTAATTCGTTTCGAAGGCATCGCTGAATATTTGCTGCATGGAGGCACCGGCGAGGAAGGC
>CAVOFA010000063.1:0-17026 GCA_963694865.1 Gammaproteobacteria bacterium | reverse complement strand
TCCGGAGCTCGGCGCCTGCACTGTAGTAATAATTGGCACCCTGCACTTCTCTAATCACTAGCTTCACCACTGGCCATGGTGGACGCACTGGCAACGAAATTGCTGCCGTTATGGGGTAAATTGTATGGCCTGGCACCCATGGCATGGATGGTAAGACGAAATCACTGACAGATGCCAGCACAGTGAATCAATTCCCGGGATATCTTTTGAAATCTACTGGCAACTAAGTCTAAAAACCCTTTTTATGCCGAATGTCCGTGAGTTATCAGCGAAGCTCATGTTTCTTATTACGCTCTACTTCGATGCTGTATCCGTCGCTTACTATCAGCCGGGGTGTGAATACTTGCTATCCTCATCAAACAAGTTTTCCAATTCTTTGCGCCCCTGGCTGGCCAGTTTGAGTAATTCATCCATATCGTCTTTATGAACTACCGATTTGAGTAGCATCGCCTCATCGTGCTGACGAAACATTTCCGAAATTTGCAAAGCCTGGCCTTCCGGATAACCCAGCTGTTTTAGTGTATCTGTCGCCGCTTCCAGACTGCTGGCGAAGGTTCCCCGGATAATACTGTCCACATTGCGCTGATGCAACTCATAAGCATGGCTGCGATCGATGGCTCTAGCGACGATAGAAATGCGCGGGTTTTGTTTGCGGGCGGTATCAATTATCTGCAGGGATTCTTCTCTGTTATTCACCGCGTACAAGGGCAGTCGGGGGCAATCCAGGCTATGACTGATAACTATTACATAAAATCACCTATTTAAATTCTACCCAGCTGAGAATTATGGCACTATTGATGGTTGAGCTTGTGATTTACTGGCTTGCGGGGGAGCTAAACCTCAAATAATTATTCGGGAACCTTTGATTAAATGAACCAAAGATTCCTAAGATAGAAGCCCCTGTCGTACTACTTTTAAAGAAAATAGAAAAACCATGCGAGACTATTTTTTTCGACGCCTGCTGTTGATACCCCCGACCTTGCTCGGCGTGACGGTGATTGTGTTTTGTATTACTCGACTGGTGCCGGGCGGTCCCATTGAACGGGCTATTATGGAAGCCCAGTTTGCGGGCGGTGGCGCGAGGTCAGTTGCAGGGCAGAATATGTCGCTTTCCGAGGCGCAGCTAGACCGGTTACGGGAATATTACGGTTTCGACAAGCCGGTATTTCAGAGTTATGTGGATTGGGTAAGTAAAGTGGCCACGGGTGACCTGGGGATCTCCTACCGTTTCAATCAACCGGTGTGGGACGTCATCGCCAGTCGTTTTCCCGTATCGCTGTACTACGGGCTCATAACCCTCTTCATTACCTATGCGGTGTGCATTCCCCTTGCGGTACTCAAGGCGATCAAGCACCGGACCTTCGTTGACAATGCAACATCCATATTCATTTTCATTGGTTACGCCGTGCCTGGCTACGCGCTGGGTTCGCTGTTGTTACTTTATTTTTCCGTGCGCCTTGAATGGTTTCCCATGGGGGGGTTTACCAGTTTGCAGTTTGGCGAGATGAGCCTATGGGGTAAAATCAAGGACTTATTGGATCATTCGGTTTTGCCGCTGATTTGTTATCTCCTGGGAAGCTTTGCTCTGGTAACCTTGCTGCTGAAGAACCACCTCATGGACAATCTTGCGTCCGACTATATAAGAACCGCCGTGGCCAAGGGTGTTTCATTTCGTAAAGCTGTCACCCGGCATGCGTTGCGCAATTCACTCATACCTATCGCCACAACGTTTGGGCAAAATATTACCTTACTGGTATCGGGCTCATTTTTAATTGAGACCATTTTCGATATAAACGGGTTTGGGTTATTAGGGCTTACCTCCATAATAGACCGGGACTATCCGGTGGTAATGGGTGTTGTATTTCTGGCCAGTTTGTTGCTGCTCATAGGCAATATAATATCGGACATTCTGGTTGCGCTGGTGGACCCGCGCATCAGATTTCATTAGGTGGTGAGTCTTGTTTGATTTCAATCCACAAACGCTAAAAAAACTGCGCCGCTTCCGCGAGATAAAACGGGGTTACTACAGCTTTGTTATATTGGGTGTGTTTTTGGTGTTGAGTCTGGTGGGTGAATTGCTAATCAACAACCGCGCGCTAATTGTAAGCTATGAAGGCGAATTATATTTTCCAACCTATGCGCCCTTTCACCCCGGCACTGACTTCGGTCTGGATTACCCCTACGAAACCAACTATCGGGATTTGAAACAGCATTTCACTGATCAGAATGCGGATGCCTGGGTACTGTTACCGCCGGTTCCTTACAGTCCGTTTGAGAATGATGGCAGTACCGGCATTTTTCGTCCCGAGCCACCAGAAGTGGCAAAGCAGCACTACCTCGGCACCGATTCTACCAGTCGCGACATTTTGGCACGGCTCTTTTTCGGTACCCGAATAGCGCTCTTTTTTTCCCTCGGATTTATGGCCTCTGTCTATCTTATCGGTGTGGCAGTTGGCTGCGCCATGGGCTATTTCGGCGGACTGTTTGACATGCTTACCCAGCGCCTGATCGAGATCTGGAGTAATATTCCGTTTCTCTACATGGTTATCATCGTCTTTTCTGTGATACCTGATACCTTTACTGTGACGACACGAATTCTCATCCTGTTATCGGTGATGGTGTTGTTTTCCTGGACTTCCATGACTTACTACATGCGCACCGAAACCTACAAGGAAAAGGTCAGGGATTATGTGGCAGCCGCAGTAATTATAGGCTCTTCAAATAGCCGTATCGTATTTCGGCACATTTTACCTAACGTGCTTTCGACGCTGGTTACCTTTATGCCGTTTACCATTGTAGCGGCTATTTCATCTATTACCGCACTGGATTTTCTGGGGTTTGGTCTGCCACCGCCCACACCGAGTTTGGGCGAGCTGTTAAAGCAAGGGACACAAACTTTACGTACCGCCCCGTGGATAGTTATGTCAGCTTTTGGGACTTTGGTGGTTCTACTCACATTAGTTACATTTATTGGAGAAGCAATACGGGAGTCGTTTGATCCCAAGAAATTTACTGTTTACAAGTAAAATGTATTGCCGGGAGATTATTATGAAGAGATTAGACAACTTAAGATGCACTCTACTGAGTGTTTCCATGCTGCTGTTGGTCGCTTGTGGAGGTGAATCCAATCCGCTTTCGGAAGTTGATCTCACGCTGGACGATACGCAGAATATACTGGATTTTTATGCAGCCAACCCGGAGCTAATAACATTTTCCACACTTGACGATTTGCCTGATGATCTGGTTTGGGAAAACGGCATGGAACAACCGGAAATAGGCTCTCCCGATGCGGTCAAGGGTGGAACTTATTACGAGGTGCTGGATGATTTTCCTCCCACATTGCGCACCATCGGGCCAGATTCAAACTTCTCCTCCCGTAGCTGGATTCGAGATAATTACGACATGACCTGGGCTATGCCGCACCCCAATACCAATGAATACTATCCAGGTATGGCTGAAGCCTGGGCAGTTTCGATGGAACGAAAAACGGTTTATATAAAAATTAATCCAGCGGCACGCTGGACTGACGGTGAAGCCATAACCAGCGACGATATGTTGTTCGCATTTTATTTTTACCTTTCAGACCATATTCAAGCGCCATTTACCACCAACTATTTTGCCTCCGAATATAGCAATATCACCAAGTACGATGATTACACGTTTTCCATAACCGTTCCGAAAGCCAAGCCCGACATGGCGGCCAAAGTTTTACAAGGTGGACCTGCACCGCAACACTTTTACAAAGAGTTTGGCGAGGACTTTCCCGAGCGTTATCAGTGGCGTTATGCACCGCATGCAGGGGCCTATTATATTGATCCTGATGAAATTGATATGGGCGTGAATATCGTGCTGCATCGACTCGAAGACTGGTGGGCTAAAGACAACAAGTATTTCCGTTACCGCTACAATCCAGATCACATTAATCTGGCGGTGGTTAGAGACACAGCTAAACGTTACGAAGCATTTCGCCGTGGCGATACTGATATCTTTCGCATCGCCACAGCGGATATGTGGTATGACAACCTGCCCGATGATGATTCTGCAGTAGCGAACGGTTATATCCATAAAACCACTTTCTATAATGGGGGCTCCAAAAGTAACTGGGGGTTGTGGATTAATGCATCAAGGGCTTATCTGGATAATCAGGAGGTTCGATTGGGAATCCAGTATGCCGCCAATTGGGAGTTGGTTATTAGCAACTATTTTCGCGGTGATATGGAAAGGTTGAATACACAAAATGATGGTTACGGAGAATTCTCACATCCCACCTTGACGGCAAAGCCGTTCGATATCAATAAAGCCCTTGAGCATTTTGCCAACGCCGGATTTAGCCAGCGAGGACCAGACGGTATTCTGGTTAATGCGGAAGGCCATAGGTTGGCATTTACCTTAAGTACGCATTACGAGCGCTTTTCCGATGTGTTTACCATCTTGAAAGAAGAGGCTATCAAAGCCGGGTTGGAATTACGCATAGAAATGATGGATGGAGCCTCCGGGTTTAGAAAAGCCCAGGAAAAGCGCCACGACATCTACTTTGTCAGTTTTGCTGCATCCAATGAGATGTACCCGCGAATGTGGTCGTATTTGCATTCGGATAATGCTTATGACCAGGCGTTTCTGGAGGATGGCAGTGTAAATCCAGATCGAAAGGTAAAGCCCCAAACCAATAATCTGCAAAGCGTGGCCATCGCTGCACTGGATCCACTTATTGATGAGTATCAAGACTCTGATGACAAAGAGCGCATGATCGAGTTGTCCCATCAAATAATGCAAATACATTCCGACTATGCATCATTTTCACCAGGGTTCGTACAACCATTTTACTGGACAGCTTACTGGCGTTGGGTTAAATGGCCGGAGGAGTTTAACTACAAGTTTACCAGCTACCCCTACGAATTATTTATTCATTGGATTGACGAAGACGCAAGGCAGCAAACCCGTGATGCACAAAGCAGCGGGCAGGCTTTTGAATCACATATTGCTGTGTATGATCAATTCAAAGAATAAGCCAAGAGAGGCGCAGACGATGAATACTAGGTGTCCTAGGTACAGCAATTGGCTTCTGCTTAGCGCTGCTGCATTTTTAGTTTCTTGTGGTGGCGGATCAGAAGATGCTGAAAATGTAGTCTCGCGGATTGATAATTCGCAGGAAGTGCTCGATTTCTATGCAGCAAATCCTGAGCGTTTCCGCTTTAAGACCCTTGATGATGTCCCGGCGAACCTGGTGTGGGATGACGGTATGCACTTGCCAGAGATAGGCTCGCCTGAGGCTATTAAAGGCGGAACCTACTATGAATTAATTGCAGACTTTCCTCCGACTCTTCGAGTAAACGGACCGGATTCCAACAGTTCATTTCGTGGCTACCTTAGTGATATGGTGGGCATGATGCTGGCTCACAGACATCCTAATGAATTTGATTATTATCCCGGAATCGCTGAAGCATGGGCCATATCCGAAGCGGATAATGCGGTATATATCAAGTTAAACCCCGAAGCACGCTGGACCGACGGCGAACCCATTACTGTGGATGACATGATGTTCACTATGTATTTTGGTATGTCTGAGTATATCAATGATCCCTGGATGAATAATTACTGGACCGAGGAAATTATCAGCGTTACCAAATACGATGACACTACATTTTCCTATGGTGTGCCTGAGGTCAGGCTGGACGTACTGGGTAAGACCCTGGAAATTTTCCCCATGCCGCGGCATGTCTTTAAGGAGTTGGGCGATGATTTTCCCGAGCGCTATCAATGGCGTTTTGTGCCCACCGCAGGCGTCTACGAAGTAAGGGAAGAAAACATTAACATGGGTGTAAATATTGCGCTTACCAAGATTGATAGTTGGTGGGCAAGCGACAATAAATTCTGGCAGTACCGGTTCAATCCGGATCGTGTAAACCTGGCTGTGCTGAGGGATCCTGCCAAGCGCTTTGAGGCCTTTAGAGCCGGTGATATTGACCAGTACGGTATCGCGACGGCAGACTACTGGTATGACTTCCTGCCCAATGATGATCCGGATGTAGTCGACGGTTATATTTATAAGGCGCAGTTTTTTAACGACGGCCCGCGTACAAATTGGGGGTTATGGATGAATTCATCCAGACCGCTTTTAGATAACTGGGAAGTGCGACTGGGTATTCAATATGCGTCGAACTGGGACCTGGTGCTTGAAAAATACTTCCGTGGTGATTTACTTCGTTTGAAAACCGAGAAAGACGGGTTTGGCAAATTTTCCCATCCCACCATAGAGGCCAGAGCTTTCAATATTGAGACCGCGGCTGAACATTTTTCCAATGCAGGTTTTACCCGGCGCGGCGCCGACGGAATATTAGTTAACGCTGAAGGGCAGCGGCTCAGTTTTACGCTTTCCACGCACTATGATCGCTACACAGATGTATTCACTATTTTAAAGGAAGAGGCTGTTAAAGCCGGGCTGGAATTTCGCATTGAAATGTTGGATGCCGCAGCCGGATTCAGAAAGGCCCAGGAGAAGCAGCACGATATTTATTTTGTTGGTTTTAATATTGCGTTAGAGCCCCTGCCCAGATTCTGGGAATATTTTCATTCTGATAATGCCTACGATGATGCGTTTCTCGAAGATGGCAGCATTAATCCTGAGCGCAAAATAAAACCACAGACCAATAATTTGCAAAGCATTGCGGATTTTAAAATAGATGGGTTCGTAGATCGTTTCGATGATGCCATAGAGGAAGATGAACTGCAGGAACTTGCGCATACGCTGATTCAATTACACCACGATTATGCCTCCTACAGTCCCGGATTCGTGCAACCGTTTTACTGGCATAGCTACTGGAACTGGGTGAAATTTCCAGAAGGCTTTAATTACAGGTACACCAAGTCTGCCAGTGAGTTGTTCGTGCACTGGATAGATGAAGAGGCGAAGGCGGCAACCCTGGCAGCAAGGCGTGCAGGACAGCCGATGGAAGCGCATGTTGAAGTGTTTGATCAGTATAAAGAGCAATAGTCTGAATGCCTGAACCCTTACTTAGCGTTAATAATCTCATCACCGAATTTGAAACCGACGAGGGTCAGGTAAGAGCGGTCGATGACATAAGCTTCTCTGTTGCAGCCGGCGAGACTTTAGGTATCGTTGGTGAATCTGGCTGTGGCAAGAGCGTGACAGCGCTTTCCATCATGCGGCTATTACCCCAGCCCATGGGACAGATCATGGGCGGCGAAATTAAATTCCAGGGCGAGGACCTTACCCGACTGCCATTGTCGCGCATGGAAAAAATTCGCGGCAATCAAATTGGTATGGTGTTCCAGGAACCCATGACTGCGCTTAATCCGGTGCATACCATTGGACGCCAGCTTGCCGAGGTTTTGTTGCTGCACAAAGATATCAACAAACAACAGGCACTGCGAGAATGCGTCGAGATGCTGGATAGAGTGGGTATACCCTCACCCGATGTGCGGTTGGGCGAATATCCGCATCAGCTTTCCGGTGGCATGCGTCAGCGGGTAGTAATCGCCATTGCGCTTGCCTGCCAACCCAGTCTATTGATCGCAGATGAGCCAACCACTGCTCTCGATGTGACCATTCAGGCACAGATTCTGGAACTGATCAAAGATTTGCAAAAGGACATGGGCATGTCTGTGATACTAATTACTCATGATCTCGGTGTAATCGCTGAAACTTCACAATCTGTTATTGTCATGTACGCTGGGAAAGTGGCGGAGAAAGGGTCAGTTTACGATATATTTGATAATCCATCCCATCCCTATACCCAAGGCCTACTCGCCTCTATCCCCAGACTGGAAACCGAGCCAAAATCGAAGCTGAGTATCATCGAAGGCATGGTGCCAGGTCTGCTTGATTTGCCGGCAGGTTGCCGCTTTGAAAATCGATGTCCCTATGCCAGGCAAAGCTGTACCCAATTTCCACCACCCCTCGAAGCGGTAGCCGAACAACACCAGGTTAGCTGTTTCCAATGGAGCAACATCAAACAGGAGTTGCAAGACAGTGGCTGATAATCAGGTAAACGGCTCTCCGATTCTACAAGTTCGAAATTTGAAGATGCACTTCCCGGTAAAGGAAGGTATTTTTCTTCGCACTGGAAAATACAATAAAGCGGTTGACGGTGTTAGCTTCCATATTCAAGCAGGGGAAACCCTTGGTCTGGTGGGGGAATCGGGTTGTGGCAAGTCTACCCTGGGTCGCTGCGTGACAAGACTCTATCAACCGACAGCCGGAGAAGTGATTTTCGAGGGCCGAGACATTACGCACATGAGCAGCAGGATTTTAAAGCCTTATCGGCAAGATATTCAGATGATATTCCAGGACCCCATGGAGTCCCTGAACGCGCGTCATACCGTGGGCGATACCTTGCAGGAGCCTTTTATAGTACAAAAAATTGGCAACCGGGCTTCGCGTCAAAAACGGGTTAAGGAATTGCTGGAAATAGTAGGTTTGCCTGCGCGTTCAGCTACGCGTTATCCCTTCGAGTTTTCCGGTGGCCAAAGGCAGCGCATTGGCATAGCGCGAGCAATCGCATTAAATCCAAAACTAATTATTTGTGACGAGCCGGTCTCGGCGCTGGATGTTTCCATACAGAGCCAGATTCTAAACTTGCTTATTGATTTACAAAAAGAATTTAATCTGTCCTATTTGTTTATTGCCCATGACCTGGCTGTGGTAAAGCATATCTCGGATCGCATCGCCATAATGTATCTGGGAAAGATAGTTGAAAGCAGTAATGGCGAAACGGTTTATCGCGAGACCAGACACCCGTATACCCAGTCATTAATTTCGGCCATACCGATCCCGGATCCGCACCATAAAGTCAATCGGCATGTATTGACTGGTGATGTGCCATCTCCCATCGATCCACCGTCGGGTTGCTCGTTCCACACTCGATGTCCACAGGTAATGAATGAATGCAATTCGCGGGAGCCAGAGCTTATTCCGCTCGCGAATGTGGAAGGCCACCAGGTTTCCTGTCATCTGTGTAGCTAAAGGTAACCACTGACGGCTTGATTCATTAATCAGAGGTTCTCTTGCTGTTTTCAGCTTTCCTGCCCCTGGGCCTGAACCAGCTCGGTTAATTTGCGAAAATCAGTTTAGTGGGTCCATCTACACAGCACCATAATATTTACCCACAGCTTAGTTGTTAGTTTTCGATAATACGCGATGAGATGACAACACAAGGAGCAGGGATCGCAGGGATCCCTGGAAAAACTGGTAAGCGGTTCCTCAATTGAGTTATGTTACTGTGATGACTCGTATACTACTAACAGGATTTGAACCTTTCGATGGCAAAAGCACAAATTCCTCCTGGGTAGCTGCCAGTGCCCTGATGGCAGAGCTGGACGATCCAGAAGTATGTGCGCTCGAGCTGCCCGTGGTTTGGGCGAGCCCGAAAGCACGATTACTGGATGCAATCAAATCCAATTCTCCCCAGCTGATTCTCAGCATGGGCGAGGGCAAAGCCGGTTTTTTCAAGCTGGAGTCGCTGGCTAGAAATGCGCGAAAGATACGTCCTGATAACACCAATGCTTTGCCTGCAACCGAACTTATTGATGCCGCTGGTCCGGAGCAGATCACCAGTTCTGCTAAACTGCAGCCTATTCTCGCGCTTTTGTTGGAGAAGGGGATTCCAGCTGAAATATCATCGGATGCGGGTGGTTTCCTGTGTGAAGAAACACTGTATTCGCTTGAGCGCTTTTGTGTGCATGAGCAGGGGGTTGAGGCAGTTCTGTTTGTGCATTTGCCTCCATTTGGTACTGAGCTGAACTTCAAGAATCAGAAGTGCTTGTGCAACACCGATTTATTGCTTGAATTTGGCCTGGATCTGTTTGCTATAGTAATGGGATTACATGAAAAGAAATTGCTAGGGAACCTCTGATTAATACCCTAGGGTCTTAGGAAGCAGATTACATGCTAACATGCGTCTGAGCCTATGATTACTGGTACAAACCGCTACTACAAATATTCGAAAATCAGTGAAGCAAAATTTCGCCAATTACTTAAAGCGTTCGCTATGGATTTCACGGCCTCTGATACGGCCAAACTCACTGGGTTAAGCAAGTAGCACCTGCCAGCGCTCCACTCACCTGCGGAGCAGCCAAATAGAACTTCGCACTAAAAAACCTACTGCCCCCGAGGTGGCGGAGGTGTCCAATCGCAGCCTTCACAATCCGGTGATACATCATTCTGATCAAGCACTTCGAAAATGAAGTCACGCCATACTTCGTTGGGCTGCCAGACGGTGTTCATATCGGCTTTGGCAGCGCTGATGGATACATCATTGTAGAGCACGCGGTAGAGGAAGCTGAAGGCGGTGGCGCGGGCGTTGACCTGACAGTGCAGCAGGGTCTTCTTGCCAGTATTACGGCGCATAGAATCGGCGAAGGCGTAGAAGTCGTCTGGCAGAGGGTTGTCGAAGGCGACGGGTACATGCATGTATTCCATACCCAGTCCTTTTACCACCTGATCCGCGTCGGCAAGGGCGTTATTGTTATTAGTGAAGGCGATATAAACAATGCGCTCGAAGCCCTGATCGGCTATCACCTGAAACTGCTCCCGGGTGGGCTGGCCAGCGCTGGCGAAAGTGGCGCTGTATTGTCGGAAATTAGTGATTTCTGCCAATGCAGGATCGACTTCTTCCAATGCGTAGACCGCTGGTGATAGTAATGCGGCACTGATAAGCGCCGCGATCAATTTTTTCATTATCAGTTTGAACCTCAATTTAATCTCGGTTGATGCTGGGTTACTATAGCAAAGGTATCAGCAATAGCTCTATTGAATTGAGCTTCGATGCCGAGCACAGGACATTGGATAAAACCGAAAAGAACATATTATAAATCCTGCCCGATTCATGAGGAACCTATGCAAGAAGAGCAGTTAGCCCGCTGGCGGCACTCCCACAACTTCGGACAGGATCAGAAGCGACCCGGTGAATTTCGAACGCTGGTGGTAATTGCTATTACCGCCGCGATGATGATAGTGGAAATCGCGGCAGGCATTGCCTTTGGCTCCATGGCACTGCTAGCAGACGGTTTGCATATGGGGTCTCACGCCGTCGCGCTGAGCATTAATGCCTTTGCCTATATCTATGCGCGGCGTCATGCCCATAACGCGCGCTACAGTTTTGGCACTGGCAAAGTCAATACCTTGGGAGGCTATACCGGCGCCGTCTTGCTCGCGGTGTTTGCCGCAATAATGGCGTGGGAGAGTGTGCTGCGGTTGATCGAGCCGGTGAGTATTGCCTTTAACCCGGCCATATTCGTCGCCGTTATTGGCTTGATAGTAAATGGCGCGTCGGTGCTGATTCTCGGAGTCGGTCATGAGCACAGTCATGGACATGATCACCAGCATCACGATCACAATTTAAAATCAGCTTATCTGCATGTGCTGGCGGACGCCCTGACTTCCCTACTGGCAATATTCGCTCTGCTGATAGCCAAATATTTTGGCGCAGTCTGGATGGATCCCCTGATGGGCATTGTTGGTGCAGTTCTGGTGGCGCGCTGGTCGCTTGGCCTGTTGCGATCAACCAGTGCCATCTTGCTGGATGAACAAGGGCCGGAATCGACCCAAAAGGCCATACGGGACAGTATAGAGCAGGACCCAGGCGACAGGATTGTCGATCTTCACTTGTGGACGGTAGGTCCGGGAATTTATTCCGTCATCATATCCGTAGTCTCACGTAGCCCTCAAGACCCGCAGCATTACCGGTCCTTGCTGCCAGAGCACCTGAATCTTCACCATGTTAGCTTCGAAATTCATAAATTTGAGGACCCCTAAACAAAGTCTGCAGAATTGGAGCGGAATTAAATTTTAGATTTTTGCATCCAAATGGCATCTGGCAGACATCAAAGAAGAAACAAGCAGTTAAATGAGGAAATTATTATGGGCGAATTTATCGGCTTTTTAGCGGTGTTCCTGATCTTTGGCGCTATCCCACTTGGTACCATGTTTTACCTGCATAAAACCAAGACCAAGAAGCTGGATACCCTGATTAAAATCGTGGAATTGGGCGGCAGTGTCGATCCTCAGATGATGAAAATGCTGAGCGAGGGTGGACAATCAAGCTACAAGACGGACTATAAAAAAGGTCTGATCTGGCTGGCGATCGGCGTGCCACTGTCATTAGGTTTAATGCTGGAAAATGGAATTAATGAAGCGGTATTCGGCACCATACCCATATTCATTGGTATTGCATTTCTGATTTCCGGGAAATACCGTCTGCGGGACACTGATTTAGAGACAAATTGAGAGACTAATTGAGAGACTGGCTAATTAGCAATATTGAAAGACGAGAGCTCATTAATTCGCCGCACCTTGACGCATCGCGACAATGCTGCATTTTCTGCGCTGGTGAAAATGCACCAAGGGAAAGTACGGACGTTTCTGTTAAGGCTTTGCAAGCAATACGATGTCGCCGATGATCTGGCGCAGGAAACTTTTCTCACTGCGTATCGGAAATTGCACAGTTACAAAGGCAGTGGTAGTTTTTCCGGGTGGTTGTATCGCATAGCCTACAATTGTTTTCTGCAACTTCGACGTAGCGACAGTAGACGCAGGCAAGTTACCGAGGACTACGTCCAGAACCTTGAAGTATTAACAGATCGCTATGATTCGATCTCCACGGAACAGATGGATATGGAACAGGCTTTAGCTCAACTCAACCCGGATGAAACGGCGACTATCACCTTGTGCCACAGCTTTGGCTTTTCCCATCAGGAAGTATCGGAGATATTAAGGATGCCTTTGGGGTCGGTTAAATCCAACATCCGTCGGGGTAAGACTGAATCACATGAAATACTTACCAGGGATACACTACTGGAAGCAGCATTGGAGAGAGCATCGTGACAGATGATTTAGAATTTGATGCACTGGACAAGATGCTTTCGCAGCCGGCTCTGATTGCAGATCGGGGCTTCAGTGAGCGAGTTAGTGGTAAATTCAGAAAAACCATTTCTTCCCGTACCAAGCTCTTTGCGCTGGCAACAGTCGGTTGGCTGGCCCTGAGTATGTCCGTAATATCACCACAAGTGTTCTTCGAGGAAGTGAACCGATTGGCGAAGTTGTTCAATTTTTCAGAGCAATTCAACTTTGTTAGCACACAGATTGGCTCACTTAATTATAGCTCTCTGCAATCAATTGATTACTCGACCGTGCAATCTTCTTTTATCAGCCTGATTATTTTTGCTCTGGCTATTGCCGCAGTTTCCAGCACATTTTTAAGAAACTAAGCTTACTCAAGCCAAGCTTTGCAACTGATGTTGGAAACCAGAGCTACGTGGTAGAAACTAACACAGCTGCAATAAGCTCTCTGTAATCTAGTCCGAGAACTTCGATACCGCCTATTGCCCTTACACTAAAACGAATGGGTCCTAATTGGCTGGCACCAGATCGAGCTTCTCAAATAAAACAGTCTCGATTTTCTCCCGCGAATAAAATGCCGGAAATACTTTGTCATTAGCCCACAGCTCAAACAGATTATCGTAAAGAGGATGATCGGGATCACCTACCTGCCCCGGTGTATTCATACCCAGTGCATTGTCCCAGTCACGCGTGTCGATGAGAATTCTGAATGAGGCACCTGAAGTCTGATTATCTCCACTGCCGGTAGCTCCCACGGTAAAGCCATTGCCGCCGCGGGGCGCCGGGCCTACATTGAGTCGCTCCCGCATCTCGTCATTGACGGCGGCACCCAGGGGATGACGGATCTCTGCGTGTTTGTAATTCGCCTGTCCGTATACCCAGTTCTGAATATTGGGTCCGAGTTTCTCTCGTAACACCGCAACCCCCTGCGCCAGAGTAGCAAGTAGAAATTCATCCCGACCCTGTAGCGGATCGTCACCAAAATCGCCGTCCGGCGACAGCAGCATATCGATAGTGGTCTTCATGCCGATATCCAAATAGCTTGCAGCAATTTCTGGCACTTTCAGGGTCTCGATGTTATCCAGTAACTGGCGCTCGAAGGCGACATAGATGCCGGCCTCGATTGAATTTTTATCCAGCACAAAATCCCAATTCATCAACATCTGTCTCGCCGTTTCTACCTGCGGATCGCTTGCTGTCAGATCTTTGAAAAACGGCATTAAGCTGCGTGCCGGAATGGAGAGATAATCATGCTGCAACTGAACCATGTCCATCATGTTGAATTTCCGGCCTGACGCCAGCACCTCACTGCCGCGCGCCCAGCGATAGGGGTCGGTCCAGGTATAGCCAATGGCATCGAGATAGGGGTAGTCCGGTGTGGTGTAGTTACTGTTAGAGGTTTCGATATAGCCACGGCCGGGATTGAACTCATTTGGCTTTGCCTTAATGGGCAAATAACCATCCCATTCGTAACGACCATCTCCTGGAACTGGCACCATGCCACTGAAATTCCGGCGCAGAGGTGCAATGCCCACCGCCTGCCAGCCAATGTTGCCATCGCGATCGGCCCAGATCATGTTTTCGCCGGGTATATTACTGTAGTTGGTGGCGTCTCTGAACTGCTCCCAGTTAGCGGCTTGATCCATGCGCAGGGATGCGAGATAGGGCGCACCACCCACTTCCATCCATGCTGGTCGCACCGCATAGGCCAGGTTCTTATCACCGTCTTCGAAAGTCACAGGACCGTGGCGGGTGTATTTCAATTCCACCGTGACCGCCGCGCTGCCTTTTACATTGATGGTCTCTTCGATAATGCGCATGTTTTCCCATTGCCCCTGATAACGGTACTGATTGGGGTTATCTGGATTGGTTTCATAGACATAAAGATCCTCACCATCGGTTGCAAACACCGTCAGTCCCCAGGCCCCAAATTCATTATGGCCTATAGAAATACCTGGAATTTCTGGCTCGCCGCCACCGAGGACATTCCAGCCGGGGCCTACCAGGTGTGACCAGTAACGCAGCGATGGTACCGACTGCGCACGGTGCGGGTCATTGATCATCATGGGCCAACCGTCCTGGGTCAGTTCACCACTTACTACCCAGTTATTGCTGCCAATATCGTCCAGGGAACGCTTCTGCAAATCGCGCTCCTCCTGGTTCAGGGTGCTGGCGATTTGCTGAAAGTCAGCATCGGTATTGCGTGAATCTGCTAGCACAATATCGCCGGGCTCGATGCGCAAACCGCGGCGGTAAGAATTGTAAAGGTGAAGAATATCGTTATTAATTAGTGAGTCGCAGTCAATCATTGGGTCCAGCGTCAGATTCGGCTCATGGGGGTGGAAATACTGTAGCTCCTTAACCTTGTTTGCACCGATGGTGCACACGGCCCTGCCAGTACTAAGTTCCCTGCCAATATTGCCTAGCAAACCCTGATGCCGGGAAATGACCACTGTTTCGTCCCAGTGCCGGGGTTGAATACCCAGTAGTTTGAATGGCAGCGGTAAGGCTGCAGGATCATCCAGGGCTTCGTCAATATAAGCATTAACGCCGTGCACAAAAGCACTGATGATATCGACTCCGCGCGGATGATAATGGTTCATTTCCTGCGCCATGTGCCCACGAAACTTGAACAAACGGCTACCGTGATCTCGATCTAACATGCGTGGCCCAAAGATTTCCGCCGTGGTTCCGGTGGCCTGGGCTCGCCAAATCTCAAATTGAAACAAACGATCGCGGGCGGCACTGTATCCCTGAGCGAAAAAGAGATCGTGCTCGGTTTCGGCGTAGATGTGGGAAATGCCCCACTTGTCTTTCAATATTTCAACGCTCTGATCCAGACCTTCAAGCTCTATCGTCGCAGTGTTCTGTCCGAAAATCGGCGCAGTCAACAGGCTAAAAAGAGTGAATACGGCGACCTTGCCGCAACGTCTGAAGATGGGGTTAACGGTCATGATCCATAGCCTCTTGGTTTTCGTACTTGGTTAGATCGAATCAGTAGATGCCTGCAACTATATCCCAGAATTTCAGATTGCAACTATGGAAATAGACATATTAGATGTCTCAGTTAACTCGACGCCATAGCGCAGAGCAATTTCAGAGCCTGCTGGGCTTTGTCCCTGGGCACGAGTATGTGATCGTGATAGTTGGCGGCAACGGCAAGCAAGGCAACACCGTGGGGTTGAAGGGGACAGACCGCGTATTTGTACTAAGTTACTTAATCCTTTTAGTAACGTGCTACAAAAACATGGTCTGCTCCCGACTTCCTCTAGAGAGAAAGCCTGAACGTTGAAAACGGCTCGAGTGTGTCAAGCATCTCCAGGCCGTGGCTCGGCAACCAGGCAAACTGTCTCACCTCGATGCTGTCACTATCAATATCAAGAATGGAAAAGCCGTTGTTCTCCAGCGGGTGCACCCGCTCTTCCAGTTCCATACCAAGCGGCACAGTGGCGCCACTACCGCGAATGGCACTGGGCCAACCGGTGCCGGTGCCAATGGGTCCAGCCAACAGGGTGTGCACTGGATTATCGAAATTTAGTTCAGCGCTGCGAGTAATCATTGCCGAACCGATGGCGTGGAGGTCTCCCGACACTATGAGTGGAATACGCTCATCCTGGTTTGAGAGCATAGAAAGAATACGCTGGTGCTGTGCGAACCAACCACTCTGCCAGTAGGGTTTCGGGCTCTCTATCCCTAACTGGCCATTGGGCTGCAAATAATCCGGATACCATTCGCCCCATTTACCCGCCGACCAACCAAAGGGCGTAGAGGGAATATGAATCAGATGGCGGCTGCTGGTTTCATCGGCGCTGCGTGTTGCCATCCAGCGCTCTGCGGTTTCCTCCACAAACACTGCGGTCGGCCCTGCCAGGGTGATGAAACGCCGACAGTCGTACATCAGCAATTCCAGCAATGAACCCCAACGGTAAGAGCCGTAAGTCTCGCTGCGGCCATTTGCAGCAGAGCCTGAGAGATGCACCGGGCGATTTTCATCCGGCATATACTCAGGGAAATACAGGGACTGAGATGCCCTACCCAGGCGCGAAGTGAAGTTGCGCGGCGGAAACGTAACAATGTCATCGGTGCCTTCGTCGTTCTCGAAATAGTCGTGATCGTCCTGGGTCAGAATCAATGGCACCGAGCGAAAATTAGTGCTGTACAAAGAAGCAA
>CAVOFA010000062.1:0-17060 GCA_963694865.1 Gammaproteobacteria bacterium | reverse complement strand
GCTAGCCCTGCAAGTGAACACAGGTTTGGAATGTCTTTAACATATGAAAGAATGGTGGGTTGTAGATCTTCTCGTTCTGCACTATCTAGAGTCATAAATGTCCTAGGACTTATCGAAAAGAACTTAGTCGTTATTCATCACTATCGACTTCTTAACAGAAAGCACGCATCGAGCTTTGCTCTAATTGCAGGCTGGCTATAGAATAAAAAAGGTCTACACCAAGCAAATCAATAGCAACGAGTATGCACGCCTTGATTCACAGCGATATGAATGTGTGGGTTAGCAAACACTACTTCATGCGGCAACTATTAATTACTGCCATAGAAAAACGCTAAGAACAGGAAAACAGCCCCTAACCTAGTCTAGGTGATGGGACGCAATATGAAGGAGAGAGGCTGGTGGGCCAAAAAGTTCGATATGCGAAAGGACTAATACGTACTATACACCTTATTGCTGTTCACGAATATAGATGATTCCACAATATTATATAGGGGTGCAATGGAACCATCCTGACTTATCGGGGTGTACCCCTAGGGTGGGGTGCTGGCTGGGCGGTTGCTAGGAAAATAGGGGTGGGTTTAATATCTGGTAAGAAAGTGAGGTAACAAAACTAATTTATTGAATTCCTAAAGCCTGCTGCCTAAGCTGTTGATACTCATCTTCAGTAATTAATCCTTGAGACTTCAAGCCATCGATCTCTCTAAGCCTTTCAGTCAACGACGTGGTGGTAGCTGTACCTTCGGCTTGCGTTGACGACGTACAGCTGCCACTAATCCTCAGCCAGCGCCTTTATAGCCTCCAAATGCAGCGAATTGGGCCTATTAGGGCCTCTGCCTTGCTAATCAGCCTCAATGTCTCTCAAGCGATACCTGACAGCCTATATCTATGGTATCTTCTGGGTATGAATTTGAAAAAAGGATATGAGAAGTAAATGAAACCATATTTTATAGAACCTGACAGGCTCAAGAGCTTATTAAAATCAGCGGAAGAATAGCTTGGTTTACCACCTAAAGAAGCCCAAAGGTATGTTACAGAGTATTTGAAGGATGAAGCAATAAGGTACGCAAAAAATCCCACGGATGTCATTAACACTCGCAGTTTTGCAAAAAGACTTCAATAAAAAAAATAAAGTTAGAAAAAATCAGAAAAATGAGAAATTAAAATGAGAAAAATTTTCTTTATTTTGTTAATAAACTTATTTTTTACAACGGCACTGGCACAAGAAAAACAAGAATCATGCGGCCAGAGTTCTTTATTATCTGAAGAGGTGGCTAAAAACGTAGCTGATGATTCTCGATGTTTTGAACTGCGCTTCTATACCGCGGAGCCTTCTATTAATGGAAAAGGAGGAGTGGATGATTTACATCAACGGTTTAGAGAAAAACAGACCTACCTTCTTGAAAAACATGGTGCTGAGCTAATTGCATTTTGGCAGAGGCTAGATAATCCAAATACTATTGTTTGGTTATTGGCCTTTAAAGACAGAAGTCATAGAGATCAGGTGTTCACAACTTTTCGATCCGATCCTGAGTGGCTCGAACTAAGAGAAAAGTACAGTGTGCCTGTTAACAGAGAACTTTTTTTTATGAATGCGACCGATTACTCAGCACTTAAATAGATTAGTTCATATAAGATGGGGTACGTTTTAAAAGTGTATCCCTATCCCCTGGCTCTTCAGACTCAGATAGCTCTATGTAGCTGCACCCACCCCTAGGGGACATACCCCGATAAGTCAGGATGGTTTCATCTAACCCCTATACAGACTACTCTGAACGAACGGTTAGGTGTTTCTGAGAACAAGAAGCGATTAAACCACTCGTCCACACAGCTCTATTCCTTCTGCTTATCTCACTAGCAGGCGTGTCTTATTCTCAAGTTCCTCAAATTGAGCGTGATGCCTTACCGCTGGTGAGTCAGTAGTTTCACGGCTACTGCCATAGACAGTGATGGAACGATTGCAACGACTCGGTGGTTGGTAGATGGGGTTGAAGTGGCCACTGGTTCAAGCGCCACTCTTTCACTACCGAACGGCTCAACAGTGGTCATCTTTAAGGCTACAGATGACGATGGTACAAGCTTAACAACTACGGCAACGATTACTGTTGCATCTCCCGCCTATGAACCCACGGTTGAATGGCCCTCACTCTATAATGGCGTAACCCCAGACTTATCTTATGGGCTAGAATTTAATAACGTTGGAGTCCTTAATTCCGCTGATGCAACAATCTATGTTTGTTTAAGAATATTTACCGATGGGCTGCCCAGTTCAGTCAATGGCGTTAGTCAGTTTGATATGGGATTAGAAGTAGTGTCCCTATCTGAAGTCACAGTTCAGATAACTAAGTTTAGAGAGTTCAACGCTATTAGTGCGCTTAATGAGGACCGTCAAGCACCTGATTGTAGCGGCATATTTGAAACGACGACTGGGGTGTATACAGATATAATTCAGACCGATACTAGCGTCCTTGAAACTACATGGAACTTAATTGATCCCACCAATTTGATTCTGAAGCTGGACAGTTTTAAGGAACTGACTGCCAACTAATAACCTGACCCTGCTTCCTAATCAGCCCCCACAACCTCCACAGTCCAATGCGTATCCACTGGCTTGCTCAAAATTAACATCACCCGTTTGAACCTGTTGATTAATATCAGCTATACGGTCGGCAAATTCTTTGGCTTTATCTAGCATGCTCATCACCACAATTCGGGCAGATGGAGGCATCGACAACCTTAACCGTCCATTGCGTATCTATTGGCTCTTCTGCCCTAGATAACTCTATGTAGTTCTTTTCAGTCCATCCGGCTTGAGTCTTTAAGTAGAACTGCACCACTGGTTGTAGAGGCAAGTCTTTGATACCCCCCCCCCCACTGAAAGCCATTGAAGGTGGCCCTCATATAGCAACGGGGATGTTAGCAAGCAAGTGGCTGCTGTCAGGCGAGTCCTCCCATTATTTCCTCTAGGCGCGATTGTGATTAGCAATTAACTTTTTGCTTCAAAAGTGCTTCAAAAAAGAAAAAAGTTATTTCCAACGATTAAAAAATAACTGTAACTTATTGATTTATATGATGCCCGGAGCCAGAATCGAACCGGCACGCTCTTTCAAGCGAGGGATTGTAAGGCCCTATCGATCACCTTATTAAGAACGTTGGCGCAGAAGAATTTGATCAGGCTGATTTCCGTGCGCGCCTGCGCCTTACCCAGGGTTTCGATTTTCCACGCGGCATCCAGAACCATTAAGCGCGCGGCGTTGATTTCCGCCCTGCTTTCGGCAATCCAGCCCTGTATAAATTGCTTATTAGCCAGAGTAACCCCGGGCGCCAGTTCCCGCGTTACTACATGCTGGCACATAATCTCAAAACAGCGTTCACAGATTCCCATCCAACGCATGCAATGGTGAATACGGCCAGGCCCCAGGCGATCCTGGGCGATGTTAAAACCCTGACCCTCGCCGCCCAGAGTATTGCTGAGTGGCACTCGAACATCGTCGTAGTAAACTTCGGCGTGACCGGTGTAACCGTCGCCGGCATGACCCATTACCGAAATATTCCGCTCCAATTTAAATCCTGGCGTATCGGTTGGGACCAGGATCATGGAAGCCCGTGAATGCAGGTTGGCATCGGGGGAAGTATTGGTGACAGCCATGACGATGAGAAAATCGGCGCCATCGGCAGCAGATGAAAACCACTTGTGACCGTTGATCACCCAGTCGTCACCGTCCTTAACCGCCCTGGTACTCATATACACTGGATTGGAACCTGCATGCTCCGGCTCGGTCATGGAAAAACTGCTGCGAATCTTGCCCTCTAGCAAGGGCTGTAGAAAGCGTTGTTTCTGCGCCTCGGTGCCGTGCTGAATCAGAATCTCCATGTTGCCTGCATCCGGAGCCTGTGCATTAAGCAGATACATGCCAAATGGCGTGCGCCCAATTTCTGCACACAACAGACCGTGCTCCACCACACTCAGACCCATGCCACCGTGCTCTTTCTCAATCTGTGGCAGCCACCAGCCACGGTCTTTATTGTCCTGTCGCAACGGTTCCAGTCGGGTGGCTATTTCAGACCAGGATAATCCCTTTAACTCTCGCTCCAGAGGTAGAACCGTTTTGTTGATGTACCTGGTAATCTGGTGAAGAAATTCCTGAATTTCAGGTGATGGTGAGAGATTCATTTTACTACCCTTCTCATAGTTGCTTTGCAGCAGCACGCTAGCACATGCCTGAAGTTAGAAGTTTACAGGAATAGACTAAATTGAAGGAAAAAAAGAAAGCCGCTATCGGTAACAGGCCGTATACCAAGTTGTCAGCGTTCGGCTATCGTTGGTTCTGGCCTGGATAGTTACGCTGCTAGTTGCCGCCTTCTGTGTCGAAGAATCGGAACCAAATTTGCGGACGTCCCGGTGCTCAGCTGAGCTAAATTCCGTGACTGGTTTTTGTTGGCAACTCTTGCAGAGCGATGTGCAACTGGAAGACGAGATCGATTTCGGCACCTCAAGCGATAATCTGCGGAATAGGTTTTCCCTCTATGTCTGACAGGCGATAGTCGCGACCACTGTAGCGGTAGGTGAGCTTCTCGTGGTCCAGGCCCAACAGATTAAGAATTGTCGCGTGCATGTCGTGGGCAGAGATGCGTTGCTCCAGTGCTTTGTAGCCGAACTCATCAGAGGCACCGATAGCCTGCCCGCCCTGGATACCCGCGCCCGCCATCCAGGCAGTCTGGGTACCTGGATTGTGATCGCGACCAACACCGCGCTGGGAGATTGGCATGCGTCCGAACTCGCCGTGCCAGACGATAAGAGTGCTGTCCAATAATCCCCGTGCTTTCAGGTCAGTCAACAAGCCGGCGATTGGAAGGTCGGACTCGGCCGCATGCAGTGTGTGATTCTCTACCAGGTTGCTGTGGGCATCCCAGGTGTCGGTATTCTGCACGCCTACTCCGCCCATGAACAGTTGCACGAAACGGACACCACGCTCCACCAGGCGCCGCGCCATCAGGCACTGTCGGCCGAAGGGTTCGGTTATCGCCGCATCGAGGCCATAGAGCTTTTTGGTGGCCTCCGATTCCGACGAGGTATCTATGGCCTCCGGTGCACAGCCTTGCATGCGATAGGCGAGCTCGTAGGAGGCAATGCGTGCCGCTAACTCCGAGTTGCCGGGATATTTTTCCATATCCAGTTGATTGAGTTTGGCAAGCGCCTCCAGGCGGGCGCGTTGCTGTCGCTCACTCATGCCTGCTGGAGTCTCGAGGTCGACGATGGGGTCGCCTGAGGAACGAAACAAGGTACCCTGGTAACTGGCTGGCATGAAGCCAGAGCCCCAGTCGTTGGGTCCCCCCAAGGGTCCGCCTCGATAATCGTTCATGACGACGAAGGCAGGCAGACTGGAACTCTCAGAACCGAGACCGTAGGTCACCCAGCTACCCACGCTAGGGAAACCCATGCGTATCTGCCCGGTCTGCATTTCATAGGTAGATTGAATGTGGTCGTTGGAACTGCCATACAAAGATTTAATGAATGCCATCTCGTCGACATGCCTGGCCAGGTGCGGGAACAACTCCGAGACGTACATGCCACTTTCGCCGTGTTGCTTGAATTCGAAAGGACTCGGCATCAGCGGACCTGGCATGCCCTGACGCACGGCGAATTTTTCGCCGATTAGATCTTCCATGGACTGGCCGGCATATTTTGTTAACGCCGGCTTGTAGTCGAAGGTGTCAACCTGGCTGGGGCCACCGCTCATGAACAGCGAGATCACATTGGTGGCGCGGGGCGCAAAGTGTGGAGCTTTTGCGGCGAAGGCGCCGGGCAGTTGTGCACTGCACTGCGCCCCGCCCGGACCCGCTGCTTGCGAGCCCGCTTCGGCGGCGAACACACCGTCTCGATGCAGCATGGAAGCTAGCGCCAGGCCCGCCATACCCCCGCCAGATTGCATGAGGAATTCCCGCCGGGACCAAAATTTCCGTTGCTGCTTATGTGAATAACTCATGTGCTTGCTCCGGCGCTTGCCAGTCTTTGCTGTGCTCTAGTTTCTGAACCCTATCTTCGGTACAGGAATTCGCTCAAATTGAAGATCACGTGGGTCAGTGCTGCCAATGACCCGTCCTCCACCAACTGACGGCCAATTAACGCTTCCTCTGCGCTGGGTGACCGGGTCAGTGCAGTGCGATAGGCCAGCTCCACCTGGCTGGCGATGTCACTACCTGCTCGCTCCTGAACTTGCTGCGCGAAGAGCTCAGCCTGCCTCAGAACGAAGGGGTTGTTAAGCAGAGTCAATGCCTGTGGCGCCACCGTCGAGGTGTTGCGATAGGCAGTGGTGATGTTTTGATCCGGCAGGTCAAAAGTCTCGAAGAAGGGGTAGGAGAGGGTTCGACGCCGATACACATAGAGACTGCGGCGCCAGACGTCCGGACCATCCAGTTGATTGTCCCAGCGTCCAAAGAGCTGGGCGGTGGCCAGAATGTCTTCCGGTATATAAGGGAAGATGGGGGGTCCACCGACGCTGAGATCGATGCCGCCACTGGTGGCCATGATGACGTCCCGTACCGCTTCCGCCTCCAGACGCTGGGGCCGATAACGCCACAGCAGATGGTTCTCCAGATCGTTAGCGAGATTGCTCTCGTTGTCATAGGCGGAGGCCATCTTGTAGGCCTCGGATGTCATCATAAGCCGGTGCATCTGCTTCGTGCTCCAGCCCTGCTGCTGCAACTCAACCGCCAACCAATCCAACAGCTCGGGATGCGTGGGCAGGTCTCCAACCCGGCCGAAGTTGTCCAACGAGGCGACTATGCCGCGCCCGAAGTGATGGTGCCAGAGCCGATTAACCCAAACCCGCGCGGTAAGTGAATTCTCATTTGAGGTCAGCCACCGGGCGAGAGCCAGACGTCGCCCCGAGGTGCGGCCATTGGCCCGTGGAATTTCCGTCGGTGGATTGCCGTAGGTGGCGACGGTAAGAAACGCCGGCGTCATCTCGGGACCAGGACTGAAGGGATCGCCGCGGATCAGAAACGGACTGGGCGGTACTTCATAGCGATCGGGACCTTCGTGCAGGAAGCTGCCAGGTTGGTCCGGCTTGAGCCTGCACTGCGGACAGCCAAGCACATTGTCGCCAGCGCGATCGGGCGTATAGCGATAGTCGCCATCGGTAACAATCTCGATCATAGGCGGCTGCTCTGGCCGCTGCTGTTCTATTTCATCGATCCTGCCAAGCAGGACCTGCTTGCGAGTCTTGTCCAATTCACTCAGCGCCGCGTCCAACTGGCTGCGGGGAACGCCGATGGAGAGAACCTGGTCGGCGAGAAGCTTCTCACCAGCGCTGCGATCTGCCGCTGGCGTACGCACTGCTCGTAGCACTTCGGCTGGAAAATCCCGCTCGATGCGCGCCAGCTTCAAGGTCTGGCGATAAGGCTCTTCGATCTCCCTGATTTGCTCCTGCAGCTCTGTCTTGCGCACATCCAACACCGAAGTCACTCGCAAATACTCCCGCGCCTGGTCTTCAGGCAACATCGGATACAGGGTTTCGACATAGCCAAACAGAGACGTCGCCATGCTGTAGTAGTCTTTTTGCAAGATAGGATCGAACTTGTGGTCGTGACAACGGGCACAGTGAATGGTCATGCCCAACACACCCCTGCCAAGCGTGGCCAACACATCGTCAATGTAGTCGTAGCGTCGCTCCGGATTGTCTTTTTCGCGAAAATTCACTCGTGGACCGGCACGCAAGAAGCCGGTGGCAATTCGAGTCTCGTGCGTAGTCTCATCGAGTTCGTCGCCAGCAAGCTGCTCGACAATAAATTGGTCGTAAGGCTTGTCGTCATTGAAAGCAGCGACCACATAGTCCCGATAGCGCCAGGCGTTAGCCCGGTCGACGTCCTGTTCGTAGCCATCTGAATCTGCGTAGCGAGCGACGTCGAGCCAGTGACGCCCCCAGCGCTCACCATAGTGTGGAGAAGCAAGCAGTTGATCGATCAGACGTTCCCAGGCACCGGTTTCCGTGTCAGCCATGAATGCCCGGGTTTGCTGGATCGTGGGGGGAAGCCCTAGCAGGTCGAGGTAAGCGCGCCGCAGTAGTGTGAGTCGATCGGCGCGTGGCGCCGGTGTCACCCCGCTGGTCTGCCGTGACTGTTCAAGAAATCGATCGATCGGATGTTCGAAGTCAGCAATATTGGGCAAGGGATTTTGCAGCGGCAACTTGAACGCCCAATACTCACGAGCCGAGGCCGGCACATCCGTAGCAAAGGCAGAGTACTGATCTGCAGATACCACCGTAGTCGGTCCGCTATCCCAGTGCGCTCCGTCGTTGATCCAGTCACGTACTGCTTCGATCTCGGCGCCTGTTAGCGGCACCCCCAGTGGCATCGCTGGCCCTTCAAGACCGGCGAGCTGACGGTAGAGCCGACTTTCCTCGGCGCGCCCCGGGACAATTGCCGGACCCCGCGTACCACCCTCGAGGGCGCCCTCCCGGGTACTCAGATCGAGGCCGGAACTCTGCACCGCTGCACTGTGACAATTCCAGCAGGTGCCCTCCATTATCGGACGAATTTCTGCGGTGAAGATGTCGGGATTCTGAGCTAAAAGCGTTGGCGACTGCAAACTGACCACCGCCAGAATGGCAGCCAGCATCACTCGGTTAGATTCTAACAGTGCTCGCAGTGCTCGCATTGCTACCTCCGCGCCCCCATCAAGAGAGACAAGTGGATTTATTATTATCCGCTAGACGATACGCGATTTGGACCCGGTTTGGCAAGCATCACGGCGTCTAAACCGAAGCTTGAACGATGGATAAATTAGCCGTACTCGAAGAGGAGGGTGGGAGGAGGAGGCTTTAGACTTCTTTGCCTGCCTTCGACTACGAAGGAGCCTCTGGCTCATTAATAAGAATTTGCCTAAGTAAGAAGTAGCTCAACCCCTTCCTTTGCCAGAAACATTTCGGTTGTGTACTCGTGCTCCTTCCTGTGAACCAGCAAGTGTTTATAGATTGCGTCCAACTCCGCATCTTTTCGTTCCGGATCATGATGGGTAAGATACAGGTTTTTAATGCTCGCCTTTTCAGCCATTAGCATACCCCCATAATAAGTACTATGACCCCATCCGGCTTTTATCTTGTACTCTTCAACTGTATATTGAGAGTCAATTACCGCGCAGTCCATGCCCTGCATAAAATCAATAATTACCTGTTCCTGGGCATCGATAATCTGCTGGTAATCTTCGTATTCATCATCCTCTTGATCGTAAATATTCAAAGCCGGCTCATGATCTCCGGGGAAGAAAAATTTCTTGCCGTCCGCCTCAATCTTGTAGCCAAAATTCAATACCGGGTGATTCATTAATATACTAGTCACCCTGGCAGTAGCAACTTCAATTACCTGCCCCTCTCGAATATTGTTGTATTCGAGAGACGCCTTCAACTCGTTCTCTCTCACAGGAAAATAGCAGTACTGCATCTGCTGTGAGAGAATTTCTTTCAAATCCTTATTATCGACGGGATCAAAGGAGCCATAAAAGCGAATGCTATTGCCTGGTACAAAGAGTGGGATAAAAAATGGCAATCCCTGAATATGATCCCAATGTGTGTGGGTGATGAATATAGAACAGCTTACCGGCGGCTTCTTCATCAACTCCAACCCCAACGGTCGGATTCCCGTACCAGCGTCGATGATAATCACATCACCGTTGTCGGTGGTAATTTCGATGCAGGTCGTGTTGCCTCCGTAGTCAACGGTATCGGGTCCCGGCACCGGAATGGAGCCTCTTACGCCTCTTATTATTACTTTCACAACATTGCCATATTGATAGCCAAACCGGCTTGTATTATGTAAGAAAGGTAGCACAGTTTATCGCGGGAAGCCGCCCTCATCTGCGATGGCACGACAGGAAAAAGATGTCGAATATTGACCGAAGTGAGCCTCGGATGAAAATTGGATAAGCACTTTGGCGCTATCAATTTCATCTTCAGGATCAGCTAAAGTGTCCGCCAGCTCCTCTTGTTCAAAACAGCAGTGAAATTACCCTCAACCCATCGACTTCATTGGCCTTTAGGCTTTGAGGCAACTTGCTACCAGTAGGTAAGGGCAGGCAGAACAGCTTTTATATCTCCTATACGCGATTCTCTGAGCACGTTATGGTGGGTCATCATCCGCCTGGAAAAATGAGTATCACACGCCCGCGAGGAGTTTCTATTATGACGCCAAGAATGATGCGTAGATCCCTGTTATGCGTACTGCTGCTGATCTTTAGCGGAGTCGGCAGCCTGACTCAGGCCCATGATTCCAGCGCTCACTACATGGCCAATGAAGGCTTGATGGTGGTGCACGGTGACACCAAGATTGTGTTCGATCCCTTGTTCCGTGAGAGTTATGGCCAGTACCTGCTACCGCCTGAAGCTATGGAGCAGGCCCTCTACGGGGGGATGCCTCCCTACGATGGCATCGATGCGGTTTTCATTAGCCATCATCATGGTGATCACTTCTCCCCCGCCGACATCTTGCATTTGCTGAAGGCGCAGCCGGGCATACGGCTGTATGCGCCAAACCAGGCGGTAGTAGCCTTACGCGAAGTTGCCGGTGCCAATGACGGCGCAGTCTTTGAGCGCGTGACTGCGGTAAACCTTGCCTACAAAGATGCGCCGGTTACTCTGGAAATGGAGGGACTGCTGATCGAGGCAGTTCGCATTCCCCATTCTGGCTGGCCCACCGGTCGTGTCGATATTGAAAATATCAGCTGGCGTGTGACCTTGAATGAAGACATCACGGTGCTGCATATGGGCGATGCTGACCCTAACGACGTTCACTTTGCCAGGGATGCTGGCTTTTGGGCAAAGAACCAGCCACACATGGCGTTCCCCCCCTACTGGTTTTTTAGTTCGGCAAGTGGCCTGGAAATTCTGCAACAGCGAATACAACCGGCGCGCAGCGTGGGGGTACATGTGCCGGTGACGATCCCGGCGGACCCGTTGCTGCGACCGGCAGAATTACGCGGCCATGATTTGTTTACCGTACCCGCAGAGACCCGCACCATCCCAAGCCAGCACTGAGTAGTTGAGTACAGGCAGGGACGGAAAATTGAAATTACTTATCTCCGCCCCTGAGGTATCCCCACAAAATTTTAGCTTTCTTTGTCTAGCTGTTATCAGGCTAATTGGTTTTACTACGATGGTAAATTTCGCCTCGGTGTTAGGGGCGGCAGCATGGTATAGGCTGAGACCAAATCAGGCCACGTTTTAGCTTGCCACTCTTGTCGGGGTTTTCGGCAAGGACTGTTTGAATCCCGATTTTTTGCTTGCAAAAAATGGTTGAGTTCCGCAGCCGCCGACAAGAGTGCCAAGCGTGTGGCCGGTCTCAGCCTATGCCATGCTGCCGAACCGGAGCCGTACACCTCATAGTGAAAAGGCTATTATCGTAAGTGATTCGGTTGCCAAGGCCTTCGGGTCAGAGAAAAAGCGTGCCATTAGTGCGCAAAGAGACTAGGCGACTCGACTTCGCTCAATCCAGTGAAACCTTGGCGGTTATTGCACTTCGGGTAGCCCAAGTTAATTCAACAAATCTCACAAAAGTTCGCATTGCACACTTAAAATCATTCTAAAAGCTCTCATTTTTACACTAATTCATTGAGCTAACTCGATATCCTCTGGGGATACCTCAGCCTCCGTCCCCATTAACGAAGCTAGGTTTTTGGCAGCCTGAAGGCTACCAGGCCACCTGGCTGATCCGTCCGTGAACTACCAGTCTGCACCACGATATACTGATTGCCGTTATGCATATAGGTCATCATGCCGTACTGACCGGGCGCCGGCAGTGGCACGCTGGCAAGCACCTCGCCGGTGATTTTATCGCGGGCATTCAGGGCCAATGGGGCATCTGGAATATTCTGGACCATTCCTTCACTGAGCGCCCGAGTCTGTACCAGGATATCGCCCAATACTATCTGGATGGAAACGCCAACGCCTCCCGAATCGGGAATGTCGACTCCCTGTAGCAGTGGGTGGCTGGTGATTCGCTCCAGAGTCGGACCCACCGGCAGCGACCAGGTATGACGGCCCGTGTTCATATCATAGGCAGTCAGTTGGTTATTCATTGGCTTGAACACCCGCAGGCCGTCGATGGTTGGCAGGCCACCGCCACCACCGCCGGGTAACCAGGCCGCTACTGTCTTGCCGGTGGTGGGAGTGCTATTGGGAGTGACGCCGGATTCATTGGGCTTGGGATAATTCGGATTGTCCCGGTCCTGGCCGTTAGTGGGGCTCATGTACCCCGGCGCAAAGCAGTTGCGGTGGTGGGACACGTACATCATGCCAGTGTCGGGGTCTGCGACCGGAGGATGGGAGATGACATTGCCGCCACCTATGCAGCCGATGTTATTGGCGTAATCGTTCTCATGATCGAAAGGCAGCGCCGGCACGTAGAGCCCGCCGACTCTGTAGCTATTTAATATCACCATCGCCTGTTCTTTTAACGCCGGTGTGTAATCGATGACATATTCTTCAGTTAAGCCATCGGTGACGATTCCATCCACCGGTTCCGGCAGAGTCGGGAAAGGCTGGGTAGCCGCGGTGTAATTACCCGGCACCTGGGTCTGGAATACCGGGCGCTCTTCGATGGGCCAGATGGGCTCGCCAGTCTCACGATTGAAGGCGAATACCAGACCCTGCTTGGTGTTCTGCACCACCGCTGGTATGCGCTGTCCATCCACGGTCAGATCCATCAACATGGGCGGGGTGGGAAGGTCATAATTCCACTGATCGCTGTGGTGGATCTGGAAATGCCAGCGGCGCTCGCCGGTCTGTACGTCCAGAGCCAACAGGCTGCCGCCGAAGAGATTATGACCCGGTCGATGACCGGCGTAGGACTGCACGGTGGAGGCGTTCGTCACCATGTACACCAGGCCAAGTTCAGGATCAGCGGAGGCCGGAGCCCAGCTTGAAATATCTCCGGACCAGCGCCAGGCATCATTTTCCCAGGTCTCGTTGCCAATTTCTCCGGGCCTGGGGATGGCATGAAACTTCCACATGAACTCGCCGGTTGCGGCGTCGAAGCCCATGATGTCCCCCGGCACGTTTTCGATCCGGGTCTGGCCATAACTGGGCTGATGACCCACCAGCACCACCACCACACCATTAACGACTATAGGCGGTGCCGACGCGGTAACCATGCCCAGCTCTCGCGGTATGCCGTAATCGGCATCGTAGCTGCCACCGGCTATTACATAGTCTTGCCAGGGTCCCCAATCTTCTACCAGCCGTGGAATCAGATCGACTACACCGCTATCGCTAAAACCCTCCAGCGGCACCGATGTTCCCCAGTCTTCCAATGGCAGGCCAGTCTTGGCATCCAGTGCCCACAGGAAGAAACCCGGGGTAGTAATATAGATCACACCGCGGCCGTCAACCTCGGCATAGGCTACGCCCTTGCCATAGGCCTGCCGCGGTGAACGTTGATGCCTGATAGTCTGCGGCTCGCGAAAGGTCCAGAGATTCTCCCCGGTGTCCGGGTCCATGGCGATCACCTGACGGCGTGGCGTGGCTACCGTGTAGAGCATGCCATCGACATAGATGGGGGTAGCCCGGGTAAAATAGTCGAGATTGGGGCCGAAGTTATCGCTGCGCCAGGCCCATGCCTGTTCAAGCTCGGCAAAGTTGCTGGCGTTGATCTGGTCCAGAGGCGAATACCGGGTATGACCGGCGTCGCCACCCAGGTAGCGCCACTCGCCGTTTTCGGTGCCGGGCAGGCGTTGGGCGGAAGCGGCCGCTGTAGCCAGCATCAGGACGGCAGTAATAATAGTGAGAATCAGGGTCTGTGCACGAAAAATCCGGAGCTTAGCTTCCATTATCCATATTCCTATACTAGGTGATAGTTAGATGTTAGCCTAACTGTAGCGGAGGCCGGCAGCGGCCCTTTTGGTTTTTGTCGATAGCTAGTAAGAGTACAAGCCAACCCCTGCGAAGTCCATCCTTCCGACCCATACCGCCCGCAGCGGCTCCAGTAACATGGACTTCATTCGAGATAACTTCTATTCTTCTGCTGTTCACTACCGGAGCAAGCACCATGCAAATTGTAAAAATAGCTCTTCAGGTTTTGGGAGTACTGTTGCTGATTCCCGCCGTTGCCATGGCGACCCTGCGGTTTGAAAAAAGTAGCGCGGATGGGCCGTCAATCCTCTTCCCCGGCGGAGAACTGATGGCTGGTGACCTCTACACAGGACCGGAGCCTAACTGGAGCTTTACCGATGATATTTTTACCATCGAAATGCAGCTCAATGACCCTCTCAGCTCCCGGCTGATCTGGATACTCCACAGTGAAGGTAAAATTTACATCGCCTCCGGCTATATGAGTACAACCCTGGGCCGCTTGTGGAAACACTGGGCTGTACAGGCCGACGAGGGTGATGGTCTTGCCGTCGTCCGCATCGATGGCATCCGCTACCCCCGTCAGTTAGTGCGCATAGAGCAGGGCCCGGCACTGGATGGCCTAGCTGCGGTGATGAGCTCGAAATATAGCTCGCCCACCACCAGGCAGTCTATTGAAGCCGGCAGTACATGGGTATTCGAACTGGCAGCACCGGGAGCATAAAACATGACAAGCAAAAACTATCTAATCCTCTGCGTCGCGGTAGCTGTCGTCGTTTCGCTAAGCATTCTGTTTGTACCCGGCGTCGCGAAAACCATTGAGCGTGAGCTGCTGACTTTTCTCTCCACCAACGCCCGGGGCTAGCAGTCGCAGCAAAGAAATAGCACTCCTGATTCCGCTAATTTATAGCACGTTTTCTATAGCATGCGTATCTTGCTTGCTCTACGTAATTACTCCAACTCGAGATGATTATCGCAGTGCTGAGTAATGCTTGCTGGCCAGGCTCAGGTTCTAACCTTGTGCTTACAGCAACACGTGGGTACCCGTTGAAGACTCTAGAAGACAGCACGAAAGCGCGCATAACCAACACCGTATAGACTGGTCTGATGGCTGCACTCGCGCTGCTTTATTTACTAGCTTGCAGCATCGTTACCAATGCCTGCGCATGCGCGGCAGCCTCAACGCCGCGGGGTGTCAGATAACCTCCATCCACGAGTGAGATCATTTTCTTTTTGAATAGCCTCGCCGCCGCAGTGATTCTTGCCGGGGCGGCTTGATGATAAATCTTTAAGCCGCCGGCAGAGTTGTCCAGATTGAACAGCTTTAGCAATTCCAGTTCTTCTAAAAACTCCTGGCTCAAGCTCATGAGATACCTCGCTTCAGTTACGGGTGCAGACGTGATCTCCCCACCTAAAAAAGAACGTAAGCACCTAGCCTAATGCCTGTGCCCGAGAAAGTGAAATTCAATTTTAAGTGATAAGTTGCTTAAGCAACTCAGGCGCTCTGAAAAATGCCCCGCTGAAGATAAAAACTATTGCTTGCAGAATTAGGGACTTTTCTCTCCTATCTGACTAGAATGCTGGGTAGACTAAGATACTGCCGCAGAAAAACCGCTATTAAAATCTGTGCCGCTGCGAAACCGGCTCCTCGAGGTGATACCCATGAGATCATACAACTTTATTGTGGCCTGGCTGCTATTACCCGGACTGGGCCTACAGGTTTACGCGCAGTCTACCGCAGACGTCGCCCATGGTGTACGCAATGACTTGCCCCGACCCTACGCCACAGAAAGGGACTGGGGTGAACTGCCCGAGGGCACTGCCTGGGCCGCAGTTACCGCCGTTGAGCCCTCGCCAGATGGTCGCTTCATTTATGTAATTCACCGCTGTGTGGACAATTCCTGCGCGGGCAGAAGCGAACCACCTATCCTGAAATACGACTATGAGGGGCGACTATTGGACAGCTTTGGTGCGGGTTTGTTTGTTTTCCCCCATGGCGCCACCGTCGATGCTGATGGCAACCTCTGGGTAGCGGATGCCAGGAGCGACGGCATAGTGGGGCACCAGGTGATTAAATTCAGCCCTAACGGTGAAATACTCATGACACTGGGCAAAAAGGGTGTGGGCGGAGCCGGGCCCGACCTGCTTTTTAACCCTAATGATGTTGTCGTTGATCCCAGTGATGGCGATATTTTTGTCAGCGAGAGCCATCGCGGTGGCGGCAACAATCGCATAATACACTTCTCTGCCGATGGCAGCTTCATCGATGAGTGGGGTAGTAAGGGCTCAGGGCCTGGACAACTGAGTGAGCCCCATACTATTGCCATGGATTCCCATGGCCGGCTCTTCGTAGGCGACAGGGAAAATAACCGTATTCAGATTTTCAGCCAAAGCGGAGAGCTTCTCGATGAGTGGCGGCAATTTGGTCGTCCCAGTGGTATTTTTATTACTGCAGACGATACTCTCTACGTCGCCGATTCTGAATCAGGTCCCGACACCGGTGCCGGTGAGTTAATGGGCATAATGAAGGGAATTCGCATTGGTTCAGCCGTAGATGGCACGGTCACCGGGTTTATCGAGGACATGGAGCCGCTAAGAGACGACCACTCCGGTGCAGAAGGCGTAGGCGTAGACGCTGACGGCAACGTCTACGGCGCGGTGGTGAGACGGCAAATGCTGGAACGCCATACGCTCAGATAAAATCTGTGAGTCCCTGCAAGAAGCTGTTTTTAGCCGCTTGCGGTCTCTTTTTGTACCTCGTTATGTCCTCATTTCTATTTGCGCAGCTTTTTGCGCTCGCTCATACTTTCTGTATCAATGTCTCGTTAATCTGCCATCAGGGCGCAGCAGAGCCGTCAACGGCAATGCCCGAACCATCATCCTGCGAAAGTCTCCCAAACACAGTTGCAGTCGAAAATTACGCAGTTGTCCCAGACTAAGAAACTTTTGCCAGAGGGTTCGCGGTATTCTCACTGGCCTCTTAGCTTGCTCACAACACTACAGTCTGCGAGCACAGACCCTCACATCCACAGCCACCCTTCACAGCCGTGGCTGCCCTTCTTACTCAAGCCTGCAATCCCAACTATCGAGGTTGGTGAAACCGATGCATTTGACTGAAATTTGACGTGGTGTACCCCGTCAGCCCTAGTTGGACATAATTGGCCCATTGCTTAAGAGGTACTTTTAGCTCATCGTCAACCCGAGAGGAAAACGATGATGAGAAAG
>CAVOFA010000061.1:0-17530 GCA_963694865.1 Gammaproteobacteria bacterium | reverse complement strand
AGAGTGTACGCCGACCTTGTCCTGCTGCTTAACCTTTGCGGAAGGAAGGAGCTGGAGGGATTTATGATTTTCTAAAAGGGAGTGTTGTTCCGGCATTATTGATTCAATTCATTATTATACAGTAATGTAGAGGATTACTGTTGCGTTTACAACGAATTATATAAATTCGAATTGAAAAATGGTGGGCCCACAGGGACTCGAACCCCGGACAAACGGATTATGAGTCCGCTACTCTAACCAGCTGAGTTATAGGCCCATGTGCTTACATATTGCTTACATGGGGATATTGCTGAAAATCATGAAGCAATATAGTTAACTGTATTCTAAACGTTTTCTGTTCTCTGTTCTTTTTAAAATAAGCTAATATGATTCCGGCTCTTTATCCAACTTAGCTGTCGGCCCGAATTTTCTCGGCGGTCGTGTACTATTGGCCAACAATCACTGCGCCTCGATTGCAAACAACAGGCATCGCTAGAACATTTTCATCGGGCAAAGTGCCAATTCAAGCAGCCAGAAATGCGATGGGGCGCATTATAAGGCGGCCCATCTTTCCAAGCCAGTCCAGGCGCTTATTCGTCCAGGAAGCTGCGCAGATGATCGGAGCGGGTAGGGTGCCTGAGTTTTCTCAGGGCCTTGGCTTCGATCTGGCGGATACGTTCGCGGGTTACATCGAACTGCTTGCCCACTTCTTCGAGTGTGTGGTCGGTGTTCATGTCGATGCCGAATCGCATTCTCAACACTTTCGCTTCCCTGGCGGTGAGGCTGCCGAGAACGGCTTTGGTGGCTTCTCGCAGGCCTGCATCGATGGATGAATCGACCGGCGAGTCGACGGTGGCATCTTCGATAAAATCACCAAGGTGTGAATCTTCGTCATCACCGATTGGGGTTTCCATGGAGATTGGCTCTTTCGCAATCTTCAGTACGCGACGTACCTTGTCTTCCGTCATCTCCATGCGCTCGCCCAACTCTTCCGGAGTTGGTTCACGGCCTTTCTCGTGTACCATCTGGCGAGAGATGCGATTGAGTTTGTTAATCGTCTCAATCATGTGCACCGGAATACGGATGGTTCTGGCCTGGTCGGCGATCGAGCGAGTGATGGCCTGACGAATCCACCAGGTAGCATAGGTGGAGAATTTGTAACCTCGGCGATATTCGAATTTGTCTACCGCCTTCATCAATCCTATGTTGCCTTCCTGGATAAGGTCGAGAAATTGTAAGCCGCGGTTGGTGTATTTCTTGGCGATGGAGATAACCAGACGCAGGTTAGCTTCAACCATCTCTTTCTTGGCACGCCGGGACTTGGCCTCACCAATCGACATCTGTCGATTGATGTCTTTAATTTCTGAAACCGTAAGAAAGCACTCTTCTTGCAGCAGGCGTATTTTTCTCTGTGCCCGCAGTACTTCAGTTTCCACATTGACCAGTAACTCAGAGTAAGGTTGTTTAGCCTTAATGTGTGGATCGATCCACTTCTCATTAACTTCATTACCAGGAAAGCTGGCGATGAAATCTTTGCGTGGCATCTTGGCGCTGCGTACACACAAGCTCATGGCGGTTTTTTCATGACGACGCAGCCGCGCAAGCACTGCACGGATATGGCTGAGCAGGGGTTCGAACTGTCTTGGAGTGAGTTTTAGGGACTTGAACAGGTCACCCAGTTTTTCCAGTTCTTCAGCACCCTTGGCATGGTTACGACCGTGCTTGGCAACCACTGCGCTGGCGAGTTCATACTGCTCTCGAATCTCGGTGAACCGAATGCGTGCTTCTTCCGGGTTCGGACCTACTGGTAACTCATCGTCGTCGCCATCTTTTTTGTTTCCCGGACTGGTATGGACGGGAGGCGGCACCGGAATGACATCGGCAGCGTCAAGGTAACCGGTCATGAGTTCATTCAGGCGACGCTCATCGGCAACGATCAGAGCATATTCATTGAGAACGTGCTCAACGGTACCCGGGAACAGCGCCATAGCTTTCATTAGCTCGCGCAGGCCTTCTTCGATACGCTGGGCGATGGCAATCTCACCTTCACGAGTCAGTAGCTCGACTGTCCCCATTTCCCGCATGTACATGCGTACCGGGTCGGTGGTTCGGCCAGCTTCATTTTCTACCGCTGCCAGTGCAGCGGCAGCTTCGGCCGCTGCAACTTCATCGGCATCGGTATCGATTTCTTCGTTGAGCAGCAGCGCGTCCGCATCAGGAGCTGTTTCAAACACCTTGATGCCCATGTCATTGATCATTTGAATAATGTCTTCAACTTGATCCGGGTCGGAGATAGATTCAGGCAAGTGATCATTGACCTGTGCATAGGTCAAATAGGTCTGTTCCTTACCTTTCGCAATCAAGGCTTTGAGACTCGACTGAGGTGCTATTATTTCGGCCATGAACTCTCGTTTCCCCTGGCTCGAGTGCCAGACAATGAATGGGTGAATAAAACTGGGCCGCGCATTATATAGGGTTAGCGGCAGAGTTGTAATACATTATGCTCATAATCTTAGACTGTTATAGCGGCCGTTGAGTTTCTATCTTTCGCCGTTACTCGCCGCATTAATATGGGATTTCAACTTGTCTTTCAGCTGTAGCAGTTCCAGCTTGTGTCTTATATCTGACAATATACTGTCAAGAATCTGATGAAACTCCTTCTCCACCCCTTCAGTTGGGGTGATTTTCTCACTTTTCAAGAGCTGGGTGAGCTGGCTGGCAAGGCTGGTGCCATAGCAATAGCCCAGTAGTGTGAAGGTCTCGGTCTTTGGTTCCTTCTGTACCAATCTGATTAGAGACAGCAGCAGTTTGCGGCTCTCGTCTTCCGCCGAGTCCAGCGGCTCCAGATCCCCCTCAATAGAGAGAGCGATCTCCGGGTGTCTCAGAAGCAGTTCTATGGCTTTAAGACTGGCCGGCTTTCGGTAGACGGCAAGATTTGATCCGGCTATGGATGCTTGTCGACTGCGCCGCGCAAATCCGGGGCTCGGGCCACCCATGTATTCGGGCGCCCCCTGCTGTGGCGGTGGGCCATCCATTGCCTCAGGTAGAGGCGGGCTGCTTGCCATTAACTGCGTGAGGGATACGCTGTCCACTCCCAGGATTTCAGACAAGCGGTCCAGCATTAACTGCGCATAGACGCCTCGCGGGAAGTGTTTGATCAGTGGTTTGGCGAGATTGCTCAAGCGGGCCCGACCTTCGATGGAATCCATATCCAGACCAGCAGAAAGCTTTTCAAAGAAGAAATTCTCCAGCGGAGTTGCCTGCTCTATTTTCGCTCTGAATTCGGCTTCTCCAATTTTGCGCACTAGGGTGTCGGGGTCCTCGCCCTCGGGCAGAAACAGAAATTTTATTTGGCGACCATCTTCCAGCAACGGCAGCGAAGCTTCCAATGCTCGCCATGCCGCCGTACGTCCGGCATTGTCGCCATCGAAACAGAACACAATTTCGGACACGAACCGAAATACCCGATTGAGGTGGATGGCGCTGGTGGCTGTACCCAGGGTGGCGACCGCATTGCGAATGCCCATCTGCGCCAGAGCTATAACATCCATATAGCCCTCGACGATGAGGATGCGCGTGAGCTTGGGGCTGGACTTGCGGGCCTGAAACAGGCCATAAAGTTCGGAGCCCTTGTGAAACACTGGAGTTTCAGGTGAATTTAAATACTTGGGTTTGTCGTCGCCCAGCACCCTGCCACCAAAAGCAATGGTGCGGCCACGACTGTCTCTGATGGGAAACATAATGCGATGACGAAAGCGGTCATAATAGTGGGTGTCGGTCTGCTTGCTAGTGCCTTGCTCTGGCTCGGTCTTTGTAGCGTCGTTGCTTTGGTTGTTGCCCCGATCTTTTTGAATCACCATGCCGGCTTTGAAGAGAGAGCTTTGCTCTTTAGCATCTGTGCCCAGCGCAGAGAGCAAATTATCCCAGCCCGGCGGGGCGTAGCCGATCCCAAAGTCGCGGGCAATTTCGCCGCTAACGCCGCGAGACTTCAAGTAGTCTACAGCGGCCTGGCGGTTGTCGTGGTGACGGATCTGGTACTGATAAAATTTGCTGGCTCGCTCAATGGTATCCAGCAGCTTCGCGTGCTCTGACTGCTTCCTGGCGGTTGCCTTGCTTTCTTCCCGTGGCACGTCGATGCCGGCGTCGCCGGCCAGGGACTCAACAGCTTCGGGAAAGGACACTTGATCGTATTCCATGACGAAGCCGATGGCATTACCACCGTTGCCACAGCCGAAGCAGTAGTAAAACTGACGCTCAGGTTGAACGCTGAAGGAAGGTGTTTTCTCGTTGTGGAAGGGGCAACAGGCAGAGTAGTTTCTGCCGGTTTTTTTCAGTGTGAGCCGCTTGTCTATGACATCGACGATATCGACCCGGTGTAAGAGGTCGTCGATAAATGCTTGCGGGATGAGTCCAGCCATAGATGAATCTTATCGGAATTAGCAGTGATTTTACTCAGCGATTGTACCCAATTTCTGGAATATATTTTCGCAGGGATTCAGATGTGTCCTGGTTTGGTCGAGAAATTGACGGAGATTCGAACGCTGAAGACGGAGGTTCGATCGGTGAAAAAGAGGTTTTGGGGCAGGGCGGCCTCTAACTCAAGGACGCTTTAATTTTACCGCTTATGCTGCCCATGTCGGCGCGACCGATGACCTGTGGTCTAACCAGTCCCATGACCTTGCCCATGTCCTTCATACTCTCGGCTCCGGTTTCGGTCAGGGCTGCCTTGATGATGTCATCCAGCTCAGCCGCGCTGAGTGCCTGGGGTAGAAATTCCTGCAGGACGCCTATTTCGAATTTTTCCTGATCAGCAAGTTCGGTGCGACCCGCATCCTCGAACATGCGAATGGACTCGCGCCGCTGCTTGACCATCTTATCGAGGATTGCTATTACCCGGGTATCGTCTGGATCGATACGCTCGTCCACTTCCACCCGCTTGATTTCAGACAGGGCGAGACGAATGGTGCCCAGGCGAGCCTTATCTTTGGCGCGCATGGCATCTTTCATGGCCTCGGTCAGTTGTTGTTTGAGGGCGCTGTCAGACATGTGCGTTCCGAATAGCAGGAGCGACCGAATGGCTATTTAGTCGCAGAGTAATACAAGGTTTGGGATAGATTTTAGTACAAACGCACGCTTTTTTTGTTTTCTCGTTGCAGTTTCTTGAGATGACGTTTAACTGCAGCAGCACCCTTGCGCTTGCGCACTGAAGTCGGCTTTTCATAGAATTCTCTGCGACGTACTTCGGCTAGAACGCCGGCTTTCTCGCATGAACGCTTGAAGCGGCGCAGTGCCACATCAACAGGCTCATTCTCTTTCAATTTAACCATTGGCATGGAAAAAAATACCTACCTTTAAAATTAATTTTGTCCCTGTCAGACTGCATCGCAGCTGGAGGGTATTTCAGGGGCGCTAATGTTATAGGCCAATCAAGCCAATTGCAAAGAAATCCGCCGATCCCAGGGAAATAAAGCGGTAAAAAATCTCTGATTTGGGATATTCGAGGAAATTTGGCATGATTGCTCCTGCAAAAACCCACCAGCCAACATCTAAGACCGAAACAGAGAGCCAAACCATTGATTGTACTGGGCATTGAAACATCCTGTGATGACACCGGAGTTGCCGTCTATGACAGCGAGCAAGGCCTGCTGGCGGACTGTTTATTCAGCCAGATCGACATTCATGCGAAATACGGAGGTGTTATTCCCGAACTGGCATCCCGTGACCATATACGCAAGACCTTGCCACTGGTGCGAGAGGTGATCGAACGCGCTGAAATTGATACCGGGGCGCTGGAAGGAGTGGCCTATACGGCAGGTCCGGGCCTGGTTGGCGCCTTGCTGGTGGGGGCTTCGGTTGGCCGCGCACTGGCCATGGGCTGGAATCTGCCGGCGATTGGCGTGCATCACATGGAAGGACATTTGCTGGCACCCATGCTTGAGTCCACTGCCCCTGACTTCCCGTTCGTGGCGCTGCTGGTATCGGGCGGCCACACGCAATTGGTACAGGTGGACGGCATTGGTCGATACACATTACTGGGCGAATCGCTGGATGATGCTGCCGGAGAAGCTTTCGACAAAGTCGGAAAAATGCTGGGGCTGTCCTACCCCGGTGGTCCAAATGTCGCCAGGCTGGCACAGTCGGGAGAGCCGGGTAAATTTGTGTTTCCACGCCCGATGACGAATCGCCCGGGGCTGGATTTCAGTTTCAGTGGCTTAAAGACTTATACCCGCAATACGATTGCAGACCAGCAGCATGATGGCAGCCTCGATGAACAAACCCGAGCCGATATCGCCAGGGCCTTCGAAGACGCCGTGATAGCCACATTAGCGATCAAGTGCCGCCGAGCGCTGCAACAAACTGGCATGAAAACGCTGGTTATCGCTGGCGGCGTCAGCGCCAATCTGCAATTGCGCGAGGTGCTCGAGAAAACTGCTGCCACTGCCGGTGCTAAGCTGTTCTATGCCCAGCCCCGCTTTTGTACAGACAACGGCGCCATGATTGCGTTTGCCGGCTGTCAGCGTCTGTTGGCAGGACAGCAGGACGATCTGCAGATACAGGCGAACCCGCGCTGGTCACTGGAGACATTGTCGGCTGTCTAGTTACACGTCAGCCAGGATTTTGCGGTGTTAGCTCTATCCATAACATCTTCATGGCAGACATCTGCTTGTTTAACAGGAACTGCTGGCACACAGAACCAACCAGAACATTACAAGACCGGGAACACTGCATGCGTAATAAAACTGCAAGGGGCAGCTAATGGATATAGTCTATATTCGCGAATTGGAAATAAAGACCATCATCGGTATCTTCGACTGGGAGCGAGAACAGCGACAGGTAGTCAGTCTCGATGTGGAATTGGCAACGGATATTCGCGCAGCGGCCTCCACCGACAGTATCGACAAGGTGCTGGATTACAAAGCCGTGTCTAAACGCCTGATCGACTTTGTCGAGAACTCGGATTTCTTTCTGGTTGAAACCCTTGCCGAAAGAATCGCAGATATTCTGCTGGCAGAATTTGATGTGCCCTGGCTGAAACTGCGGGTCGGCAAGCCTGGCGCGGTAACCGGATCGAAAGATGTGGGTGTGATCATCGAACGTGGTGCAAGAGTTCCTTAAGCGAGTAAAATGACAGGTGGCCGTTCTCTCTCTCAGTATTGGCAGTAACATCGACGCTGCCGAAAATATTCGTCACGCGGTGGCAAGCCTGCGTGCTGAATTCCGTAATATTAGGTGTTCAAGAGTTTACGAAAGCGAGGCAATAGGATTCGAAGGCGACAATTTTCTCAATCTTGTGGTGGTGCTTGAGACCGATAAGCCCCGTGTCGCTGTCGCCAGTTATTTGAAGGCTTTGGAAGACAGCATGGGCAGGGACAGATCCCGACCGAGGTTTTCTCCCCGCATTATCGATGTCGATATACTCACCTACCGCGACGAGTCTGGCGAGCAGACTGGCTTGGACTGTGGCATGCTGCTGCCGCGACCTGAGATTAGCCGCAATGCCTTCGTGCTGAGGCCGTTGGCGGAATTACTACCCGAGCAGTTGCACAGCTCCCTGGGAGTCAGTTTCTCCAGGCTCTGGGCAGACTTCGACAAAGACAGTCAACGACTCTGGCCGCTGGATTTCGATTGGGCAGACCAGTGAGCAGATTACTAATTCTCAGTTGATGATTTGCTCGTCCATGTCGAACACGGACATGGGAGTATTGGAATTCATTATCTTAGCGCGGTTGCCTGGATGAAAGGCGCCGTATACTTTCTACACGCTTCCCTTCCCTTCCCTTCATTAGATGAGACTACGGCCTCCATCGACCTTGATTACCTGTCCGGTGAGGTAACTGGCCTGGACAGCAAGAAAGTAGGTGGCGGCGGCAATATGCTCTGGCTTTCCCAGGCAGCCCAGGGGGATTTCACGGAGAATTTTTTCTCTGGCCGCAGGTACAGTCGGATCGGCGTCGTCTTCCAGTGCCGGCGGCCACAATATGGCGCCAGGTGACACACCATTGACCCTCACCTGAGGGGCCAGCTCCAGTGCCAGCGATTTCGTCATCGCCTTCAGACCGGCTTTGGCAATACTGTATATTGAGTGGCCGCGCAGAGGTCGATCGGCATGGGTGTCGACAATGTTGACGATGGAGCCCTTGGTCCGCTTTAGCTCAGCGCTTAAATTTCGGCAGAGAAAAAATGCTGCGCGCAGGTTGCTGTCGATGAGATCGTCCCAGCTGGCATCGGTAACTTCACTGAGCGTAGTCGGATAGAATGACGAGGCATTATTGACCAGCACGTCGAGACGGCCGTAGACATCCAGCAACTGATGACTCAGCGCTTCTACCTGGGTGGAGTCTGTTAACTGCGCCTGCAAGGCATGGGCGGAGTCGGCTCGGATACGATTAAATTCCATCACTAAATCTTTTGCGGCAGCAGCGGAACGATGGTAGTGGACGATCACAGTAAACCCTTGCGTATGGAAGTCCCGCGCTATAGCTGCGCCAATGCGCTTTGCGGCGCCGGTGATGCACACGACTTTGCGATCAGTCACGCGGCGTTAATCTCCCTGTGCCATTGCTGTCACTTGGTCCGTGATCGCCTGCAGGCGATGCTGTTCGATTAGCTGTTTTGGGTCTGCTTGCAGTTTCTTGTGCTCAGCCTCCTGCAGTAGGTTGGCAATATCCAGATCAAGCAAGGCCGCAAGAATATTGAGCAAATACTGGCGCTGGGGATAGTCCTGATGCTCCAGACCAGTTCTACCTCTGGCGTCTGCCTCACAGCAGAGTAGGAATTTATCGAGCCGCTGCGGTCGGCGTATTGCATCCAGCGACAGCAACAGCTTAAGTAGAGTGGATGGACGCAACTCGGTGATGCGGTGAAGCTTGCTGTGGTGCTCGCACACCAGTGCCGCCAGTTGTGAAAATTCATTCGGCACCTTGAGGCGAGTGTTTATACCAGCGAGCAATGTAAGTCCGAGGGATTCGTGGCCATGGTGGCTGGGCCATTTGTCTTTATCGGTAATGGCCTTGCCAACATCGTGTACCAGTGTCGCGTAGCGTACCACCGGGTCGAGACTGAGTTTGCAGGCCTGCTGCAGGCACATCAGGATGTGAACACCGGTGTCGACCTCGGGGTGATATTTGGCAGGTTGCGGTACGCCGAACAAGCTGTCAACTTCGGGCAGGATAGACTTGAGTGCGCCACAGTCACGCAACACTTGTATAAACCTGGCCGGGTCGGGCCCACCCATTGCTTCTTCTATTTCTTGCCAGACCCGTTCCTTGACCAGGGCATCAAGCTCGCCGCTGGTGACTATTGCCTGCATCAGAGTCATGGTTTCCGGCGCCACCTCAAAACCCAAGTCACTGAAACGGGCAGCAAATTTCGCTACTCGCAAAACTCGCAGGGGATCTTCGCTGAAGGCACCAGAGACATGGCGCAGAATGCGCTTCTCCAGATCACGACGACCGTTATAGGGATCGATAATTTCGCCGTCCGTGGCTTGCGCTATCGCGTTAATGGTCAAATCCCGACGCGCCAGATCCTGCTCCAGGGTTACGCTCGTTGCGGTATCGAATTCGAAGCCAGTGTGACCCGGCGCCGTTTTGATTTCCGTGCGCGCGAGCGCATGTTCCTGTTTTGTCTGTGGATGCAGGAAAACCGGAAAGCCTTTCCCCACTTGAAGATAGCCCAAGGCCAGCAACTGTTCCGCATCGGCACCGACAACCACCCAGTCTTTATCTCTGACCGGAATGTCGAGTAAGCTGTCGCGGACTGCACCGCCTACGAGATAGATTTCCATACAACAATCATTCCATTGTTCAGAGCTGCTCTGGATTAAACACATTCTAACCGGGAACGCTGTAACGTTTCTGGTCTTCCAGGCGCATCAAGGTGAGTTCTCGTCCCCAGACACAACCCGTATCCAGTGCGTGCACGTGCTCGCTGTCGGTTCGGCCCTCGATCGCAGCCCAATGCCCAAATAAAATCGTCGCCTTCGAACTTATTTTTTCATGCTTATACCAGGGGCTGAAACCAGGGGGCGCGGCATCCAGTCCTTCCTTGATGCTCAGATTTAAGCGGCCAATTTCGTCGCAAAACCTTATCCGGGTAAGGTAATTAGTAATAACCCGAAGCCGATCCAGATCCTGTAATTTGTTATACCAAAAATCTGGTGTGTTGCCGTACATGTGTCGTAGAAATTTTTTGTAGTCCGGCGATTGCAGAGCGTATTCTACTTCAGCTGCCAGGTTTAGCGTTTTCTGCAGAGACCACTGCGGTGACACTCCAGCATGAATCATCAGAAAGTTCATGATGCCAAAGCGGGTATCGAGACTTTGGTAATACGCCAGGCGCTTCGTTCGCAACCAATCACTTAGCTGCTGGCAGTCGCTGGCCTTAAGCAGTTTCTCCAGTGCGCCCTTATTATGTGTCGGGGAGCAATTTTCGTTGATAGCAATGAAATGCAGGTCGTGGTTGCCCAGAACAATATTGGTAGCATCGTCAATGTCCTGTAGGAAACGCAGGGTGTCGAGGGAATTCGGGCCGCGATTTATGAGATCACCGACGCACCATAATGTGTCCCGGTCAGCTGAGAAGCGAACTTTTTTCAGAAGCTTTCTCAGCGACTTGTAACAGCCTTGAATATCGCCGATGACGTAGTTGCTCATGCTGGCCTCAGTATAGCATCGTCACCGCCAGGGTCGGTGGTAGTTCATCTAACCAACTCAGTCTTTAACCCGGTAAGCTGTCGCTGATCATGACATAGTCAGCGAGACTGAGGTTTTCTGGCCGCAGAGTGATATCCAGCGGCAATTTTTTCAGACTCTGCTCTGAGATAATCGCCTTTAAGCTGTTTTTCAGGGTCTTGCGGCGTTGATTGAAGGCAGTTCGAATGACGATCTGCAGGTTTTCTATGTTGCGAGCCTGCACGGGAAAGTTGCTGTGGGGAGTCAGTCGCACGATCGCCGAACTGACCTTCGGTGGCGGCGAAAATGCCGAGGCAGGCACATCGAACAGATGCTCAACCTTGCAAAAGTATTGCAACATCAATCCCAAGCGACCGTAATTCTTGTTGCCCACCTGCGCGCTAAGACGCTGCACCACTTCCAGTTGCAGCATGAAGGTCATGTCCTTTATGAGCTCATAGGATTTAAGCAGATAGAACAACACTGGCGTTGAAATATTGTAGGGTAGATTGCCGATAACGCGTAAACCATGGTCGGCGGCGTCGAGCGTGCCCAGGTCGAACTTGAGGATATCTTGCTGGTAGAGCCTGAAGCCTGGATTGCGGCTGTAGCGCGTAGTAAGAAAGCTGGCCAGATCTCGATCCAGTTCTACACAGTCTAATCTGGCCTCGGACTCAATTAGATATTCCGTCAGCGCTCCCTGGCCAGGACCAATTTCCAGTAGATGATCACCCGCCCGGGGATTTATGCAGTGAATAATGCGCTCGATGATGCCGCGATCATGCAGGAAATTCTGACCAAATCGCTTTCTGGCACGATGTTGCATGCCATTGCTGAAAATCACACCAGACTTGTTTTTTGTGTTCATTGCCCGAACTCGCGAATAGCCTGTAGCTGACGCGCTACCTTGATTTCCAATGCTGTATCATCTCGGTTGCAACGGCCACGGCGTTGTAGAGACTACCACTCTCGGCCTTACCAGTCCCCGCCAGATCCAATGCGGTGCCGTGATCTACTGAGGTTCGAATAATGGGTAATCCCAGAGTGATATTACAGGCGTTACCGAAACCCTTGAACTTTAGTACCGGCAAACCCTGGTCGTGATACATGGCCAACACGGCATCGGCAGTATCGAGATACTTTGCAGTAAACAGGGTGTCCGCCGGTAACGGCCCGATAAGATCGAGTCCCTCTCGCCGTTTCATTTCCAACACCGGCTCAATAATTTCTATTTCCTCACGTCCCATGTGCCCGGACTCTCCGGCGTGTGGATTGAGGCCGCAAACCAGAATGCGGGGATGCTGCAAACCAAATTTCTGCGTCAGGTCCTGCTGCAGAATCGAAATAATGTCTGCCAGCAAGGTCTTGGTAATGGCGCCGGGCACCGCCGCCAGCGGCAGGTGAGTGGTGACCAGCGCCACTCTAAGCCCCGGCGTCGCCAGCATCATAACAGTCAGATGCTGCTGACAATAATCTGCCAGAAATTCAGTGTGGCCGGTAAATTTGATGCCGGCGTCATTGATAATTGATTTTTGCACCGGGCCCGTGACCAGGGCATCCACTTCGTGGGCCAGGGCACAGTCCATGGCTGTGGTTAAGGTGTTCAGCACGTAGCCGGCATTGCCAGGATCAAGCTTGCCGGCGATTACATTTGCCGCCAAGGTCACCGGTAACACGGTCAATTCGCCTTCTTGAGTAGCGCTGGCCGGGAGGCAAGGGTCGAATACCTTGAGGTTTAGAGGATAACCGAGTGCGTTCGCGCGATCTGTAAGTAGCACCGGATCGGCAACCGCAACCAGTTCAACGTCAGCCGGCGGACGCTGTGCTAACTGGACACAAAGATCCGGTCCAATTCCGGCCGGCTCGCCGGCTGTGAGGGCGATACGATATACCACGGTCGATTCCGGTAAGCTTTTAGTCAATCAGTTCGATGAATGCTTTTTCCCGGATTTCAATCAACCAGTTCTCCAGCTCAAGGTCGAATTTGCGAGTGCGAAGTGCATTTTCAGCCTGGCTGCGAGTGTAGTCCTGGCTCAGATCTGTAACTCTGCGCCCCATGACCTCGGCGATATGAAAGCCGGAAGTGGACTCGAACACTGCACTTAGTTCTCCGATCTCCAGCTCATCTACTACCACTTTCATCTCCGGCGGCATGCCGTTTTCGTTAATCCAGCCCAGGTCGCCGCCCGCAACCACCGAGGAAGCGTCATTAGAATTTTGCCGTGCTAATGTAGCGAACTCCTCACCGTCCACAATCTGTTGGCGCAGTCTTTCGATGGCAGTCCGAGTCAGTTCCTTGGTGCGAACTGCGTTCGGCACCAGCATGATGTGGCGTATATCAGATTGCTCAACCATTTGATCGGTGCCACCACGCTTACCCCTGAGACTAATAAGATGGTATCCATTGCCCGCTTCAATGGGTCCTTCTACATCGCCAATGCTCATGTCAGTGACGATGTCAGCAAACAGTTGTGGCAGTTCGTCGGCTTTTTTCCAGCCGAATTCTGTGCCATCAATTTCAAATCTGCCGGCAGCTTGTGCGGCGGTGCGAGCCGTAAGGAAATCTTCACCTTCAATTATGCGCACTGTGAGGTCGGCGGCATATTTCAGTTTATTGTCTTTGACTTCAGCAGAATCCGAAGCGCCGGAAACGATGCGGAAGTGATCGATGAAATAGATGGCGGCAATAGCTTCTTTGCCCATCTCCGAATTGAGGAAATTTTCAATTTCCTGATCGCTGATGGAGATGCGGCGATTGACCAGGGCTCGTTGCAATTCCTGTATGGTCATCTGTTTGCGAATCTGATCCCGGGTCTGTAGATAAATACCATTTTCTCGTAGCGCGTCGAGGTACTCATCGAAACTCATGCTGTTATTTTCAGCCATGTTTCCAAGCAGGCGGTTAATGGCATCGTCATCGAAGCGAATACTCACGCGCTCGGCCAGTTGCATTTGCAGGTTTTCAAGAACCAGGGCATCCATCAATTCGGAATGAAATTCATCGCCCTCGAGCACAGGTTGATTGGCGCGAGTAGCCGCCAGGTTGAGCTCCGTAATGCGTGAGTCAAATTCGCTTTGCAATACCACATCCTCGTCGACAATGGCTATAATCCGATCCAGCTGAACCCGTTGCGCGAACGCATAATCGCTGATTGCCATGAAGCCAAGACTCATGCAGGCCACCACCAGCCAACTGCTAAGCCGCTTAACTTCGGCGCTGGCGCCGATAGCGGCCATCTCGTGCATCTTCAAATTATTCATAATCGGGCTCTCTGAATCCCCAAATACCATCTCGTAACAGGCTGCTAACACCACCGCCGGTAATATTTCCCAGCCCATTCAGTGTAAATTGGACAAAAATTCCTCTGTTGGGTTCGATATTAGGAAGAAACAATTCGTCTTCGTCAACCCATTCTCGACCAATCAGGCGAATAGTTGCGCAGCAATTGCTGTATTCGATGCCGACAAAGCTCTCCAGATTGCGCGAATTACTGTGATCATAGTTCCAACGACCCAGTAGTTTCCACTTTTCATTCAGTGGCCAAACGCCTGAAAAGTTGGTTTGTTTTATGCGGGTGTCGATTGCTGCACCGGTACCGGGGAAAGCAGGCAGGTTGGGATTCAGGGCAATACCACGGAAGCGATAGCTGAGATTAAGCAGGTGACTGTTGTCACCGTGATAACGCAGGGCGAAACTGCCTTCGTCAATTTCTTCCGACTCCTGGTTCCATTGTACGTCTGCATGCAGCTGCCAATTCTCCAAAAAGGAGTAGGCAAACTCACCGGCGAGAGCGGATTTGGTAGCGAGCGTCGAATGGCGGGGAACAAATGCTTGTGACGGGCTCCTCATTGTCACCAGGCGGTCGTCGAAATATTTGATCTGGCCGATGCTAAGTCGCGCGCGCTCCCTGCCCAGGGGATCGAGGACACGCGTGGTCAGGGCGACACTGACCTGGTCGGCATCCGCTACCCGGTCGCCGCCACTGAAGCGGTCGTCACGGAACAGCTGGCTGAAGCTGAAGTTCAATTCAGACGTGTCGAATAACGGCAGCTGATCCTGCTCTTCAAATTCACTAAATAAATACAATGCTCGTGGCTCCAGGGTCTGGGTATAGCCGCTGGACATAGTGCGTTCGAATATCAGTCCACTGTCGAAGCCGTAGACAGCGACGCCGAGATCAGGATCATCGAGTGTGCCGATAGCCTGATCTTCCAGCGCGTACGCCTTATACACGTACTTGGCATTCGCCCGCAGAAACCAGCCTGGTGTTTCCAGCGACCAGTTGATGGCCGGCTCCAGGTTAAGCCTTTCTCCCGTCACCAGCGCGCCATTTTCGATACGGGTCGGGCTGAACAAATCTTCATCCAGGCTGCGGTCGAAGGCGGTGATCTGTCCACTCAGACCTACGCGAAAGCCAGCGGCGAGATAAGCATCTGACTGAAAATTTAACTGGGGCAGGCGATCATAAGGAGTTGCCTGGCCACCTTCGGTAAACAGAGGATCGATGATCTGGGTTCGCTGTACGTTGATGTTTCCCCGCAAGTAGTCGGAGCGAAAGCTGAGCTGGCCCTGCCGATTCAGATGGGTGCGACTGGTGGTATTCAGGCCATTGCTGCCCAGGTCATAGAAATAGTCATCATCACTCACCGCGTTGTAGTCAATGAAAGTACTCAAGTTGCGGCTCAGGTTGCCAGCGTGTTCATAGCCTAGAAACCAGCGATCCTCCGCCGCTGGCGAGTCGGACCCGGGGATATTGACAGTATCGGGGTCGAACAGTTTGTCGCCACCCAAATACGACATGTTCAGAGTGTTCATGGAGCCTCGTGACAGGAAACGAAACTCGGTGCTGGTGAGGACGCCTCGATCAGAAATAAATCTGGGTGAAATGGTGGCGTCGTAATTTGGCGCAAGGTTCAGGTAGTAGGGCAGTTCGAAGTCGGCACCACCGCTGCGAGTCGAGCCGGTGCTGGGCGCCAGGAAGCCAGAGATGCGTTCATCGCCCAGGGGGAATTGCAGCGTAAACGGATAGTAAAACACGGGCACGTTTTTAACATACAAACGTGCAGCCTGGGCATAACCGCGGCCGCGCTGCTGATCCAGTATTATGTTCCTGGCCTCTATATGCCAAAAATTGCTTTCGGGCTCGCAGCGACTGAACTCACCATTTTCTATGCTTACCAGACCCGAAGCGCTGGTATAGACAATACTGCCAGAGCGACCATGGGCGCCAATGTCGTGCAGCACGTACTGGGCATTTTCAATTCTGCTGGTGCCTTCATCGTTGTCGATAAAGGCCGAGCTACCCTGAATCAGTACGTTGGGCTCGCGGAACACCACCTCTCCCTGCATCAACACGGTGTTTCCATTCCGATCTATGGTGGTGATGTCGTTGTTCTGCATGCGCCGATAACCCTGTTGCACAACAATATCGCCGTCGACTGTGATCAGATTGGGGGATATTTGTTGAATACCGGCTGACGTGTTGAAGAAGGTTGCGGTGTCTTGCGGATTGTTATCCGCGTTTCTTTCCACGCCACCGGGGTCTACGAATGCGCCGCAGCAGTTTGGCTGCAGGGTCGCGAGCTGCTCCACGGTCATCGCTTCCCGGGGCACCCAGTCGAGATCGTCGCCGGCGGCAAAAGCCCTGACAGCTGGCGCGATCTGCTCGGATTCTCCAGCGCGATTAGCTGCGCCTGCGTCTGTGCTGCCAGGGGGGATAACGACGCTACTCGAGTCGATGCCTGGCTCTGTCGCTGCGGCTGATTCCGCGTCGGTTTCCAGCACGGCTGGGGGCTCGTCCACAGGCTCGACTTCCGGCTGCGCTGCCTCGGTTTCAGCGTCGGTCTCGGGTAGGGGCGCAGGTAGGGGCACCGTGCCCCCAGGCTCCGTGGTCACGCAAATCCAGCCATCACCGGCAGCATTGGCGCGACAGCTAGTCTGCGGAATCTGGGCATAGGAATGCTGCGAAATTGATGACAACATCAATCCAGTCAGCAATCCAGTCAACACTCCAGACACCGATCCAATTGAAGGAATGCGGGCAATGGACGCGGAGAGAGGGCATTTCTTAAACGGCATATAAGAGCGGGTCGGATGAAAATTCAATAATTTTGGCAAATGTGATCTTAAACAATTCGAATACGGAACCGACTAACTGGTTGAATTGCAAGACGGTGCTGGCCCTGCCGGCCAACACGGGCATAATAATTCATTGCCCTGTCAATGCAAAGATATTGAGTAATTCGAAGACATTGGCTAATTCAAAGATACAGGGCAATACCAACACATAGGGGTAGTTGCAGCGAGAAGCAGAAATTCTGCTTCGAAATCGGGCAAAGCATCGAATATGGACGACACAAGACTACAAAAATTAACGCAGTGGGCCAAGCTGGCACTGGATCAGCTCATGCCCGGTGCAGCCCCAACTACAATGGAATTGGAATCCGTCAGTGCTGACGCCAGTTTTCGCCGCTATTTTCGGCTCAGCACAGGCGAGCGCAGTATTGTCGTCGTAGACGCTCCGCCGGCAACTGAAAACAGTAAGGCCTTTGTGCGCATAGCGGAGCTGTTTCGTGACGCCGGAGTGACCACGCCCGCAGTGCTGGCTGTCGACTATGAGCTGGGCTTTATGCTGCTTGATGACTTTGGTGATCGGCTTTACTTGCCGCATCTATTGCGTCTGCAGGAGCAGGGTGAAGTCGCGGCAACCACAGTATTGTATCGGCAAGCCGTAGATACTTTGGTCAGGCTGCAGGCCGGGGTTAAAGGTGAGAGACTTGACCCCTATGACAGACGCAAACTGCACAAGGAAATGCAGCTTTTCGAAGAGTGGTTCTGCGAGGAGTTCCTGTGTCTGCAACTGGCTACCGAAGACAGA